>CAMOLA010000022.1 GCA_946618265.1 uncultured Eggerthellaceae bacterium
CATCGAGCGCTACAAGAGGCGCGAGGTGTCCGTCGAGGAGGCGATAGTCGAGATGCACCTCGCGGGCGTGTCCGCGCGCCGCGTCGAGGACGTCAGCGAGATCCTCTGGGGCGCGAGCGTGTCGCCGGGGACGGTGTCGAACCTCAACGAGAAGGCGTTCGACTCCATCGAGGAATGGCGCAACCGGCCGCTCACCTGCGAGTACCGCTACGTCTACGTCGACGGCATCTACCTGAAGCGCGCCTGGGGCGGCGCCTTCGAGAACGTGGCGGTGATGGTGGCCATAGGAGTCAACGACGACGGGTTCCGCGAGGTCATCGGCGCCGCCGAGGGGTTCACGGAGTCGGTCGAGTGCTGGCGGGAGTTCCTCTCGTGGCTGAAGTCGCGCAGGCTGCGCGGCGTTCGCATGTTCACCGGCGACAAGGCCGCCGGCATGGTGGGCGCCATCGCCGAGGTCTTCCCGGAGGCGGCCTATCAGCGCTGCACGGTGCACTTCTACCGCAACGTCATGTCCAAGGACCCGAAGTCGAGGCGCAAGCTCGTGGCCGGCAAGCTCAAGGCCATACACGCGCAGGAGTCGTTCGAGGCCAGCGAGGAGAAGGCGCTCCAGGTCGCGTCCGACCTGGAGGAGATGAGGCTGAAGGAGGCGGCCAATGTCGTCCGCGAGGGCTACGTCGAGACGCTCACGTACACCAGGTTCCCGATGGAGCACTGGCGCCGCATCCGCACCAACAACTCGATCGAACGCCTGAACCGCGAGATCAGGAGGCGGACCCGCGTCGTCGGCACCTTCTCGGACGGCAAGTCGGCGCTCATGCTGGTGGCCGCCAGGCTCAAGTACGTCGCCGACAGCGAATGGGAATCGAGGAGGTACCTGGACGTGTCCCTGCTTGACGAGTGATCATGCCGACGCGCTACAGGGTGTTGAGGCAAAGTGCGCAAGATTCTTGACAGTACCACATCGCATCGCCAGCATAGCGTTTTCCGCTATCTGGGTGGATTAGATACTACAGGAACCAAGGCGGTCTAATAATCGCATCTTAGACATTGCTCAAACGGCCGACACGATTATGGCTATTTGACTTTCTTGGTCTTTGCTGACAATTTTTGTTTGAACTTATTGTAAACGGTAGCTATCACCTTCTGCCCTTTTTTCTGCTTCTTGGTTTTGATTTTGTAAGTTACTTTCGCCAAATCTTTGACAACCTTCTTTTTGTACGATTTCTTGCCGATTGTTAGTTTAATGTAATCCCCTTTATGAACATCCTTCAGCTTGAGAGTCACTACTTTGCTTGATTTTCTTACCGAAGATAAACTAATTTTCGGCTTATTGCTTACCACGTGCCGCGTGTATATCCTTGTTGCTCCATACTGCGATGCTCTAATCGTTATCGGCGTATTGATCTTTATGTACTTTGGCACTTTGATGGAGTACGTACCGTTTCCCTTCGCGGTAGCACCATACGTTTTCCCTTTAATGACGGCGGTTATCTTTGCTTTAGAAAACGTTACTCCCTGCAAGCTCCCACTACCGTACTTCAAGTTCTTATATCTATACTCCTTCACGATTTCTAATTCATCGTAATTGGCATATTCGGTTTCCCTATCTGTGAAATAATTCAATTCCACAGTGCACGTTATTGTTTCTTTTTCGCCGTATGGGTCGACGGCTGTCACCGTTGTTGTTCCCACGCCTTTTGGATATATGTAAAAGCTGCCGTATTCTCCCACGACGCTGACAACTTTGCTGTTGGCTGAAATACAGCTTGATATCTGCCCTGCTGCAACCCCAACCTCGTAATAGTCAAGCGATTCATAGTATCCATACTCATTGTAATGATTGTAATATGAGAAAATCGCTTCTCGATTGTAGCTACCATAGCCATCATCATAGTAAACGTCGCTGCAAGAGGGGGATGCATATATCTCAAACTCTTGCTGCCTTATTATGACCGTGCACCTAGACTCTGTTCCATACTTATCAACAGCGGTAACGGTCACCGTACCAACACCCTCCGCTTTTATGTCAGCATGATAAAATTCGCTTTCAGTAATGCTCAATATGTCATTGTTCGAGGATTTCCAGCTTGCAGCCCGTCCTGTCTCTACGTTTATACAACCTAAATCTTCGACAACAAGTTTCATCGATTCTGTTATCGAGAACTCCGGCAACGCAACATGTACGCTGCATGTCGCAGAATTGCCATCCTCGTCTGTCGCAATAATAGTTGCTGTCCCTTTTCCTACACCCTTGATAACCGCTTTTCGAGTTGTTGAGGTATCGATTACCACTATCTGCGAATCAGACGACTCCCACTTAATCGCATTGGCGCTCTGCCCCGTCAAATATACCGTAGCAGTTTCGTCGGCCACTACGCTTATGTTTGAGTCCGTAATCGCAATAGCCCGCGATTCTGCCGAATCTTGCACTACCCGATTGTAAGCGTAAGGAACATAAGCTCCAGTTTCAATAGAAAGGCCCGCGTTATCTGCAGGCTCATTCACAGCATGCGCTTGCGCGGGACAAGTAATTGCTGAGCAAACAAAGAACAAGATAGCCGCGCAAAGAAGTGTTACCGCATTTACCTTGGCACGTTCAGCAGCCTTCATGATTCTCACCCCGCTACAACAACGCTTCATGTATGCGTCAAGTATAAAGCATTAAACCGTCTAGCTAGCAACCAATCACGGTACCAGCTATCAACAAAGTGCGGCGCCGCATCCCGAGAAAACGAGACGATGACGAATGGGTATTTCAATTGTGTGTTAGCGAGCTAATTTAGCTTGATGCTGACGCCCTTACCACACGTCGAGAACCTCTACCTGGTCAAGGCAGGGCCCAGATACACCGTAGCCGTCTTCGTATTCATACCAGATGGAATAAAGCCTGCCCTCCACGCGCGCGCCGTTAATTCTAGTACGCACCGCATTGCCTATGCCCCACTGCTCATCCGACACGATCGTATCGTTGGCTTCCTTCAGCTGCTCATATTGCGCATCCGTTATCCTGCACCGTATCGTGCATTCGTCGCCCTGATCATAGCTGCCCCAACGGAGCATAAGAGAGGCCGGGCCATAGTACTCAATCGTGGGTTTCAAATCAGAGAACCGGGCCTCGATGCGAACGCGCGTATTAGGCAGTTGTTTACGATAGCTCTTCGCGTTAACGTCAACAACGCCCTTTGGCGGATCGATTATCCAAGAGGCAGTGCCCTCGTCGCTCGAGAAGGAGAACTTCTCGCCCCACGGAGCGTAGACGACGGTCTTGACCGTCTCCCCCGCCCGTAGTTTGACCTTGTTGTCGATCTCGTCTTTCGCGTACTTCTTCTTCTCGCGTTTGCGATGGCAGAAGCTGTCCTTGTACGCGTCGAAATCGTCATACCTTATTGTCACGTTGGTTCGCGCTGCCAGCTTGACCGGCACGCGCACGTACGAACCATTTCCGACCACCTTGACCTTCTTGCCAGCGGTGATAGTCACATGCCGCAGCTCCGCCTTCTTCCCGAGCTTGAGCTTCTCGTATTTTGGCGCAGGACCGAGTTCGCGAGATTCGTAATCGAGCGAGTATTTTACCCATTTCCCCCCGAAGAAGCGCTCACCGAACTCGACCTCTTTCACAATAGCCGATTTGGCCTCCTCGATTGCGGCATCCCCTACCACCTCTTTCGTCACGTCCACGTCCGAAAGGCTGCGGAATCCTGCCTCGTATTGGTAAAACCCCGCCACAGCAGCGCCGTCTTCGGCCGACTTCCCGACGCATCCCAAAAGGCGCCCTTCGACCGAGAAATCCAACACCAGATTGGCCGTATCAGCCCAAAACAAGTGCCACGACACACTCGCCGCCGTAACTTTGGATTTGGAAAGCTCCGGATCGCCCCCTTTGGCAGAAAAAGCCTCGGTGACATCTTTGTCGTCCGAGGATATGAATTTGGGCTCAAGCCCCTGAGCCTCGGCGGCAGCTTTGGCCTCGAGCGCGGTAAGCCCGATGCACGCTTGAACGTCCTCTTCCGCGAACGCGGGACGAGGAGCCGCAACGACACCGATAAGGGAGCTGAAAAGCACCAACACGAATAGAAGAACATGGCGTTTTCCTCGCATCTTTAACCCCCACCCATTTTTTGTCGGGATGCCAATCGAATTATACAATCTGGGGCCTCGAGGCTGTTTTGCTTCGTGGTAACCCCGTCGGGGGATAGGGCAAACAGATAGGCAGCTACCAGATAGCCCAGAGCGTCGTCGGCAGGGTCAAGAACCGGCAAGCCTGGAACTTACGGATGAGCTCGAGGCGGCATAAGATGGGGAAGTCGACGATCTAGGTGGTTAGCTGGATGCCCTTCGAAAAGCCCGCTATACCAACTTTTCCGGCACTATTCCCGATCTTCGATGCCGGGCGTAAACGAACTGATATTTAACCACGCGAAAAGCGCTTGGCACTAATACGCCAAACCCGCCAGTGCTCAAAACAAGACTCTCCCTCGAATTATGCTGCGTCTGGCATGTCCATATTAGGGGGAAGAAATCGAAGCCCGCATCACATGAAACACTTCTGTTGACAATCAGTTTCTACTCGAGCAGCCCCAGCATCCCAATCCTAGCAAAAGCGCCATCGTAAGCGTAATCGTGTGCGGCACTGCCATTCGTAATTACGCCGATTACCTCACAGCGAGAGCTCACCACAGGCCCACCGCTCATGCCGTGAATGAAGGGCCTATCCACCCTGCACTTCCTAGCATCATCGAAAATCTCCACCACCTTTGCCTCCAGACACCTAAGCACATTTTCGCCATCAGCGTATCCATATGCCCAAACCGTTTCGCCCACCTGCGGAAGGTACGTCCCGTTAGCCCTGATGCCCGCAGACTTCGACATCTCCACGGGAACATCCCTAAGAACAGCCAAGTCAACTTCATGGTTACGCTTAATGTCCGCCATGCGCACCCAACTGCTACGCCCTCCATACTCTATTGAAAGCAAAGCATCATCAGGAGCCTCGTGCTTCACGATATCCTCGACGCAGTGAGCACACGTCACCAACTCCCCCGTTGACAGACCGAAAATGCTACCGACTCCCGTGAAGCAATCCCGCTCCTCCCCCTCACCGAACTCGTAATCGTAGTTCGCGCAGCATTGCCAAACCGCAGCGCGGGGGTCAACGATCGGCACATCCTCGCCTGTTATTTCGTTATACATCGTCCACAATCTCATGAGCGGCCAAGATGGCTTCGCATTGCCAGCGGTTACCATCGTGTAGTAGGCAAGTCGTCCTCTGACGTGATTCCTTAGGGCTTTCTCCATCGGAACGTCCCGCCTACCGGACAAGCCAACTTCGTAACGTGGGGCATGCTTAATGTACAGTTCAGCCGCAACTTTACAGCCGTATTCTTTCCAGTTGTACAGAAGCACACGAAGCTCCCTGTAGGCATCGCGAGTGAAATTGCACTTCTCATTCACGAGAATGCCAGTAACAAGCTGTCTAGATGACCTGGTAGCCAATCGGGTCTTCGCCTTATTAACTGTAAAGCCATTTGACTCTAGAATCCTGCGAACAGCGTCGGCAATCTGAATCTCAGCTGAATCCCCCGCCAGAAACGCCCGCCTGAATGCACGCTCGTTGAACGATGAAAACGTCAGGTCGTCAGCATAACGCGTGTATACAACCCGGTGCTTGTTCGCATACGCAAGCAACTGTTTATCCATGCGTTTGCAAATGTAGTTGCTCAGCACAGGAGACGACGGCGCCCCCTGCGGAAGCGACCCCTCGTGGCAGACTATGTTCGTCAGCGCATCTGCAACCTCGTCAGGAAAACCGAAAGGATCTGCTTTGAACAGCCCACGAATGCGCCCGGCAGTTATGCTGGGGAAGAAGTCCTTAAGGTCAACGTTCAGCAGCACCGCATGCTTGACATGAGGAGCAGCATTCGAAACCGTCCCTCTACCAATTCGAAAGCCATGGACCGCCTCCGGAGGATTCTGCTCCTCGTATATTTCGGATAGGACGAGCGCTACCCTACCTTGAACCGCTTTCAGAGAGTTCGCAGGAGCGCTAATCGACCGTGCAGCCCCGGGCGTCTTCTTCTGAATGGAGAAGCGCGTATACAAGTTAGTTCCAGAAAAAGCAAAAAACCCGAGCTGTTTCAAGGTCAGCTCAAGAAACGCAGCTAAATCTGCACGCGTTCTAATTCGTAAAAACTGTTCAGATAACTCAGTCGCCACAGCGGGACTCCATCTGGCCAGTGGACAAGCCTGCATGCGCCGCTGCGAATATACCGCGCGGCGCGTTCTGAAATGGGAGCCATTGCTACACGAATGCGAACCACATCCGAAAGTCGAGCCCCACTGCAGCTTACTGCTATTGTAAGGGTGTTAGATTGTTTTTCAAACAGCAATACTGAACACTGACATCAACATCCACTTGAGCAGGCGAGCCCATCCAGCGACAAGGTCTGCACGCGCTGGGAACTCTCTTCGTGTCGTGGGGACGGTTCTCTTGACACACCACGCCAGACCGACAAGAACGCCTGGTCGAACCAGTAGAGAGAGGGCCTAGGTAGATCACCAGCTGTGTCAAGAGAACCGTCCCCCTGACACAGCCACATCACCCACGCCCCAGAATCGCGCGCAGGTGGCGCCACTGGCCCGTCGCCGCCAGCAGTGCCGCGTAGCACGCGCAGCACGCGCCCGCCTTGGCGAGCAGGGGGACGGCCGGCCAGAACATCTCCCTCGTCGCCCCGAGGCTCTGGAACACGGCGCCGGTGAGCGACGTCACCATCTGGAACATCACGCTTGCCCCCAGCGCGCGCAGGAGCGGCGCGGCGTCGCCCCACCGGTCCCCGAACAGCACCGCCACGACCTCCCCGGGCGCGGCGACCAGGCAGGCGCTCATGATTATCCCCACCGCGAACATCGCGCGCGTCAGGTCGACGAACCGCGCGTAGATCTCCCCCGGCCGGTCCCGGTAGTCCGAGAGGTACGGGTGCAGCACCGAGGCGACCACCGACGTGAACCCGCCCACGGGTACCCCGACACGCGGTACGCCCTGTCGTAATACCCAGCGCCGCTCCGCCGAAGGAGATTCCCGCACGCGCTGTTGCCCTTGACGCCGATCGACTAATCATTGGGTCTCATACGGCATTCAAACTCTATGCGATCTCCCACACATGTTCAACAAGGTAGCTGCATATGCCTTCCAGCAAGATGTCGATGCTGTTATTTAGGTCATCGCCGTTCATTTTCAGCTTTGCGGTGACTTCCCCATTGTACGCATCGAGAAACACGAACTCTGCATGCTCCGAGAGGCCGTCATCCGAGCCGAACACCTTGAAGCGATTGCGAACGATAGCGTTGCGCAAATGCTGCGTGTAGTCGGCGCCCGTCTTGAACCAAGCCCAAAAACCGAGTCCCGCCAATGATTGGTTCACTTGGCTTATCTGGGCTGACGTAAACATTGGCGAGTTTTCGCGCATGGCTATCAGCAAACGGGAAAGCTGGCCAATCAAATCCGCTTCGCCCCCATACAAGGGATAGAACGATTCGGGCCGCTCTACGCCGTATCTGCCGAGGGATTCCGATACATACTCCGCGACCTTCCTTGAGAAAATGAAATCATACGGGACCGCAAAAGAACCAGCCTCACCTGCGAAGATTTCCGCGCATCTACCATAGCAACCAGCAACTGCGCGGTCTCGAATAACCGAAACGACAGCGCTCGTCAAGATCGAGTTGTCCTCTTCATCGGTACGAGCGACCAGCCTCATCTCTTCGCTGTAATCCAGGTCGTCCATGTCACCACCTTCCGCGTTTCTAAACTTCAGAGCCAGCATCTAGCTCTTTCGCCATTGGTGAAACATATTACAAGCTCAATTCGATTGGAGCGTGACCGCAAGACGTTGGACGTAACCGCTGCATAGATGCCAACAGGTAAACCGAGCTTCACAAGCTTCCTAGGATCCTTTGAATTCCCATCTTGCCGCTTGTAAACATACAAAGCGGTAATGTTGTCACGACCGCCCGCCTTGAACACCGTGTTGACTATTTCGTAGGTGTTCTGAGGGTTCGTCGTGGCGAAAGTGTTTTACACATTTGGCAAGGCATGATGTCCTGACGCCCTTACCCCACCTCACGACGCACGCTCCAAGACAGGCGAACCGCCCGCAAATTGGTCGATTCGCCTGCCATGCTCGCTATAGGTATTACCCAATCAGCTACCCTCGCGGCGGGAAGGGATCTCTCCCATACGAATCCCGAGCTCTGATGCGTCCATCAGGTCGATGAACGAACAGTTCAGATCCTTGATTACGGGCAATTTCCCGGGCGATGCCAATCGCTTCGGCCTGCGTAGACGTCAGCACCGTCGGCACCTGGTTTCCCTCGCCTTTTACCTGCCACTGCCTTTTGCCATGCGGCAAAACATGTTGATTCTTGCCCATCATTAATCCTTTCGTCAAAATTGAGCCTACATCAATGCAGCCTATGGATTAAGATGTGCATGTGCATGGAGACTTGCCGCCATAGCAAGCCTCCTGATTCCTGGTAGGGTATCCCGCCCGATACCCTACCGCTTCCTCGCCGGCACATGCACGATATGCGTCGCGTACCCAGTTCGCCGAAGCTTGCCGGTGCGCTTCGAAACCCGATATTTGGGCACATTGACCTTAATCGAAGCCATATTCCCTCCTCTCATATCCGCAAGCCAACATTAACTTGAAGGCTTAGTATCAAACGAACTCCAGTACTGCCTTCTTTGGTCATGATATCAGAGTAATTTGCTAACCTCAATATATTGATAATTTTTACCATATTGGTTAAACTTAAAATCGAACAGAAACCCGAGAAGAAGGCTCTGGAATTGCTCATACACTTCAACAACCCCCAGCTTGCCGCAACCTGCGGTTCGCCCATGCTCGCGACGAAGCACCATCTGGGCTACGGCAACAGTCTCATCAACCGAATGTCCGAACTCCGATGCGCCCCAACCTTGGCCGATATCCCGATGGTCCCTCCCCCAAGGTGCCGCAGGCTGTCCGACCACCCTCCGCGGTGGGCGGTCAACCTTGCCGAGGGCTATCGCCTCATCATCGAGCCAAGCGGCGACTACAACACAAACGACCCCAACACCATAAGCGAAGTAACCATAATCGAAATAACCAACCTCAAATAAGAAAGACCTCAACGTGGAGAACTTCATCATACATACAGGAAGCATCGTCAAGGAATACCTGGACGCGCGCAGCATCAGCCAGCGCGACCTGGCAAGGAGCACGGGCGTGACCGAGAAGCACATATCCAACGTGCTCAACGGCAAGGCGCGCCTGACAGAGGAAATGGCGCTGAAATTGGAGAAGGTCATGCCGGAAATCCCAGCTGGCTACTGGATAAACTACGAAGCGAAGTACCGCGAATACATCGCCCGCCGGGCGGAAGAGACCGAAATCGGCAGCCTCAACCTCAAGGCGATTGCGAAACGCTTCCACTTCAAGGAGGTGTTCAAGGGATCCGACCTCAACCCGACGGAAATGGCCCTCGAAATGCTCAAGCTGCTCAACATCTCGAGCTTCGACTGCGCGCGCGACGCGTTCAAGCACCTTTCTGTCGCTTACATGGAGGACGGCGGCGATGCTGAGGCGCAAATCGTTTGGCTCCAGCTGTGCCGCAGGGAAATCGACGCGCAGAACCCACCGCTCGATGACACGCCCTTCGACCGGCAGGCCCTGAAGAAGAACCTCGAGGTCCTACGCTACATCTCTCTGGACAAGGACCGCGACATGGCGATTGAAGGCATACGCGAGTTCCTCAACGAGCACGGCGTTTACCTGGCAATCCGGGACCAGATAACCAACTGCAAGGTTCGCGGGGCGCTCGTGGCACACTACCATCATCCCGCAGTCCTGCTGAGCAACCGTTTCCACCGCCACGATTTCTTCTGGTTCGCGCTCGCACACGAAATTGGCCACCTCATGCTCCACTACGACGGCAACGACCATGTCGACCTCGGCGAGGACGACGACTACGTTGTCAACGCTGAAAGTGCAGATGACCCTGAGACGGAGGCGAACCGTTACGCCAGGGGCTTCTTCATCGATAGGCCAATCTACGAACGGTTCCGCGATTCGATCACCGGAAACGAGCCGACCTCACGCGAAATCCGGGAGTTCGCGGCGCAGAACCTCGTCGACCCCGGCATTGTGCGCGGATTTCTGCAACACGATGCGATCATCAAGCACAACCAGCTAACCGAGCTGACTACGAAATGGTAACGGAGGCGCCCCATGCAAGCACCCGTCTACGTCCCTATCATAAAGAATCGCGCAAGCGAGTTCAACGCACTCGACACCTTGATGGCAAACAAGAAGCTCGATACGAGAATCACGCCCTTCGTCAAGGTGCTCCTACATCAAGACACAGCTGACAAACGACGCTACTATCAAACCCTTGAAGGCATAAACGCGAAGTTCGAAGGGCATAAGGCCTTTATCGACTACTATCGTTGCGACCTCGGCGAATACAAGCGCGTCGACTTCGCGAAAATCGGAAACTTGCGCGCGTTCAGCGAGAATCCGGACCTGTACTTGGATTGGATGGCGGCGATTGCCAAATACCCCAACCTCATACCCGTCGTCACGATCGCCCGAAACGTCGTTAACCCCCTCTCGGCTGAAATCCGGAAAACAATCGACATCATCCGAAATGCTAGCCCCGACGCCCAGGTCGGGCTCTGTTTCGAAGGGACGGTCCGAGGCTACGAAGACCTCATCGTGAATAACCTGACCAAAACCGATTTCGTGTTCTTCGACACCGGCGAGCAACCGCCAATCGCCAAAACCCTCGAGATTCGACGCCTGATGAACCTTGAACCCAAGGCGCACCCTATCTTGCTCAACTCGCCGCGCGGCCGTGGCATCAAGAACAGGGAGTACCCGCCGCACGGGCTCACGTCGATCATCGACAACAGCACCCGCGACCAGTTCGCAAAGCTGGGATTCGGCGGCTTCGGCGACTACGCGGGGCTGCGAAATGATTTGCCTCTCAACATAAAGACCGGCGGCAAGGGCAACGCCCTCGCCCTGCTGTACGATTTCGGCGAAAACAAGTTCTGGTCGTACATGAACGAGCAGAGCGACGACGGGCCAAGCGGGTTCCGCAACCTCGTGCCCCGCATTATCGACGACATGCGCGTGCTCAATCCCAACGAGGACTGCCTGACCTGCAACGCGATCAAGAAGCGCGCCGACAAGGGCAACTTCGGGACCTACTCGACTTGGATCACCTACACAGTCATGCGCTATATCCAGCAGATGAGCGATCATCTGAAGCTGTTGCCGGGATTGTAAACCTCGTCCGGATCGAAGTTGTTGTGATAGAACCAGCCGTAATCGATGTCGTAAATCCTGTGACGCTCTCGCAGCAAAAACTGCCACTGATCACAATACCTCTCCTTGAAATACGATTTGAACAGTAAATTGATTCGCCGAGGCGATATAGAACTCGCCAAAGAATGGACGAGCTCAGCCTTGCCCTCTTCGAACAGTCCCGCCTCGCGCCTAAGCTCTGCAAGCGGGAGCGTCCCCAGCTGGGCTCGTCCGTCAAGCTCCACGTTCCTGACCGCCTTCCGACGTAGCGAAAACGCGAGCCCTCCTCCACGCTTCCTCCGATACGACCAGATCCCGCATCCATCCGGCACGTGCGCAAATGCATCAGCAATGCGCCCATCCGACACGATCAGATACACGTATTCGAAAGAAGAGGCGTAGTCGACCAACTGCTTAGGAAGCCTGTCGAACGTGTCGTACTCAGTCTTTATCTCGAAAGCCATGCTGGAACCCGCGAACTTGCATAAATCGATGCGGCTGCCCCGAACAGGCAACTCAAACACGACGGTGTTCCTGCTACTCTGCCGCGCAAGGACCTGGTTCACGAACGCCGCCTTGACAACGGCCTCGTTGGGATAGTAGGTGCAGATGAAGTCGTTCACGAAACCGCGTATGGACACCGATTCATCCACCGTTTCTGAGAACGCTGCGATAGCGTCGGTTGCGATTTGGCGAATCTTCCGCTCCGTAAGCGTGGTCGAATAGGACGCGTAAAGGCCACGGGCGAGTTGCTGCATTTCTTCTTTTAGCATGGCATCGCTCATCTGCTTGCGCTTTTCCATTGTGCCACTACTTTTCTTGTAAATCTGCCGACTTCACTCTTGGCAATTTTTGATACGCAGCCTTGGAGCGAACGGGCGACGAGCTATCTAAGCGCAAACCCACTCTACTTACCCTTCCTCACTAAGCTGCTGCAGTATGAACCTCACCTTCTTGCTCCTGATAGATATGGAAAAGGCTTCTGCAAAACCCCCCTCGTCTTCTATGGTTAGTGAGTATCTCTTGTCATCGCATGAGAATCGCGAATGTAAGTCGGCTTTCTGCTCCTCGTAAATCCCCTCATCCAGCTCCATGGCCACCGGGTATACCGGTCCCAGAATCACATCGAAAACCCTGAACCGGTACGTATTGCTCAAGATGTCGAAGCTGTATCTCTTCGACTCGTACAAATCGTTGGCGTCCGCCAGGTCATCCTCGGGAGTCTCAGATATGGGCTCGCCCAACCTGGACGGCATCTCCGAGCCACCTATAATGTCGGCAAGTGATGGGGCGAGAACGTGCTTCGCTGTCCGTATGAACCTGCCACGCACCTTTCCGCCAGTGCTCCTGTTGAGGTAACGGCATTGCTCCTTCACGAACTCAACTGCGCCCTCCGTTGTCTTGATATCGTCCTTGCCAACAATCTCTTCCCAAAGATTTCCGTAGTCGGCCATCTTGACCCTCCTTACTCCGACATCGTCACCACCAAGGGCAAATGGTCGCTGACCGTCGAATCAGGCTTCACCCGCTTCATGAGGCTTTTCCCGCCTACTGTCCTTGGGTATGAGAGGTTTGTCACTTTCCCTGCCAGGGCCTTGCTGACAAGAGCCTGATCGAGGCAGTTCCAAATCGGGCCTGGTTTCCCCGAATCCAGGAAATAGAACGAGCCGTAGGTCTTCCGTTCCTCCGAAATGAAATGGAGGATAGGATTGTAGAGCCTTTTGAATCGCTTTTCTGCATACATACACGATTCGCTTCTCTCAATGACGTCCCTGAACAGTACAGCGTTGTACGAGTTTGGTTGCACCATCTCAGGATCATAGGGGTTAGCATTGAAGTCACCTATGACCACGATATTTCGGCACTTGGTCGATTCAGACAGATTCCACACGTCGGCCATAACCTTTCCCCCGAGGTCTATCCTGAGACTCGGGTCGCAGTTCCAACGGTCATAAGCGTGAAGCCCCGCAATGAGGTAGGTCACACCGCGGCATTCGGCGAGACCGATTGCATGGCGATGCTGTTCGACCCGCATGTCGAACGAGGTATCCCGAGAAACGAGAAATCGGACCTTCTCGCATCCGCCCTTACCAGCAGCAAGCCGATACGCACTTCCTACAGCCGCCTCAACCTCTTTGAAGCTGACACCGTCAAATTCAGAGAAAACCGCAACATCAATCAGATGCTCAACCAGGCATTCTTCGACATAGCTGGCAACAGCGTTCCCCTTCATATTCCAGTATAGTAAGTTCATTTACCACCGCTTGCAAACAAAGCTATCGATGTACTCATTGCCCCAGAACCGAGAAGCGAGACCGCTCTCGAGACCAAACCTGTTTCCTGACAACCAACTAGCTTTGTCCCGCATACGTGCACACCGCAGCATTAACCATAGCGACCATAATCCACTCACCACCATTCGGTAAACTGCATTAACAATCAGCCGAGCAGCTTGTTCGCATCGACGTCAAAACCCATGCCTTTGAGCTCCTTAAGCAGCTCAAGTTTCCAGCCACCCTCACGCGCAATATAGCCGATGCCCGCTATGTCACTCGGCAGCTCTATGCCCGGATCAACAACAAAGGCAACATGACCTCTACCAAGCTTGCCGATAAACATGCCCGCTTCGAATACGACATTCTGGCGAGCCCTTGGATGAAAATCGACGTCACCGCCAAGGCGCCCTTCGTCGTCAGCGGTCAGTAAAAACACAGCCGCACGCACATCGGAGTTTGCCTCCAGCTTCTCGATAATAGTCATGCCACCATTGGCCTGTTCAAATAACACAATTGGCTCCAAGCCCTGGCCATCCAGAAGCGCCTTAACTTCTAGCCGGGCACTGTCGTCGCGACCATGAACGATAAACACCTTGTCGTTGCGTTCATCAGACCCGGAATCTGATGGAGCAATCGCAGAGCGACACGACTCGTTACCATAATCCTCGATCATCGCATCCAGGCACGCAATTGCCACGTTCATTCCTTGCCTGAAGTCTTCCACCGCGCGGGGAGGGGCAATGCCATCCGTCCCGTAATACTCCGTCGCAAAACTGATGGACTCGATCCTATTCTTGAAGCCCGGCGCTAGGTGCGGATAACGATCGAAAAGTCGGCTTACGCGAGCTTGCCACGCCGCAAACTCGCCGCTTCCAATGGAGTCCTCTGAGGCGTACATTTGAAGCCGTTTCGCATCATCTCTCAGGGCCAGGAGCTCCGGTGGGGCGCTCTTCCCCGCATCGTTTCCCTCGCCGCTACCGTTTCGCTTCATGCCATGACCTTCCGCGTATCGCCTCAGCTTATCTTTCAATCTGCGCGCGTCACCTAGGTTATCGTATTTGACCGAAGAGCCAACCGCGATCACCCGGGCGCGATAACGGTCAAGCCCCTTCTTTATGCCCTCAATGTCCGAGAATGTTGCAACTGTGTCTAGTATCAAATCATCACTGCATCGGCCTTCGTTTATCGCGGCTTCAAGTCTGTCTATGTACTCGAAAACAATTGACATGCAGTCTCCTCTTGAAGAACTACGCCAGTCCCGCCTGGATAAGCTGTTGGACGCTTGATTCGGCAAAACCGACCAGCAACGACTTGAACACGTCGAAAGAGACAGAACCGCCCAGTTTCTTGGCTGCATCCTTCGCTTTGTCCCAAATCGTATCGGATCTTGCTGCGTCCAGGAAGTCGTGACCCGCCCACGTCAGCCGATTCGCGTAAGCAGAATAATAGGGATCGCCGCCGGCTGCCTGTATGGACGCAGTGAGCAGCCCCGCTTCCTGCATAATGACCATATGGTGCCCAATTTCACCCTTTCCCCATTTGTCGGTAACAAGAGAGCGTATGGGCACAGGCTCATCTGCCTCCTCTACGACTTTGAGTATGTGCCGGACTAAATCCATATCGCGTTTCACAGTCGTTGACCTCATCTCTTAACGATGATGAAATAATTCTTCCGATAAAGATTCTGCGTGTGAACCTTGCCCTTAACATCGATTAGCGCAGCATCAAACCGGTTTACCATAATAATAGTCTATCGCCCCTCAAACGATTCAGATCGTTCATGAACTCCAATTGGAAGAACTCGTCGCCACAGGGCCAGGTCGTAGATGCGCACGGGCTCGCCCATGTCCAGTACGAAGATCTCGCCGCCTTCGGCGAGCGCGCCTGCGGTAATTACCAGGCGGCTGGCCTCGGGGATGGTCATGAAGCAACGGGTGATGTCCTTGTGCGTGACCGTTATGGGACCACCTTCTTTCATCCCTTTTGTCAAGACGAAAAAACAGGAAACCGCAGTTAAAACGCGAACGGTCCCTTCGCGGCATCTCTCCTAGCCCGTTATCGACGCTTCCACGCAACGGCGTGACCCCCGCCCAGAGACACCTTCCCGTGCCCCGTTCCAAGCACCCCGAAACAAGGGCTCGCACCGCCCAGATCCGCCTTCCCGAACCGTTCCATTGGGACCCCTTTCCCAATGGAACGGTAATCCACATCCTCCGAGCGCTCGGGAAAACGTCCCCTGCCAGGCGTTTACGGCGCCGTCCCGATGCTGTATAATCATGTAAGACATTCTTACCAAAGGAGGTGCCATCATGGCAGTGGACGTGCTGACGGTTTCGACCAAGGGCCAGATCGTGCTCCCGGCCCCCATCCGCAAGGCGCTCTCCATCAAGAGCGGCGACAGGCTCGCTGCCTACGCGATTGGCGACACGGTGATGCTCAAGCCCGTGAAGGTCCCGACCGAGGAGGACTTCAAGTCCTGGCTCGACGAGGCGCAGGCCTGGGCCGAGGGCGCGGGCCTCACCCCCGCCGACGTAGACGGCGCCATCGCCGAGGTCCGCGCGGAGGCCCGCCGATGAGGGTGGTCGTGGACACCAACGTCGTCATATCCGGCGTGTTCTTCGGCGGGGTGCCCCGGCGCGTCGTCGAGGCCGTCGTCGACTCGGAGGTGCAGGCAAGCGCCACGGGCGAGATCGTCGAGGAGTACTCGAGGGTCGTCGACAGGATGATCGAGCGCAAAGGCGGGCGCCTGCGCGGCGACGCGTTCTCGGTGCTCGTGTCCAAGCTCGAGCTCATCGAGCCCGTCACGCGCGTGGAGGCCTGCCGCGACCCCGACGACGACAAGTTCATCGGCTGCGCGCTCGACGCGCGCGCCGTCTACATCGTGAGCGGCGACAAGGACCTGCTCGACATGGGGAGCTACGGCGGCGTCGAGATGGTTACCGCCGCAGAGTTCTGCGAGCGGTACCTGAGCTGACGGAGGAGCCCACGCTAAGCTCAGGCTAATGTGCCGCACGTGCTTGCCATGCGACAAGCTTATCGGCTCGATGCGGATAGCGCGTGCGCGACCACATACCGGCTAAACAGTGAAACGAGAAGCAAGCCATCATGAACAAGTCATTGATCAACTGCGTCGCAACGCGACTAAGGAATTTAGCAAACACCCCCAATGTATTGGCCAGGCCTATTGACGCAGTGACGGCGGTGAACATAGGTAAGGACATCTCCAGCATCGCGGAAAGTGTGATCCTGAGCGACCCCAGCATGCACCGTATGCTGTCGGTGGCAAATGGCAATCTATTCGGGTCGAACCAACTTGGGCAAGCATTCATCAACCCCTTCGCCGTAGGAGAAGTCATCTTTGCACTCGACTACCTTGCAGCAAGCAAATCGAGCGATGGGGTATCTCACAACGAAAACGATTTCATGTGGTCGTGCATTCACCCCTCTATAATCGAGGCATCGAAGCGGCTATACGAAGATGGCCATTACGCGGAGGCTGCGGTGAACGCCTTCATAGAGCTCAACGACCACGCTAAGAAGCTGTACAAGACGGCTTGCCCAGACTCCGCAGAGGTTCCGGATGGGACGGACCTCATGAACAAGCTCCTCTCCCCGAAAAATCCCATCATCCAAGTCCATTGCGCCGCCCAAGACAGCGAGCAAGACTTCCAGCGCGGCATCCACATGCTGGCCGCCGGCGCCATGGCCGCCCTGAGAAACCCCAAGGCCCATTCGAACGACGAAGTGCTCACAGCGCAGGAGTCTATGCAGCGGCTGATGCTCGCGAGCTTGCTGATGGCGCAACTCGACGAATCCTCATCGAGCGCTTCGGAGTAAACCGAGCCGAAAACCAAGATGTAGGAGCTGGACAATCGCCGTAGGAGGACCGCTCGGGCTCATATCCAAGCACCCGCGCTTATCCCTCGAACGAGAAGCCTCGGGCGCGCTCGCGGGCCGGAAGCTCCAGGTCCGCCCCGCCGAACTCGTCTCGGGCGCGCGCAAGCACTTCAATCCACGGCTCCCCGCCGTCCTGCGGCGTATCCCCGTATGCGGTAGGCACGCCGGCAACGAGCCCTCCGTTGTTTCCGACAACGCTCGCCTCATCGGATTGAACGGCGCTCGAAAACGCATCATCGGTATGCCGCCTTGTCATTTCGCCCCTCTCGCTCGGCTGCGGGACAACGATACCACCTGCACGCGACATGCGCTCGTCCGACCGCAAACCAGAAGACACGCACGAGACCTCCCTGCCGCGAAACCCGCCTTCGTCACCTCGGCCGACGCATCGGGATAACACCCGTGCCGCCACCACGCCGTGACGATTGCCGCCACCAAGCCCACCCTCACGCCGACCCCTCGCACCAATTCCCCTGACACCATCCACGCGCATCGCACGACCCCACATCCCCCAACCCTCCGCGCGACCTCCCATTCCCGAAACCGCCCCTCAAGCGCATCCCCCGGGCAAGCGAAGCCTCGCACGCGGCACGGCCGCGCCGCAAGGGCGGCTGAAAACTTTCCCCGCGGGGAAACTCCGCCTCCGGCGGCCCTGCCGGGTTTCGCCTCTCCTCCCTTGCGGCGCGGCGGCGCCGCGCGCGCGACGCATGCCACGGGGACGCGCCAGAGGGGCGCTCCCAGGGAAAGCTAGGAGGTCATCATGAGCATCGAGTTGAGGGAACGCGCGATCAAGGCCGCGAAGCGCTACCTGGAGATCCAGGGGCTGGAAGTTATCGACGAGGCGTGGCGCAAGGACGGGCCCGCCGGCCGCATCGACCCGGTCGCCGCCGACGAGCCGGTCACGGTCTTCGCGAGCATGACGGTCTCGACGGCCGGCGGGGACCCGGGATTCCGCGAGGAGCCGCTCTCGCGCGAGCAGACCGAGCTGATGGCGGCCGAGCAGCTGGGCGAGCACGCCGACGACGTCGAGGCCGACATGCCGGTGCGCTTCGGCAAGGTCGCGATCCTGATCTGCGGCGAGGACCGCGCGCTCCTCCACCGCCCTGTTGCGAAGTTGCGGTGTTAACCGCCGCGCGATGGCACCTCGACCTCGCAGCAGCCGTACAATGGCGCGGTTGGCGGTGTTCGTTCATGCCGGGTTTGCCTTCTCCAACGGAAGGGGGTGAACTATGAATGTCCTTATTGGACATGCTCAACGGCGTGGCCTCGGTGCTGTGCATCGTGGGTTTCGCGCTCGACTGCGCTTAAGCAATTTGCCATGCGGCGGAAGCGGCGTAAAAACGGCCGGCGTTAAGCCGGCCGCAGCAACTTTTGTCAAACGGCTACCCGGCTAGGCCTGCAAACCGGCGGGCACCGTCGACACCACGTATGCTAGCACATGTCCCCGCATCACAGCGTCATGCACGCCTCTTTTCACGCGAATTCCCCGCCTCCGAGGCTGCGCGTTCTGCCAGATTGTAAATGCGCACAGGCTCATGCGACCACCTGCAGCGCCCCGCCGGCGCTCGACCCGCCCCCCCCGAGACTGTCCAAAAAACGCCCGTTCTGTCATCCTGAGCCGAAGGCGAAGGATCTCCGCGAAGCGGTTTACCCAGGTCACCGCTTCGCGGGGATCCTTCGCCTTCGGCTCAGGATGACAAAGCAGGCTTTCTTAGACCGTCTCCCCCGGAGCGTCTAGAAAAGCCCAGCTACCCGAAATCTACGTAAAGGAGCAAAGTGTTCTATGCCCGCGGGACTAATCGGCCCCTAATTAGCGGCCTCAGATGAACCTGCCTGGTACAGAAGGCGCATCGCCCCAGTTCAGGAGCCCGGAAGCCGAGGGGGGCCCGGCCTTGCAGCCGGCAAGTCGCAAATCAAGGCCAAATTAGCGCCCGAAGGGCGGGCGACCAAAGAGGAGTATCCTCTTTGGTCGCCTCAACTCGTTTTAGAGTCACGCGCTGTCCGGGATTTGAAACTGCTCTGTAATGGGCGATAACCGAAACCTCCTTCGCATCGAGATGCGGAGCCGCTATCGTTGCTGCATCAAACCAAAACCAAAACCATTGTGAAGAAATAATGGACTCAGAGGAATGTTGCCCGTTTCCCTAATCTTGTAAACAGGATCGCGAATCTCAGGGAGAGACCGATATGGACCTCTCCGACTGGGACACCACGAAGGTCACGAACATGGCCGGCATGTTCGACGGTTGCACATCGCTTCCAGCGTGAAGCTCGGCGAGAGGTTCGGCTACCATCATCACGTGAATCAGCAGGAAAGCAAAAACGCGAAGACGGCAGCGATACCGCGCTTGTCGCCCCTTCTCAGGATTCGGATGCAACCGCCACTAAGTCCCTGAATCGAGTCACCCCATATTTCGCATACATGTGACTCAAGTGGGTCTTCACCGTGCTCTCGCTGATGCACAGCTCGTGGGATATCTCCTTGCGGGTCATTCCCTCGATGGCCAACTCGAGAACATCTCGCTCCCGTTTGGTGAGGACTACTTGGCCAAATGCCTCCTCGTTGCCTTCGGAAAGGGAAAACTCTGGCCGCTTCAAGACCCGCTTCATAAACAACCGGCGCGCGTAGTCCAGTTTCGCCGAAGATGCATACGAGACGAGAAGCGGACGAATAAACCTCGCGCGCCAAATGAACGGACTAGCCACCTCCTCTTGTGCCGCGTATCCGACGATTCCATGAAGCATCCTCATCGCTTTGGTCCTTAGCCCGTTGGTGAACAGGTAATTTGAAAGTTCGATCGTCAGGTCGAGCTCGAGCATCTTGTATCCATGGCCACATGCCGCGCCTATCAGGCTGGACAGTTGCTCGGCAATATCGCCGTCCTTCGAGAGGACGAGCTCGACAAATTTCCGCACAATTGCCGAGTGCGCAGTGGGTGGGACCCCAAGCTGGTCGAACTCGAGATAGGCATCCGCCGCGTTCTTCTCGTCTCCGCCCAGCAAGCTTAGAATGGCACGGCTTTGGAACGGAAGTACAGAGGCCCCGCGCGGAATGGCGAAGGGACTTAGCTTCACGGTGTTCATGGCATCGAGCAGAACCGCTTCTGCCATCTCCGTTCTGCCCTCATATGCGTACGCCCACGCGCGGGCGATGGACCAGTCGATAAACATGTCGACATTGCGCTTCCTGGACACGAGCGATCGCGCGTCATCCAGGCAAGACTCGCCACTCGTCCACCTCCCCTGCACGACGCCGATTAGCGCCTCAAGTGCCATTGCGGCACCCAGCGCAGGATGGTCATCAACGATGTTCGCGATTATCGACTTGCAAATCTGCGCTGCCTGCGTAAGCTGCCCCTGTTCGAAGTACGAATACGCCATCTCGTAGCGGTTGATGGCCCCGAGAAACTCGAATGACCCAAAGCTCGCAAGCGAGGCGAACGCCTTGTGCTTCTCCATACCCAAATCCAACATGCCCTGATGGTCGAGGGCCTCCGCATTGCAATTGGCGAGCATGATGCGCAGCGGCACATGCTCGATCCCCATCAGCAACGGGCTTATCTCGGACGCCTGCTTTCTTCCTTCGTCAAAGCGGCATTCGAGACAGAGGCCCTTCACTTCGAGCACCGCGAGGGAAAGCGATACATCGTCGCTAACCTCGCCCGACCCGTAATCGCGCACCGCGCGGGCCCAAAGCCGCATGTTGTCGACGTCAGCGGCGTAGGCATATGCCCATGCCGCCAAGAGCATGAAGCATGGGTGGAGCTCTTCGAAGGAGGGCACGTTGCGGAAATCAGCGAGCTTCCGAATGTCGCCTATCGGCAAATCGGGATAGGCACATGCGGTCAGATTGAGGATATCCGCTTGCTCGCTTGCGAGGATGAGGTGCTTTGCCGCAGCGATCGGCATGCTGTGTTTCGATGTCCAAGTCGCGGCTCGCCCGTTCAACGAGCGCCATTCGACTCGGGGCAACTGCGGAGCCTTGACCTCCGAAAGCCAGTCCGAGAACAGCGGGTGACAAATGTAGCGATGGCGATTCGAGTCGAGAGGCATCACGAAGGCGTTGCTGATGAACAGCTCGTTCAGATAATCGCCCACGTCATCGTTGTCGAGAACGTAGCTGCAGAGCTGCTCGTTCAGAACACCGATGGACGAGGTGGCCACGAGAAAATCTTGCAGATGAGGGGGAAGGGGGTTGAACACCTCGTAGAGGAAGAAATCGCGCATGTGCGTCTCAGCGCCCGAAAAGGCCTCCACGGTCCGCCTCGTCTCATCCGATACGTTAACCAGACTCGCGAGAATGTTCAACGCATACGGCCATCCAAGGGTCTTTCTGTAGGCAATTTGCACCAAATCGTCGTCGAGCTGACGATTGGTTCGCTCCCTCAGCGCGCAGGCGAACTCCTCTTCGGTGAGCGCCAGGTCGGAATTCGAGATGACGAGCGGCGTGTCCAAACCCAGCGCTTGCGAGAAATCGTATTTCGTATAGACCTTCCGGGAAGAGAGCACGAAGTGCACGTCATCGGACAGGGCTCCTATCAGCATCATGAGACTGTCGATGCTCAAACTGCCCTGCAAGATGTCGAGACGCTCCACGATGATGTAGAGCCCCCCGCGCTCAGAAGCCGCAAGGCACAGGTTGTTCGCGAGCGTGAAAACCGCCTGGGAAAGAGGCATCGAGTTCAACTCTTCGTAGCTCGGTATACCCACGCCCTCGAACGCCGTGCATACGGCATAGTGAAAATTCATCCAGAAACGGTCTTCATCCAAGTCGTTCGTGTCGCAAGTGAACCAGACAACGTTGAGCCCTTCGGCCTTCAACTTCCGATACCATTCGGTGAGAAGCGTGGTTTTACCGTATCCTTCGGCACCGTTCACGAAGGTTATCCGGCATGCCCGCGCTTGATCTAGAAGACAAACAATGCGATTGGGGGATTCGTAAGACTCGCGGGTGAGCGGTGGAATCGACTTCGAGACCAGCGGCATCATCGGCAAAGTCAGAATATCGTTCTCACAACGTTTCCCACCCATCACATCTCCTCGCTCGCTTTGGCCCGCCACCGGAGGAGCCCATCGTCGGACGGCTCCATCAACGTCACGGTGATGGCATGCGTCGGGCAGTTCATGAAGCAGAGCCCGCAGCCCCTGCACGCGTACGCGTCAACCACCTTCGCATACAGGCCGCGCTCGTCATGCGCCGGTTGGAGCACCCGGCCTTTCGCCTGAGGACAGCGCTTGACGCACGTCATGCATCCCGTGCAGAAATCCCTGTTCACCTTTACCGCCGCTTTGCTCCTGCAAAAGCCAGCAGGTCTCCCGTAAACCATAGCAACCTTAATGCTCGAATGGAGGAGCCACTCGCGCAGCTCCTCCATAGTTTTCCAAGGATTCTTGGAAGTTATCGCGAGAATCCTATCATTTTCCGCAAGCGCCCGTTACTTGCCATTGAGCTCCCAGCAGCCGAGCTCTTTGTAGGCGCGATCCCAAACGGTTTCGACAGCGGGGTTGTCATAGTGCTCGATGGGCACATTCTCGTCGGATTGGTCAGTCGGGTCAATACACGGGTACACCTTGCATAGCAGACCACGCGCATTCCATGTGGCGGTCATCTTATCGGCAAGGGCCGGGTCGTCATCAACGAGCACGTTTGCGTTGCTCTCGAACACGCCCTGACTCCACGGCTCCTCTGCGGGAAGCTCGGGGAACCACCAGCCATGGGGAACCTGGACCATGCCTTCGGGCACGTCCCACCCGACATGGGCGCGCTGGCGGATGCGGCCCATGCGCGTCTCGATCCAGATCCAATCCCCCTCGCGAATATGCAGCTTGCGGGCGTCGTTGATATGCATCCAGGTCATCGGGTACGGAACCACGGAACGGGTGCCGTGTCCAGGAGTGCGCATCTCGGAGTGGTACAGGGGGCTAATACGACCGGAGGTGGTCAGGCGCAGCGGGTATTCTTTCGCCAGCTCGGGATTGCCGAGCGGCGTCTCGGGCTCGGTGTAACTCGGGATGGGATCGTATCCCAATTCCTCGAGCACCGATGAAAACATCTCGGCTTTCCTCGACGGGGTTGCGAATCCGCGCAGCTGTCCGTTGGCCAAGGGCTTGCCGTATTTGTAGAAATCAGTGCCGTACGGGAAGTAAGTGCCCATGTTGGTCGCCTTCTCGCGATCCATGTCGGGGACGCGCTCGAGGCGGTACTCGATAAGGTCCTCGTAGGTCTCCCACGGCCAGTACTCCTCCTGACCGCATGCGATGCCGAGCGCACGGAAGAAGTCGTAATCCATATGACGATCGTACAGGGGCTCGACGCCACGATCACCGGTCACGAGGAAGTCGTTGGAGTCCTCGGAGGTGGTGCAGCAAGGACGCTCCATCCAGTCGGCGGCCGGGATGATGTAGTCGGCAAGGGCAGCCGTCGGCGTCTTCCAATAGTCGACGACCACGAGAAGCTCGAGGGCTTTCAAAGCCTCGTAAACGCGCTTGGTGTTGGGCGCCCACGCCAACGGGTTGGAAGACCAGCAGATGCAGGCGGTCACCGGGTAGGGGTCCTTCTCCAGGATAGCCTTCCACATGAGTGACGGGCTGCACAGCATCTGATGCATCATCGGACGGTTCAGGCCGAACATCTTGCGGTAGCACTTGTCGATCGCCTTGAAGCCTGGCCACGACATGACCCGGAAATCGTC
This sequence comes from uncultured Eggerthellaceae bacterium, assembly GCA_946618265.1. The sequence goes on from CAMOLA010000022.1 coordinate 24,211, forward strand.
GTTGCCAATGTAGTCCTTCTGGATCTCGGGCGTCAAAACGTCGGCGAGCTCGAGCTCGGAGTCACGCACCGGGAACAGCTTCTCCTTATCGTCTGGGTCAGCAGGTTGGCCAACGTATTCGCCGCCAGGGTTGTCGATATTGCCCGTCAGAATTCGACCGATGGTCTTGGCGATGCCGAACTGCGATGCATTGTAGCCGTGCTGGTCGCCGCCACCAAGACCCCAGCCGATAAACGCCGGGCCATTGGTAGCGTACAGGCGCGCGGCTTCGCGAATCTTGCGTGCAGGAACGTTGGAAATCTTGGAAGCGCGCTCGGGCGTCCAGTCGACAAAGCGCTCGCGGATGGCATCGAACGCCGTCCAGCACTCGACTTCGGACCCATCGGCCATTTTCACGGTCACGGTGCCCTGAAGCTGCGGAACCACCTCGGCATCGGTGTAGTAGTGGTTCTCGTCGGAACACCAATCTACGATGGAGCCGTCGGCCTCGTTCACGGCGATGAAGTCCTCGTGCTTGCCTCCGTTGTACTCGTCAGCGCGAACGAGCTTGCCCGTGTCCTTGCGAACAAGGAAGGGGCCGTTCGACCAGTAGCGCACGAAATTGTCGTCCCAGAGCTCCTCCTCGAAGATAACGTTAAGCCACGCGAAGGAGATGGCGCAGTCGGTGCCAGGATAGGGCTGCAGCCAGATGTCAGCCGTCGCGGTACCGTCGATGCAGGTAGTGTCGATGTTGATGTACTGGGACGGCTTGTCCTGGTTGACGTCGATGCGACCGCGCATCGTGCGCCACAGCGGACCTTCGGGCGCGTAGGCCTCAGACCAACGCTTCCCCCAGTTCACGATGGTGCCGGTGGCGTACGGCGAGACGGGCATGATGGCTTCGACCGGCCAGCCGACCATCGCCATATTCAGCGAGTAGTTCCAGCACCAGCAGATTGTGCCCGGGTCGACAACGTTGCCGGGATTGCCGAACAAGTTGAAGAAGCGCGTGCGCGCCCACAGGTGGTCGGAGCGGTACGTTCCCTCAGATGAGAACAGGGTCTTGGCGCCATACTTTTCCTTCAGCTCCAAGAGCTTCGAGGAGATCTCGGAGATGGCTTGATCCCATGAGATTTCCACCCACTTGTCCTCGCCCTTCTTGCCCGCGCGCTTCATGGGATGGTTGATGCGCTTGGGATGGTAGTGGAACTTGATGGCCTTCTCGCCCTTCTCGCCGAGGCGATTGCAGACGACGCTGCCCTCCTCCTCGTTGGGGCGCATTTCGACAAGTCGACCGGTCTTGGTGTCAACACCGCACCAGATACCGCAGTTCATGTGGCACATGAAGCAGCGGGTCCTGCGCCAACGGATGCCGTTCTCGTCTACGGTGTTGTTGGGCAGGCCGTACATGGACGTTGCCTCACTCATTTTGGAGCCCTTTCTCTCGCCTTCTTCCACATTTGGGCCGCACCACTCGAAACGGGCAATGCGATCGTGCAGATTGTCTCTGCTCAAGAAGATGAAGTAATCACCCCAAAGGTTGATTTGTCGGTTGAATTTGGTTGAGGGAAGTTGAAAACGGTCGAGGATGGAGTTCTCGATGATGCCGTCCTGGCGCATCTTCGCAATGGCTTTCCGATGCATCGCCACGATCCCTGCCTACGAGATCGTGAAATTACCCGCAGAGCTGCGTCCGCTGTTGGACGTGCCTGCTGCACATTGTGTTTCACCTGCTCATAGCGCTAGCCCAAAGAGAAGTACCCTCTTTGGGCTAAGAACCCTCGCGAATTGCGAGGGGAACGGTTGTCCAAAAATGAATAATTGGGGGACAGCCCCTGGGACTGTCCAAAAAATGCCCCAAGTGTCTTCCAATTGATACCCGCATCGAATACGAAGCCGCCCTCTGTCACGATCTCGGTCGTAGACGGAAGAAGCCCACGTACGGCAGCTTCATCAGCGCCAAACGCCACATCAAAGATGTCTTCAGGTTGATCGACCAGGGCCAGAACGTACGTCGTCTTGGGGAAGGGCTTGCTCATGCGCCCCTGCGCAGGGCGCGATATTCCCATGAGCGCATGATAACGTCCGCCTCGACCACGCTGACGCGCTTCCCGGCCACCGCATCGGCGATGACGCCAAGAATGGGTCAGGCAACCTGGTTGGATGACCCTCGGGTCTGATAAACTGGGTTATGCGGTTGTCTATCCACTGGCACAATCATTGTCGAATCAGGAGGCCTGCAACAACATGGGCCAAGCAAACATGAAGACGCTGTCGCTTGACTGCCCCTCCTGCGGAGGGAAGATGGAGCTGTCGGCGGACGAGGAAAAGGCCACCTGCCCCTACTGCGGGCACGAAATGCTCATCGAAAAGGAGGAGACCGCACAGGAGGAATACGAGCGGCGTATGGCCCAAGCCCGCGCCCTTGAGGACATCGAGGACCTGCAAAGATCGCGGCAACGCAAGCGCCGGCTCAAGGGATGGCTCATCGCCCTTTGCGTCATCGCGGCGATTTGCCTGGTCAATGTTTTCATCCCCGGCTCCCCGATGCACGAGCTGGCCTTCCCCCGCACGGCCGATCCGTTTACGGACGTGAACGTCAAGTTTTCCGGCATGTCCGGCGAAGGCAAGGCAGAGGTGCGGATTTCCAACCGCAGTACGGCCGAATATGCCGACACGACCCGGTTCGAAGTCGCGCCGGAGACTGGGCTGAGCAACGGCGACACGGTCACGGTAAAGGCAAAAGCCCCCATCGGCTGGCGTTTCGAGCCTTCCGAAAAGCAGTTCACGGTAGAGGGGCTCACGGCATGGGTGCTGAGCACCGATCAACTGACCGGGGACAACCTCGCCTCCATCCACGCCAACACTGAGCGCCTCATCAAAGAAGACTGGAAGGACATCGTCTCATCGTCACTTGCCAAGGACATGACCTGCGCTCCCTATCGGATGTACCTGTTCATATCGGACAAGGAAAGAGGATACGAGCACAACGTGCTCTACGACACCTACAAGGTGAACGTCACGCGCAAGGACGGATCGGTCTTCACCAGCTACGAGGCCTGCCGCTACACCGACCTGATAATCCCGGCAGACGGGGTGTTGACGGCCGGCTATGGAAGCCTGCAGGGCTTCAACTTTGGCTATAAGTATGGATTCTCTTACGCCCAAGCCTTCTCGGGCTGGACCGATGCCGCCGAAATGGAAGCGGATCTTCGCCACGTACGGGACGGCTACCATCTGGCGAACTGACCCAAGTGGGTCACCCAACCAGGTTGCCTGACCCATTCTTAAGCAGCCCCGCCCCCCGAGACCGAGCGTCAAAAAGGCCTGCTTTGTCATTCTGAGCCGAAGGCGAAGAATGACAATACAGGATTCTTTGGACGGCCTCCCCCGTCACCGGCAAAGCCCTTGCTTTACTTTACCTTTATCTTGAATGTCGCCACTTGAGTCGCTGACTCGAAATACTTGTTCCCCGCCGCCGTGACTTTGACCTTGACGGGGTATGTGCCCTTCTTCAGCCTCTTCTTGACGGTCACTTTGCCAGTCTTCTTGTTGATGACGATCTTCTTGCTGCCAGACACCTTTGCGTACGACAGCTTGCCTTTGCCCGTCTTTATACCCTTGAGAACCTTTGCCACTTTCAAGGTCTGCTTCTTTTTCTTCAATTTCTTGACCTTGACCTTGGCAGTTTTGCCCGTAACGTTGAGCGGGTTTGCCTTCTTGGTGATGATGAAGGTCTTTGTGATCGTGCCCGTATATGCACCGCCCTTGGCCTCGATGACCACTTTCGCAGTGCCGATGTTCTTGTTGTTCACGTATGTGACGACGTAGTTGTCCGCACTGACGCCGGACACGCTTACAGCCGGCTCGATGGCCTTGCCGGTATATGGGTACGAGGTTTTCTCAAGGGTTGCAGCGTAATTGGAGATGTCGATTACCTGCGCTTGAGCGATCTTGTCGTTCAGGTCCTGGACATCTTGCTCGAGCTGGGCGACCTTGTCCTCGAGCTCGGCCTGTTTTTCCGCTGACAGAACGGCTTTCGTCCTGTTCAACGCCTCTTGGGCAGCTGCGAGGGCCTGCTGCGCTTTGACGAGCTTTTCGTACGCGTCCTTGACCTCGCTTGCGCTTGCACTCTGGGGGAGGTTGTTCACCGCCTCCTGGGCCACGGCCACTTCGCGCTCCGCATCTGCCACCGCCTGCGCGGCCTCGTCTTCAGGTGCCACGATGTTGAAGACCATGGTTGCTTTGTACGCGAATCGTCCAATACCCGTCACTTCAACCTCATACGCCCCGACCTTATCGAAGGTATCGGCATCGTTCGCTTTCTCCAGCGTGTAGTCCATTCCCTCTACCAGCGTCTCGCCCTGGTAGACAAGTTCTGGAACAAGTTCCCCCGTGCTGTCTTTGGAATACACGCCTGGCTTTATTCGCGCGAGCTTGATGTGCTGCTTGCCATTCACCAAATCCGTGATGTCGATCTTGTGGCCGTAGATGTTCGTGACGGTCACGGTGCTGTGGCAAACCCTGCCGTCGCCATCGGCATCCGCCACGTCTTCGCCCATGTCACTCACTTCCATGTACTCGACGTTGATGTTGCCCATGGTCTCGGGCGTGAGCATGAAGGGTTTCTTGCTGATAGGGACTACGGTTTCGTAACGCCCAAGCTCCATTACCGGATAGGGCTCGTACGTTCCCCTGAATTCCGATGCGGGGATCAGGCGATAGCCTTCGTTTGCTTGCTCGACGGCAAACTCATCCAAGGCCCATTCCCCGTTGCCGTCTTTCTTGTAGATGAGCCAGACCTTGCGCCAAACTTCTTGCTCTTCAAAAGCAATGGGATTCAGGTTGTCATCGTAGTCTGTTGGCTTGAGCTCCATTGTCGAATAGCCAGTTGGGATGTCGAGCTCGCTTGAGCCTTCATCTGCCGCGGTCGCATGGAGGTTTCCTGCCGCATCGCGCAAGGCGTACCATTTCGTTTGCGGCGGCTTCAGCGTCCATGTGCTCGTCGGGTCGAACAGCCAATCGACCGCAGCCTTATACCCATCGGTCTTCGGGTCGACATCGATTATTTGAGACCCGTTGACCCTGCCGATCGTCACTCCCGCGTCATAATTCCCAAGAAATCTAACATGGTCCGCATGGGCCGGATCCTCCACAAAAGCCTTTGCAGCAGGCAGTTCTGCGATGACGTTCATTTCCACGCTCTCGATTGCCTGCTTCCTGACTTCGCCGAGCGTGATCTTGCTTCCAGTTCCCTCGGAAGTCTCCACCAGCTGGGCAGTGACGTTTTCTTGCTGGACAGCCTCGATCTTCATCTGGTTGATCAGACCCTCGAGCCAGCTCGCTTCGGCTTCCCCGCCGACAGCGTCGATATAGTGCTGAACGGTATCATCAACCGCTGTATCTTCCCAGTGCTGCTTGACTGCGGCGTAGTCAATCGAGTCCTTGTCCATGCCGCTTGAGACCATCTCGCTTACCGCCGTGCCGGCATAGTACACAAGGCCGTATTTTCCGCTTTGCAGGTTCGTGGCCAGGTTGGCTTTCAGTTTGGTCAGCGCGCTGACGAAGGTGTCCCCGTCAATCGACGTCGTCAACAACCTGTTCATGTCGAAGACAGCGAGGGTTCCTTCCTGCGAAGAGCCATCACCAGATTCTTTATCGTAGAAGCTGATGAAATCATCGACGATTATCTTGCCCAGTTCATATGCGCTCTTGGTCGGGTTCTTGCCCAATTCATCCAGCCAGCCAGTGTACTGCCCCTCACAAGGACCATAGTACTGGCCGTACCCCGGTTCCGTTTCAGGCGAGGCGATGTAGTAGTCCATGTAGTCGCCGTATGCCAAAATGGCCTCGACGCTGCCCATCAGGCAGGCATCGAAATCGACGAAATCGAACTTCCCGTCCTGAACGCCATCGCTATCTGCATCGACGACTTTGTTGTCGCAAAAGGCATCCGCCAAATCCACTATGGACATGGGGTTGTACCCATGGAAACACTCCTGTTGGTTCGAGCAGAATCCGCCGGACGGGCCGCCGCCATGGTCCCACAGAATCTCAAGGTTGCCAGCGTTGCAAACCTGAGGCACCGGTCAGCGCCCCCTTCGCTATCCCACGCTATCACCAGCCCGAGCTATACTGCCTTACGCCACAACCACCCAACGGCCACCACGCGGCCACCAGCGCGTCACCTCACGACAACCGCGCGTCAGGTCGACGAACCGCCCGTAAATTTCCCCTGACCGGTCCCGGTAATCCGAGAGGTTCGTTTCGCGACTGCCCAGAACTGGGGCAGCTCGTCTAAACGCGTCCTACGGAGAACTTCGCCTATCTAAGTCACGCGCGGGTCTTCACCCTGGACCCATTGGGCACCTTTAGCCTCCGCGTCGATGTGCATGCCGCGAAACTTGATGACGGTTATCCTGCGCCCGAGGCATCCGAGCGGCTAATAGTCCCGAGCGGCGCAACGCGGCAATCTCGGATTTCAAGCGCGTAGCTGACAAAGCCAAGGTGCGCCGCCGGATCAATGCGGAAAGGCGAGCTACGAGGGCCTCGCTTGCAAGAAAACGCGCCGCCCGCTTTAGGGGCGCATTCGTCGACGTCTAGGAACACCGCGCGCCAGGCCACCTTGAGCGCCCCCGCGCGGTAGAGGTCGGCGAACTCGGCGTTCGGGTAGAGCGGCGTCCATGCCGTGCCCTTCGCGCGGTCACCTATCTGGAAGCCGAGCTTCTCCTGTTGCTTCTCGGAAATGGCGACGCAGAAGTCGTACGCGCTGCCGCCTCGACCGGCTAACTCGATTGCGGCACCATCGTCGAGCCCGATGGCCTCGCCCTTGACGAACACGTTGTAGCCGATCTCGCGGTGCGTGCGGTTGTCGACGAGGTAGCGCCAGACCGTGCTCCTCGGCTGGACCGACACAACCTCGCCCTCCCATGATACCTTCAGCTGAGATGCGTCCAATTCCGTCTCCTTGCCCTGATGGCGACTGCACCCATTATCTCGTCAGAAGGGGCGTCTAATCTCAGAAATCGAACAAAACATGAGCGTATTGCGTTCGCGCGTTTTCGGCTAGAGGCAGGTCGCAGATTGTGTCAAGAGAAACGTCCCCCTGACACACATGCGGAATGCGGTAAGAATCGCGACGGAGCGCAAGCGGGCGATTCCCCATACTGGCATCTCGCTCAGCACCTGCGCTTCCGTGGGACGCCTGCCTGGTCGGGCGTCCCGCTTTTGGGCAATCGTTGCAGCGAGAGCCACTTTGCTCGTTTCGTCGAGCGCGCCCGCGAGTGTGGCGCCCGGCTGCTACGGTGGTAAAACCATTGGCCTGGTCGATGGCGTAAGCCCCGTGTGCCAGCAGCACCTGCTTCTCAAGGGAAGGAGGTGATATGCCCATGGACACAGCGGACGCGATCATCAAGCTCGCGGCCGCAGGTCTAGGGTTGGTTGCGGCTCTGCTGCGGTTCGTGCCCAAGGCACAGGACGGCGAACGTCCAGATAAGGAGAAGGACCGTTAACGCGGTCCTTCTTCGAACTCGACAACGGCGCTGCCCGCTTACCACTACAGGTTGCCGTCGAACTTCATTATAGCCACCGCGTCTCACGTGCAAGGGCCTTTGCGAAACTCCATCTGTCACCCGAGAAGCCGAGAAACGCCTTCTGGCCTTCGGACGCCGCTCGTAATTTAGCTCACTCGTCAGAACCCGAGCACCACGACGCGCAGCGTTACGTCTTTCAGGTACGTCTGGTTATTGCCATCTGAAATATGCCAGTTCTCCGTTTACGCCATGTCCATCGCGTAGATAGCCGCCTCTTCAGCTCGGTTCCCTATTCCCAGTACTCCCTGTAAGCATAGGAATACCCCAAGCTCGACATGTCCTCTATCCCGGTCGGTTTGCCCTTGATTCTCCAATTTCCCCCGACCTTCTTCAGCTTGATGCTGATCTTTTCGGAGCATGCTTCGAAACCGTATTTTCCGACGTACTTCGCCAGATACTTTTCGATTACCCTTTTGAGAGCGCCGTCTGAGGGGACCCTTCCGTTCCGGTAAGAATAGCTGTATACCCAGTTTTCGTACTTCTTGAAAGCCTTAATATACCCGTCATAGCCATCCTTGTACTTCACTTTCATGCGCACCTTCGCCGTATTCTTCGAAGCCGTTACGCCAAGGATTTTGTATTTGAGCTTCTTGTTCTGCGACTTGCACTTGCGATACATATACGTATCGCTCCTGAAGAAATAATCCTTGGGCGCCTTTTGGAAAGCGGACTTCATCTTGCCGACGTCATACTGCTTCACGCTCTTCATGAAACGCTTCACGAACTTCACTGCAGATTTCTGATGCTTCGAATACTTCTTCGCTTTCACGGGATTAGCCGTGGATTGCAAAGGGCCGGCAGTCGCCAGTGCGCTGCACGACGTATCTGCAAAGGCTAGACCGCCCGGCACAATTAGAGCAATAGCGCAGGCCAACAAGACAGCCAGGATCTTTTTCACTTTCATCACCGCCGTATTGAATGGATGACTGACCCAATCATATCACCCGCCTGTTTTAGTTGCCCCATTATCTTTTGCGGGTCCTTTTTTGGCAGCGCAGCTCTTTGTAGAAGACGTCCTGTCAGCAGGTCTCTTCGAACAACCGCATGAGGTGGCCAGCTTTTTGTTCGAGCGTTCTCGTGGTCGCTACGAGCGGAAGCCCCGCGTTGCTGTTGGCGAACGGTTTGCGGAAAGCCCACCCCTGTTCTCGATACTGCTTAGCCGTCACCAACGAGTCCCCATAAAGCATCGAGCCTTATCCGTTCACGATAACGGGAGAACGGGCAAGCAGGCGAGATGAGAATCCGGAGGGATAACCTGCGGAAAGGAGGTAATCGACATCTAGATATCCGGCACAAAGGGCCTCTTTTCCAAGAGTCAGGCCGCTCTCGATAATCTCATCGGAGGGGATTTCGAACGTCACCACCCAGTCGCCAAGGTACGTAACGCCATCTTTATAATCGTTGGTAAGGCTCACGACGCTGTCGTAGTCTCCTACCGGTTCGCCGGTGAATGCGACGTCGCCCTTGCAGACAATTACGGCGTTCTCGTATTTTGATTTCGCTGCAACCTCATCCTTCACGATGTCGTTCAGCTTCTCGATGCCGACGTGTATCCCGTTAAGTCGGACATAATTTCCCGTTTTCACATTGTTGTACACTTCTTCCGTCCCGTCGCTCAACACTATCACGAACTCGCCATTTTCAAGGTCCTCATACTTCGCCATGTCGATATCGGGAGCGCTTCTTTGAGATTCCGATATGCCGGCTGCGCTTTCGTTGCTGCCAGTGACGCTCGTTGCACCGCAGCCAATCAGGCATACGCCAAGCATGGTGATTGCCATAAGCATTGCCAATGTTAACGTTCGTTTCATAAATGGCTCCTCGATTAATCGAGTCTCTGATTAGAACCGAGCTGTCAAGCATTCCGGGATGATGCTATCCTCTGCCTGCAACACCCTCAAGGACAAAGCTGCGCAATTTTCCGCTTGACAAATTGGCCCTTTTGCGTACCTTTTTGCGATACACGGGTCGACAATCTTGCATAACTATTGCCGTACACGCTTTTCAGAACAGAAAGCGTTTTAAAGAATTGCGTCTGGAGAACGTTTCTCTTTACACGCCACGCCAGGCCGCCGAGCGCGCCTGGCCGAACGGATCGAGAACGAGCCAAGATGGATCGCATATTGCGTCAAGTAGTCCCCGTTCGCAACGCCGAGGACACGCTCGAGCGCTGTATGGGCAGCATCCTGGCGCAAACTCACACGGATCTCAACATCATCCTGATCGACGACAGCTCGACCGACATCAACAGCGCTGTGCGACGCCTACGCGGAGTTTGGCTCGCGCGCACACATTTCACTCAAGACACGCTCAGCGATTTGTTCAGATTTTACCTAGCGAAAAAATACAAGAGGCGCGAGGTGTCCGTCGAGGAGGCGATAGTCGAGATGTACCTGGCGG
>CAMOLA010000023.1 GCA_946618265.1 uncultured Eggerthellaceae bacterium
TCACGAATCTTTTCGCGGAATCGCTTGCCTTAATATCAAGCATGCCATTAGCATCTTGTGCTTCAGAGGCATCTATTTCATGACCATTTTCCTCATCGTTCGTATCACCAATTATCCCCAACACTTCTACGAGGTCTGTAAATGACACAAACCCGCCTCCGGGCAGGCTAAACTGGTACATTTTGCCGTTCACGGAGTACTCGAAATCAACCGTGTACACGACGGCGTAGACGCTGAAGGCTTGCGCGTCGACCATGACTTGGTCGACGGTCAGCGCTACGTCGCGCTTGGCGAGTTGCTTGTCGGTCAGGGTGTCGACGACGTCGCCGCGACCCTCGTCGTCGACGTGGACGACGAGCGGCTGCTGCTCGGCTTCGGCGATGCGCGGGCTCGTGAACTTGACGGCGATCTTCTTCGCCGGTTGGATTTCGTTGCCCTCTGCGTTGAGGAAGGTGATGTCGACGGCCTGGATGCTGTCGACCTTGGCTCCGGCCTTGCCTTCGTCCTTGGCGGCGTCGGCACGCTCGGCTACCTTTTCGGCCACGGCGTCTTCCACGGCGCCCTCGACCTTGCTCGCCTTGACGGCCTTTGCCTTCATGGTGGTGCCAGCCGGGAACGCACCCTCGGGTGCGTCGACGGTGACGACGAGCGTCACGTCGCCTTGCTTGTTCTTAATAATATGTTCGAAAGATTGGGCGGGCGCCTCGGCGTCGGCAGCTTTGTCAGATGCGTTTGCCTCGGAATCGTCGGTAGCGGCGACCACCTCGGCGTCTGCGTCCTGGGGGTCGGAGACGTCGGCTTCAGCATTGGCGTCAACGGACTCGGCCGCGTCTGCGGCTACCTCTTCCCCGCTCTCTTCTTGGGCGGGTTGCGGATCGGCTGCGGACTCTTCAGCCTGCTGATCGGACTCGTCTGCAGAGTCTTCGGACTTCGCAGATTTAGAAGATTCGCTCGCGGAATCATCTGCGGATTCGCCGCTCGCGGACTGCACTTCCTCCTGGTTTTGCGTGTAAAAACCGTCTTGCTGCTGCGCCTTGTCGCTGGTGATGGTGACTGCTGGCACCATCAGCGTAAATGACACGACCACGATGACCATGCACGCCAGAACTGCTAGATACTCGCGATACTTCCTCGTACGTCTACGCGCTTGGACCTGCTCAACTTGCTTGTTTACGCCCATATCCAAAACCTTTATCGCCCTATACCGCACAAGCGCGCCCATAGGGCACGCTTCTGTTTACTACCGCTTCGCACCCCGTTTTGTCCCAAAAAATTCTTACGAATCCCCTCAACAAAGCACCAGGAATGCAAAATTGGTGCCTTACGATAATAGCTAAGTTGCACGTAATTTAAAGAACCATCGGCAAATCTGACCGCGATTTACAAGTAATTGCAAAAGAGTCAATTTTGGGGTTTCGCCACGCCTTTTCACAAAGACGTTTGGTCAGCTTTCCAGCTGTATTGCTACCTTTGCCGAGCGTAAAACCGAATATATTCAGCTATGTTCAGCAGAAACCACTGTATATTGGTGCTTACGTTATCAGAAATAGCGCGATAGTTATACATTTGCCGTTTTGTTGATAGGGCTGAAGGGCGATGCTAAGGCAGAATACCGAAAAGCCAGATTTGACATCATAAGCCGACGGCGAAGAGTTTTGTGCGGGTTGCCGAAGCCCGAGCGTAGCGACAGCCGAGCGCAGCGACAGTCGATCGCAGGGCGCGCTCGCGTCATAAAAAGGGACTGCCCTTTTTATGCACTCTGGATGACATCGGGAGATCGGAAGGTTTGGGCAGCTTCGGGAGTTCACGTCATAACTAGGGACTGTCCCTAGTTATGATTGCCCTGCCTTCGGCGGAGGATGGCCAACGCGAGCAGGATGACCAATCCGCCGGCAAAGGCGAAGGGCCACGTGCCGGGGCCGCCGGTGTTGGGCAGCTCGATGCCGGCGCTATTGGACACGGTAATCTGCCAGAGGACACCGTCAGCCGCAGACGAAGATTTGCTCGACTCGACGGGCAGATACGTGCCCTTCTGGACCGCATCGACTTTCGCATCCGCGACCATGATCTTGATGGGCGCGTCGGACATGTTGTAGCCTGCCGGAGCCGCGGTCTCGACGAGCCAGTAATCACCGAGCGGGAGCAGGCCGATCAACTGCGTACCATCTTGGCCTGTCGTGAGAGACGTTACCGGAGTCTTTCCCTCGGCGGGCTTGCCGCTCTCGTCGCAGTCCTTCGCTTCATACAGATCGAACGAAGCACCTGCGAGCCGATCGCTCGTGCCCGTGCTGACCTTCAGGACGCCGACCGTCTTCTGCTTGCCGTTCGGAATCGTGATGGTGTACGCGTAGGTGCCAGCTTCCCGATCGTAGACCGAGGACAGCCAGCTGCCATGCCCCTCGCTGCCGATGGTAACCTTCCCGTTTACCGCAATCGTAAAGCGAAAATCGCCCGTCATCAGCTCGTAACCGCCACTTGGGGCAACGGTCTCGGTCAAGTAGTACGTGCCTGGCCCCAGATTGATTGCGACCTTATCCAGAATCCCATCCGCATCGGTGACGAGATCCTCATAGCCCTTCATGGCCTGATAATCCTTGCGCGGATTGCCACTCGTATCCGTAACTTCGCGATACAAGGCGAAATGCGCGCCGGCAAGCGGATCTTTGTTCTCACTCGCAGCATCAACCTTCTTGACCTGCAAGCTGTTCGTGCAGTTCCTGATCGTAATAGTGGCCGCCATTGCGGGATTATTGTAGCTTATCGTGTAGAAGCGCTCGTCCAATCCAGTGACCGAAACCGTCGTTTTGCCTGCATCGTCTTTCCCGATGGTTATCGTCATCGGAAAATCGGGAGCCACGTACCCGATCGGCGTCGCGGTCTCGGTCAAGGTGTACTTGCCTTCGTTGAGGTAGGCGATCGTAATCAGGCCGTTGTCCTTCGACGTGTACGACGGCGCGGCGACGTCCTTGCCTTCGGAATCCTTGAGGGTGAACGTCGCGCCCGAAAGCGTCTTGCCAGCCCAGTCCGTTTTGTACAGTTCGATACCCGGACGGGAGTTGGTCACGGTATCAACGCGGACGTTCTCGTTTTGGGTGGTCTGTTCGCCCGGGTCATACGACACGGTGTACTCAAAGCCAGAATCCGCGTACGTGCCGCCCACCGGCTGTCCGCCGATGTCGAGCCTTCCGCCCTCGGCTATCGGGGCGACAGAGCTATAGCCGCTCACCACGCCATTTTTATCAACCGCAATTTCCTGATCCCCCTCGGTTTTCAACGTCACCTCGCGAACCACGTAGTTCTCGAACGGAATACCCGATTGGAGGTTCCCGAAGAAGTAATAGATGCTCGTGTTGGGATGCTCCATCCGACGAACGCTTCCCGCAACGGGGTCGGCACTCAAATCCCCGTTTGCATCCTCCACGTACACCGCGAAGAAAATGGGATCGTGCGATTCCATGAAGTCTTTGTCGGTCCATACCTTGTTGACGGTCAGGCCCCAACCCTTCTGGTTGCTCACCTGGATTGCTGGATCCTCGTCCACCTTAACGGTGCCCGAAACGGGCGTCGTCTCGTTATTGACCACGGGATCGACGTCGACGCGCTCATACCCGTCGGCAAGCCGCAAGGTGTAGCCCTTCGGAATCTCGCTTTCGCGTTCCTCGACCTTGAACTGAGTATCCACCACAAGGTCGCGCATCTCCACGCTGTAACCCGCGGGAATCTTGGAGATCGAGCCGTTCGGCGATGTGGAGAAGACGATAGCCTCCTTCTGCGCGCTCGTCAGCGTGCCCAAGTACGCCTTGAGGCCATCCGCGCCATCGTAGTCCGTGTAGCTGAGCGAATCGAACTTCTGGTCTTTTGCATTCCACCTGCAGTAATGCCCCGCAACGTCTTTCACTAAATAGGGGTACAGGTACGCGAGCGGCAGATTGGCGGAATCCGCGTTCTCGGTTCCCAGATACACCCTGAAGTTGAAGAGCGTGTCATCGTTGCCATGCGTGCTGTCGTTCGAGTGCGTAAGCACCGTCTTGCCGTCGGAATCGTAGAGCTTCTTCGAGATCGAGAGCGTGCGCATGGCGCCGTCGGCCACGTGGTTGACAAAATCTACCTGTTGCCGGTTTTCGAGCGTGTCTTCCGTGGTCTCGTAATTGACCCTGCCGTTTTCGGCGGGTTTCGCACTGGCATCTGCGCCATTCACCAGCACCTTGTCGTACACGCTCGGGTTGACGCCGCACTCGACGACGTAGTACTTCTGATCGGCAGCATCGTCTGGCAGGGTGACTTCGGCCGACTCGCCAGGCTTGAGCAAAAACACGTTATTGTACGTATTGCCTCCCACCGTATACGAATCCCGATACGTGACGTCGTTGCTCGTCCCCACGTATTTCACGAGCCAGGCATCATTCTTGTCGCCGATACGATGCAGATTGCCATCATCCTTCGATTCGTAATACACCTGGTATGGAAACTCGATCAAACCGTTCGACGGGCTGTCGGTCCCGGAAAGCTTCTTGTTCAGGATGAACGCGCCCGGCTTCACGGCCGACAAGTTGAAGCGCATATGCAGGTTGGATGCGCCCGCACCGCGTTCCATGTAGAACACCTTCATCGTGTGCTTGCTGTAATCCGTGAAAACCGTCCCGCCATCCTTGAAGATCCCGTTAAGGTAATTGGCCACCTCGTCGTTTGTTGCCTGGGGATTGCGCGCACGAAAATCCGCTTCGAACATCGCGCGAAGAGTCGTTGTCGAGCCGCCTCTGCCTTTGATCTGGCCCGTGCGGAAGTTCACGGAACCGACCAAGGCCGAATGGACGCCACCGAGGTCAAGCACCAGATTGCCATCCACGTAGAGCCAGAAGTCATCGTCACCTGAGAACTCGAAGATGATGTCGTGCCCCCACGCGTCAAGGCCATCGGCCGTCTGCGTGAAAGAGGCTTCCATTTCCATGCCGAAGAAGTAGTCGGCGCTGGCTTGCGGTATGCTGTAGAGCTTCTCGCCTTTACGCGGGTCGGCATCCGGAAGTTCCTGGCCTTTCACGTCCGTCCGATTGGTGATGTAGTTACCACCTTTGTCTTTTGCGTATCCAGTTTCGACGGAAATCTCGTTATACGGCATGAACTGGCCGTGCGTACGAGTTGGCCTCGTTTCTTCCCCGATAGCCGCGAGCTGGTCATACACCGTAAACTCGCCATTGTCGTTCAAATGGGCGAAATTCTGGGTGCTGTTGTACTCGAAATAGCCACTCTCGTTGTAAATGCTTTGAAGGAAGAGGTGGTTGACGGGCACCGCGCCGTTATATAGGTTCGATAACGAGACAGGGCTTTTTCTGGTCGCCGCTTCAACGGTCGTCGGATAGCCAGTATCATCCAAAGACCCGGTTAGCAATCCAGGTCCGTCGGAATCGTAGCCCAAAACGGCGGTTTGCCCCGAATCCCGTCCTCCGCCTGCCTGGGCTGGAGATCCGTCCTGCAACAGAATAGGATTGTTATAGTCGATCATCTTCATGGTGATGCCGTATTGGTCGTTGTCTATGGTGGTGACCGTCGTCAGCGGCTTGACTTCCTCTTGCGACTTCGGCTCCACGATGGCGAAGTAGAAATCGTCCGCTTCGGCCAGCGGGCACGACACGACTTTGCCGTCCTCGACCTTCAGGCCTGCATAGGCATAGTTGGCATCATCCCATGCGATGATGGTGGTGTAATTCTCGCCGTAGCGGCGCCCGTTCAAATTGACGCCAATCTCGCTTTTGGACATGACTTGACCGTCCGTGACCTGCGGCGCGATGAAGTTGCGGTACTGAACGTTCTGAAGCTCGTAATAATGGTTGATTTCGCCGCTTGTCGCGTCGGTATACTCGGTGAAGGTCCACTCGGCAGTATTCACCTTGCTGCCGATCCACTCGATGCCATCACCGATATCGTAGCAACGCGCAAGCGACCCATCATGATCGACGACATAAAACTCGTAGCGTTTTGACGTATCGTTCCACACGCGCGTGTAAATGACCACGTCCTGGCCGTTTTTCAGTTTTTCGGTATCGGATACGCTCACCTTGCGGGCGGAATACAGGTTGAAGTCGTCATCATCGAGCTCCGTCGATCTCTCGACAAGGTTCAACCAAATGGTGTCGCTGTTCTTGTTGGTTGCCCAAAAACCCTTGCTCACGCTCGTACCGCTGATGGTCGGCTCGATTGCGTAATTGCCAACCTTGAAGCGATACTTGCCGCTATTGGTGCCCGTGCCGGATGTGACGCTAATGAGAGAGCTTTCAGTCCGCTCGTCGAGTAGCTTGACGTTCCTCCCGTCGATTGTCAGGTACTTGGTGACGCCGCCGACTTTCGTGGTCGCATAGTACCTGTTCTCATCGTACCATTCAAACGTCCATTCGGTAATGTCGCTGTTTTCCGCGACAAGCAGGATACCGTCGTTGTCAAGCACATCGGGACGCATGAGCATTTCTTTGCCAGCGAGCCTATCGATGCCGTCGACGGTAAGGGCATCCGACGTCATGGTCGCGGCAGTCGCGGTATCGTTGTGATAGGCGATGCCATAGGTCTTGCCGTCGAGTTTGTAGGGATCTTTCTCCATCTCGCTGAAATACAGAAATTGGATTCTCGCATTGGTGTCGTTTGCGACATTGAACGCCGCGAACCCTTTGCCACCATCGCCGCCCTGCATGTTCCAATAGTACCCACCCGTCCCCAAAACGTTGAAGCTGGTCGCATCTGTCGGATGAACACCGAATGTGAACGGGGTCGCTTCGGATTTGGACGCGACGAGCGTAAGGCTGTTGGTCGACTGCTTGACGTACTTCTTGCTATCGCCATCATTGCAATACGCGTAGAGCTTGTTGTCTGTCCCGTCGACGCGCTCGAAGAAATAGCGAGCAGCGCCGACCGCTTTGTCGGGGCTGGTAGCCATCGTCGTCTTGGCGATGCCGGTGCGGGGACTTTTTATGGATATAACACTATCTTTAAAATAGTAGCCATTCGGATGCCGGACGAAAAACCCGTTGGCCGCAATCGAAGGATCGACGAGCTGGTCGACCGACTTCACCCTCGTCCAGCCGCCTTCTTCGACCGGCTCGGGTGCCTCGACGATGCCGTACACGGAAAAGCCGGTCGTCTCGAAGCTGACGGTGTCGCCCTCGCTCTTGGCATCGAGGACTTCGGTGGTCTCGCCGAAGTGGACGACCCGCGAATCGGCGTCGGCGTCCTTGTCGGCGAGCTTGACGTCGACGTTGACTGCGGCGCCGTCGGCAGGCTGCACCACGTTGCCGTCGGCGTCGACGATGTTGATGTCGAAGAAGCGCGCGTAGCTGACCTCTTCTGCCTGCACGCCGATCACGTCGGCGGACTGCGCGACCAGGCTGTCATAGTCGGCGACGCCCTCGGGGGCCTGACCGTCCTGCAAGATCTCCTCGACGCGCAGCTGCGCCCCTTCGGGGATGCCGGCATCGGAACCGTAGCTGACGGTGATCGAATAGGCCGTGCCGTCGGCGGTGATGACCTGGGTCGTGATCTCCTCGAGCTCGACGATGACGTAGGGGCTGAACGCATCGGTGTCGAACTTCAGCGTGTCCTCGGTGCCTTTGTCGGGACGCGTCTCGTTCTGGCTGACGAGGTCGACCTTCTTGACGACTTCGGCTTCCTTGGGCTCGGCGCCTTCGGCCTTAGCCTTTTCCTCGGCTTTTTGCTTGTCGGGCACGTGCACGAGCACGGGATTGTCGATGTTGCGGATCTCGTTGGAGGTGATCTTGACCTCGACCTTCTTGGCGGGCTCGATCTCGTTGCCGGCCTCGTCGAAGAAGGCGATGTCGACGGCTGTCATGCTCTTGACCTCGCCCTTGACCGAATTGTCGGCCTTGATGGCGGCTTCGACCTGATCGCGCACCGTCTTGTCGGCAACCGGGCCGATCTTCATGGACGTGTTGTTGGGGAAGGCACCCTCGGGCGCGCTGACGGCCACCGTGAGGATGACGTTGCCGTCATCGTCCTTGAGCGAATCGTTGAACGTCTGAGCCGGCATGTTGGCGGGATCGGCGGCTGCCGAGCTGGCGCTTGCCTCATCGTCGTCGGTGGTTACGATGACGTGGCCATCTCCGTCAGGGTCGCGGTCGTTCCCTTCCCCGTCGCCTTCCTTTTGGTCGTTCCGGGCGTCATCGGAATCGGAGCCGTTACCTGCAGAATCGGACGAATGGCGAGCGTCATCTTCCACGTCGTCCGTCAGGGCGACGCCGGCCGTTTCGGTATGGTAGAAGCCCTTGTCCTGGGTGGCGACGTCCTGCGTCGCGCTGAGCGCCGAGACCATGAGCGCCAAGCTTGTCGCGATGACGACCACGACGGCGAACACGGCGCGCATGCTGTAGATGCGATTGCGGGAACGGCGGCGCGTCGCGAAGTAGTCAGCTGCTGCATGGCGAGCGTGCCGGCGCTGCTGCGTGTTGTCGAGCGGCTCAATGCGCGCATTGGCGGACACAGACTGCATGCTGTGCTCAGCCTCTTCGAAACGTGTATGTCGCAGTTCGTTCGCCAATGCATTCCGCCCTAAAACACGCTTTCATTATAATGCCGCAGTACGGCTATCGTCATGCTATCAGTTTGGCAAACTGTCTACGCGACAGAGTTCAAAATTGCGTGATAATGGGCTGCAAACGCGAAGGTCAGAGCCGAATTTCCCGACTTTTTGCATCATGGTTTGAACCTGCCCTCCAATATGCCCAGCATGACCCCACTGTTTCGCAAGCACATGAGAGCGCGACGTTTTGAAATAGTGCACACAAACCTGGTATGCGAAAGTCACGACCTGGGGTTTTCAAGCTGCAGGACCACTTTGTGTGCGCTATTTCTTGAGATTGCCGCGCGGGTTCAAAAAGAGGGAAGCCTCCCCATGCGTAAGTAAGGGTCTTTATACATTTGGGGACAGTCCCCAAATGTATAGAAAGGGCGCGGCGACGGTGCGCCACGCCCTTTTGGAACGGTATCGCGATACGGCTAGTGTACGAGGCCGAAGCGCTCGAACGGCCAGGCGCAGAAGACCAGCTTGCCCACGATCTGCTCGTCGGCAACGCAGCCGACCGTGGTGCTACGGGAGTCGACGGACACGGAACGGTGGTCGCCCATGACGAAGATGCGGTTCTCGGGCACCTGGTAAGGCAACTTGATGTTGCAGTCACCGAGCGCTTTCTCGGTGACGTAGGGTTCGTTGAGCAGCACCCCGTCGACGTACACGTTGCCTGCTTCGTCGATGTCGACCCACTGGCCGGAGTTGGCGATGACGCGCTTGACCAGGATCTTGTTGTTGTAGTAGAACGCGATGACATCGCCGGTCTGGCAATCGGAGCCGCGCACGGCCACGACGATGTCCTGGTCGTACAGGGTGTCGGTCATCGAGCTGCCCGAAATCTGCAGGATGGGCAGTACGAGCGTTACCACGATAACGGCCGCGGCCGCCACGACTACGAGCGAGAACAACGTGGAGCGCAGCACGCGGAAAAACGTGGAACGCTGACGCTCCTTGGCCAGCTCGGCGCGCAGGTCGGCGGTATCGGGCAGCTGTTGGGAGACATGCTCCGCCACCTCGGCGTCGACCGCTTCCTCGGCAATCAGCTTGTCGTCGACGTCGCTCATCTGATCGACCTCCTCGGCAGGATCGGCGTCCTCGGCAGAATCGGCGTCGGGAACAGGCTCGTCCGCATCTTGCTCGACAGGAGCTTCTTCAGGTTCGGCTTGCTCGGCGGGCGCTTCCTCGGACTCGGCTTGCTCGTCTTGCTCGGCTTCTACCTGTTCAGCAGGCTCTTGTTCGGGCTCGGGCTCTTCCGCGGCCTGGGCGGCGAGGTCCTCTTCGGGCTCCTCCGCATCCTCGGCAGGAACTTCCTCGGACTCAAGTGCTTCTGCATCTTGTTCAACAGGGGTTTCTTCGAGCTCGGACTCGTCCTCGGCCTGTTCGGCGGGCGCTGCTTGCTCGTCCTCGACGTTGGCCTCCTCCGGATCTTCGACCGCCTCTGCGACGGCGTCAGGATCCTGATCAGGAGAATCAGTGGCATCGATCCCGTCATCAGCCGGCTCGTCGATCGCAGCCTGCTCGGGATGCGCGTCGGCCGGCTCGTCTGACGAAAGCGGTTCGTCTGCCAGCTCGTCAGGCCCCGCAGCTTCGACGGCCTCGGGCGCCTGGCCCTCCCCCGTTTCGGAAACGAGTTCTTCCGCAGCTTGGGCGGCTTCGTCCCGAACGTCGTCCGAAATGATGTTCTTGTCCTGATCAGTCATTGCTTCCCCGCGTTCTACGCTTGTTCTCCGTCCGCTTGTTCGGAAAGCCGCATGAGGTAGTTCTCGATTGCGCGTCCCTCGATTTCGAGGATTTCCTTGATGTCTATCGTGCCACTGGCGCGCGCCACGGCGCGATTGCGCTCGTCAAGCCGATCGATCTGGGCGTCCTTGTCGTCGAGCTTTGCCTTGAGGCGCTCGATCTGGGCATCCTTGTCGTCGAGCTTCGCCTTGAGGCGCTCGCTGAGGTCGGTGAGCTCAGTAACAGACGCACTGAGCTGCTCGTTCTCGCGGATTTGGTCGAGCAGCAGCTCGAGCAGGTCCATGCGCCTGAGCTTCTGGAACTCCTTCTCGGCGCTGGACTTGGCCTTGGATGCGTTTCCGCCTTTCGTATCGCGTGTCGTGCGCACTGTAAACCCCCATGTCATCGTGGCGTTGCTTGCGCTAACGCAATTGTAAGCCTAATTCTACGTTTTCCTTTTCACTTTGCCTACAGGCTATCATTATTTGACACCTTGGTATCGAATGGAACAAATTCGTCGAAAAACTAGACGAGAACGTGTGGATGATTCATTGCCTCAGAGGTACTGTATCATCCGTCCATCAAAGCTGCTGGCGCGTTTCGAGAAACTCGAGAACGGCCTGCGCGGCTTCGAGCGAGACCTTCTCGACGGCGCCGTTTTTCAGGTAGGCCACCGCGTTGGGCAGCGCGATTCCGCAGGCATTGGCAATCTCGGTCGAGGTGACGCCGGCTTGCAGCTGCAACAGCCGCGACTTCTCGTGCAGCTCTCGCTTTTGCTGCGCGAGCAACTCGGGGGCGTAGTACGCCTCGTAAAACGACTGCAGAATGTCGCGGTATTCCTGGGGCAACGACATGAGCGGCGTGCCGCGCAGCGCCAGCCGTTGCAGGTCTCGCGCGCCGATCGCGCTCTCGATACGTTCGTAACGCTCTGCGAGCGAACCCTTCCACACGTGCTCGTGAAGCCGCCGCAGGCAGTCGTTGACGATGGCGTGCAAGTGAAGCGCCGCAGCGAGGCGCTTGCGACTGACGGTGTCGGCGGAATCCTTGCGCGACGATTGGGCGAGCGCCGCGAACTGCGGGAGCGAGAATCGGTCGCGCCCCGCGATGCGGCAGCATTCCTGTTTGATCCATCTGTTGAAAACAGGACGTCTCACCTGGTGCTTCCTTTGTATCCTACCGAATTTGCAACCTCGTTTCACCAGTATGATAATCATTATCGATATCTTGATAGGCGCTTTGTCGAATTTGTCCCGATTCGGCTTTTTATCGACCGAAAACCCAGATGAAACGAGTGAGCGGAAACGGACCGAAAGGGAGACTCCCCAACGGTCACGGACCGAAAGGGAGTCTCCCTTTCGGTCTGTTGCCGCGCCACTCGCGGACGAGCGTCTGTTCCGACGGCCTGCTAATCGATGTGGGCCATGCCCATGGAGGGGCGCTTGAGTACGCGCTCGCCAAGCCAGTTGGCCCACCGTTCCGGATAGAAGGCGTAGTACGACGTCCCGCTGCGGCGGCGCCAACGCGCGAGCGGCGCGACTCTCATCCATACGATCGACGGCAAGCCGATGACGAAGAGGTAGAGCGGCCCCAGAATGAGCGACTGCACGGTGTGGCCGTACTCGTGCACGAGCAACCGCTCGTCGACGCCGTAACGCTCGACGGGCGATACCGCCGTTCCATCATGTGCACGACGCGACGCCGCCAGATCGCCAGCCGAAGCGGATGGCGCCGCCCCTTCACCCGCAAACCCATAGCGCGAGTTCACGAACACGAACGGCCCGAGCGAAAGGCCCGCGGGCAGTCTCCACACGGTAACGATGGCGCCGTGGTGAAAGAAATGCGGCCTGCCCAGCCGCGACAGGAACACGACGAACCCCGCCGCCGTCTGCGGCAGGCCCCAAATGAGCTGAACGAGTATGTAAACCACGTAGCGCATGTTGCTTTGCCCGTATTCCACAGATTCGCTGTCACGCTCGGAATCTTCGGGCGTGCTCCTTTTCCGCCGATACGCTCCTTTGCCCGTATCTGACCGCTTCCGTTGCGCGGATCCTCGCCTATGCGCGAAAACCCGCAAACGCCCCGCCCCGTCTAGCGCCAGTCGACGATGCCGAACTTCTCGGCGAGGATGCGGTCGAGCTCTTCGTCGCCCTGCAGTTCGACGGAGGTCTTTTCGCCGCCTGCAAACGTGGTGAACACGTTGTCGCGCAAATCGTACGCCCCATCCGGTGTCTTGATGTTGACCATGCGGTGCTGGCGGAAGACGGATTGCGGATTGGCGGACTGATAGAACGACAGCGGGATGAAGTCGTGCTCCTCGACCGGCATCGTGCAGAACCTGAGCACGCGCTGCTCCTGGTCCGAGCTGCCCACGTAGCCGACTTCCCACCAATACTCGTCACATTCGTGCAGCGTGAACGTGTGACCGAACGCAGAGCGCGTCGCTCCTGATTGGATGAGCGGCGCGAACGTGGGCATCGGACCGCCGAATCCCACGTCGGCCAGGTAGCGCGCGCCGTCGATGGTCACGATATTCGCGCGGTGCGTGATCAGCGGATGCGCGCCGGGTCGGAAGATCACGCGAGCCATGCAGGGCTGCACGTCGAACCCGAGCGCACGGAGCAGCGCGCCGAACAGCCCGTTGAGCTCGAAGCAGTAGCCGCCGCGCCTGCGCGCCACGATCTTTTCGAAGAGGTCCGCCACCCCGAGCGATGGCACCATCGCGAGATCGCTCACATCGAGGTCGTCGAACGGCACCGCACGCTGGTGCGCGTAGATCAGCTCGTCGAGGTACTCGCGCGTCGGCTCTTTCGCTCCACCGAGCCCGATGCGCGCAAGATACGCCTCCACGCTCGGCAGCGGCTGGTACAACTCTTCGTTCATGAACGGCCCTTTCGCAGTGAATCATCGTAAACGTTTACCCGAAGTTTAGCATTCTGGATAACGGAGCGCGTCGACAGGCCGCCCGCGAGGAAGAGCCCCGGACGCGACCCCTGGTTGCTTTTCCCGATATTTCGTATCATGGCGTAAAGCAATTCGCGACTGAAACACCGATACCTAGCATCCATGTTTCGGACAGGAGATGGAATCAGACGATGCAACGTCCGACTCGGAATAAACGCCCAGCCGACGCCCGCCCCTACGTCCGGGACGTCGGACGGGCATACGAAGGCCCGGTCGACGCGGCCACCGTGACCATCGGCATGGTTGCCCTGGCGCTTGCGGTGGGCTTCGCCATCGGTTTCGCCGTGTTCTGCGTGATGGACCTTTCCACCTGGCTGACCGAGCTTTTGTGGAACGGCGTGGGCGGCGCTGTCGGCGGTGCATGGTTCCCGCTCGTGGCCTGCACGATTGGAGGGGCCGTTATCGGGGTATGGACGTGGTGGTAGGGCGACCGCGTGCGCCCACTCGAAGACGTCATGGCCGAGTTCAGAACTACCGGATCGTACCGGACAGATGGCGCCGTCAAACCCGTGATCACGTTCCTGCTGCCGCTGGTGTTCGGTGGCTCGATCGGCTTCGAGGCCGGGCTCACCGGGCTCATCACCGCCGGGTGTTGCTGGATCCGCGACAAGCTGAAGGCGGCCGGCCTGCGCGCGGGAGCCGTGGGCGAGGTGACCATAGCGGCGAGCCTCGCAGCGATCTTCGGCACGCCGCTTGCCGGCATCGTCGCAGGCGCCGAGAGCTCGCCTATGAACGCGGTCGGCGCATCGGATGCAACAAGCGAGCTAGAGGCGTTGGAACCAGATGGCCGCGACACGGGGCGAAACTCCTTCAACGACGTCATGGCCAAATCAACGCCCGCAAATGAACCTGCGGAACCAACAACGGCGAGCGCGCTGAACGTCGACGATTACAACATGCGGCGCGGCGTGAAAACCGCGCTCTACACTGCCGCTGCGTTCGGTGCGTTCGGCGGCATTGCGGCGTTTTCGCACCTCTTCGGCACGACGGGTGGCCTGCCCCGGTTCGAGCCAGTCGGGGCCGCATATGCCGAGCTGCTGTGGGCGCTACCCTGCATCGCGGTCGCCTACGTCATGGCGCTGCTCTACCATGGATCGGACCGCCTGTTCCACGGCGTGGCGACGCGATTCGGCGACGGAATGGCAGGCACGGTAGCACCGCCTATCGTCGCCGGCGTCGTCATGGGAGCGATCGCCTGCGCGTTGCCCTTCGTGCTGTTCCCCGGCGAGGCCCAGTCGGAAGAGCTCATGGCAACCTGGACTTCCTGGACGGCCATGGCGCTTTTGGCCACGGGGCTTCTCAAGGCGGCCGTGACGCCCCTGTGCCTGAACATGGGCTGGATCGGCGGCAACTTGTTCCCCTCGATTTTCGCCGGCGTGGCAGCGGGCTACGGACTGGCGGCGCTCACGGGCGCTGACCCCATGCTCATGGTCACAGTCACCGCCACGGCGTTTCTCGCCGGCGTCACCCGCAAGCCACTGCTGACGCTGGCCGTGCTGTTCCTGTGCTTCCCAGCGCAGGGGCTGATCTGGATGGGCCTCGCCGCCGTCATAGGCGCCTCGCTGCCCTATCCGGATAAGTAGCGCATAAGAAGGCAACGCCCTCCATCCCCGTCGTCGCCCCCTGCCATGCTCGCGCTAAGGTATCCATGACAAGCGAGGAGGCCTATCACTTGCTTCAAAGGGCTCCGGCAACGAGACCACCGCCCCCATCGCACGACGAACGGCAACAGCGCCTGATGTGCAGGAGAACGCATACGGTTCGCATCAGGCACAGACCGAAAGGGAGACTCCCTTTCGGTCTGTTGCCGGCATTTCGCTACCCGTTAATGGTTAATGAGCCTCCTGTTCTTGAATCTTCCGCAATCGTCTCTCCAGGAACTTCCGCCTGATATGCTCTCGATTTCCTCGTCGCTGAGCTCGTAGCCCTCGTCAGCGGCCAGCTTCAAGAGCTCTTCAGGCGTAGTGCATGCTTCCGCCTTCTCTCGCAGTTCGGGCTCCAAATACTCAAAACTCATGGCCTGTCTCCTTCTTCTGGATGTCTGTTTTGCTTTCTATGCTTCAGAAGCCTCGCGAACAAGAAAGAAACGCTTGGCGAAAGCCGGTACCGAGCATCAATGCTTCGCCTAGCATGCCCCACGTCTACCATCATGCTCGGCTTTGCCCGAAATGGTTTTGAATGGCGCGTTAACATGCTTTTTCAGCGAGCCGCTTTTTGCAGGTTGCGCGATAATTGACGCATCTGTTCGCCCAGAAGACGGGGGCTTCCCATGAAGAAGATGGCCAACCCAGCACGTCGGTTACTGACGCTCGCCCTAACCGCGGTCCTCGCGTTGGGACTCGTCTCATGCGCGCAGCAGGCGCAGACGTCCGCCTCGAGCGAAAGCGCGTCATACGGCTCGCCGTGGGTTTCGAGCATCTTCACCGACAACCTGCCCGACGCCGCCCCCGACGCCACGGACGACCTGTACCTACACTACGCCTACGACTACGCCACCGCGCATCAGAACGCGCCTTTCGCCTCCGTTGCGCAGGATGCCCAGGGCGAGTTGCAAGCCGCCGTGACCGCGACCGTGAAAGACGGTTCGGTCGAAAGCCCCGAGCTGGAACAGCTCCGAGTTTTCTACAACCAGGCGGCCGACCTTGAGACGCTCGAGGCCGCTGGCGCCGACGAGCTGAAGCCCTACTTGCAAGCCGTCCTTAACACGCAATCGCTCGACGAGCTCGAGGCTCTTCTGGTTTCGAAGGATTTCCCGTTCAGCCCCTGGATCGAGACGACCGTGAGCGCGCCCGACATGAAATCACAGATGTGCGTGACGGTCATGCCGCACATGCTCTTCTCGGACGCAGAGTCGGGTGCCGACCTATACCAGGACGCCGATGACGAGAAAACGCAGGCCGCGCATGATTCCACGAGATCGCAAAAGGAGGCCCTCGTCGAGACCGACCTGTACCTCATCTCGCTCGCCGAAAACGCCGACCAGGCGGCCAAGCTCGCCGACAGCATGTTCGAGCTGGAAAAGAGCTACGGCAAGGACGAGGATTCCCGAGCCTACCGGGACGGGGAATACGGCGCCGAGGCGAAGGCCGTGCGGCTTCTGACCTTCGACGAACTCGCGGCGGCGTGCCCCAACTTCCCCATGCGCGAAACGCTCGCGAAGCTTGGCGAGGATAAAGGCGATGGCGCCATCATCATGTACCCGGAATGGCTTTCCTCGTTCGATGCAGCATGGACCGAAGACAACTTCGAGCTTCTGCGCGCGATGACCGCCGTGAAGGTCCTGCGCGAGTGCTCGGATTTCGTCGCGCCGTCGTTCTACGCAGACGCGCGCGCGAGACTCGGCCAGGACACACCGACGGCCGACGAGTTCGCATACAACGCATGCGACAAGCTCGAAACGTTCGCCCAGCTGCTCGCCAAAACCTACGTCGAGCAGGAACTCGGCGCGCAATCGGCCGAAAAGCTGGAGCTGCTCGCAAACGACCTCATCGACTCCTACATCGACCTCGTAGGCGCCACGCCCTGGCTCGACGCGAAATCGCGCGAGGCCGTCATCGACAAGATCGACAACATGGCACTCAACGTCCTCTATCCGGACGGGGGCTACTTCGACTACGGCAAGTTAAAGCTCACCCCAACAGACAAGGGCGGTACGCTTCTGGGCAACTTCCTCGCGCTCAAGGCGTACAACGACCGACTCGAGGCCGCGCTCATAGGCCAGCCTGCGCGGGCGTCGGCCACGTGGCTCTACGCGCGGCCCACGAAGCAGAACTGCTTCTACGACTCGGTGAGCAACTCCATCAACATCTTCCCCGGATACGTCACGAGCGCGGCATACGGCAAGGACATGTCTTCGGAGGAGCTGCTGGCGGGCATGGGATTCGTCATCGCGCACGAGATAAGCCACGCGTTCGACTACTCTGGGAGTCAATTCGATGCGTACGGTCGGCCCAACGCGGTGTTCGTCGGCGCCGACGCGCAGGAGTTCCTGGCGATACGTCAGAAAATCGCCGATCGCTACTCGACGTTCGAGGTCACGCCCAGCACCTTCGTCGACGGCGAGGACGTGAGCATCGAAGCGACCGCCGACCTCTGCGGACTTCAGGCCGTCCTCGCCCGCGCGAACGGCATCGAGGGCTTCGGCTACGAGCGGTTCTTCGAGTGCTTTGCCCATTCGTGGGCGACGGTCTACTCGCCGTCATACGCCAACGTGCTGCTGGTTGACGCCCACGCACCGGCCAACCTTCGCGTGAACGCGAGCGCGCAGATGGTTGACGAGTTCTACAGCACGTACGGCGCAGCCGAGGGTGACGCGATGTACCTCGCTCCCGAGAACCGCATCGCGATGTGGGGCAAAGCGTCCGGCTAGCGAACCGTGCGTGAACAGGGGACGTCAACGAAAGCCCTCGAACGGGCGCATGCTAAGCTTGCACGACATCATGCCATGCAAGCTCGGGCAGTGTTAACTAGCTGGAAGACTATTCAGCATTAAGTGGAAGATCATTGTTGTCCGAGCAGTAGTACTTGCACTTGCCAAGCCACTTGCCGCCACCCGTAATGTCTTCGAGCTAATCGTCGGAAAGCTCGACTCCCTCTTCTTTAGCGAGCGCGATGAGATCCTCGGTGGATTTGCAGGCCTTTGCTTTCTCCTGCTGTTCGGGGGTAAGGTCCATGAATTCCATAAGACGCCCCTTCTCGATACGGGTTTGCACCATGCCGTGCTACGTGAATCATACGTGTTCCGTTCCCAGTTTACGGTTGCAATCGAGCCACCTGCCTGTTGTCGTGCATAGTGCGCTCTCGAACAGTGAGGCGTGAAGAGGCAGGGGCAGGCTCCTGCCTCTTTTGTTCCCAGGGCGCGTCCTAATCCGCTTAAACGATTGCCTGCAAGGCGTGTCGTTGCAATTTCCAATACAGCCTCATCAGCTCGGGAAGCAGGTCGTTGTCGTCGGTGTAATAGCAGACGCTCTTGCCGGAGCACCTGATGTAGCAGTCGTCCAAGACTGGTTCTTCGAGGTTCGCAAAGGCTTGCCAGTCGGTGAACGTCGCTTCTTCCGACATCTCGCGGCAGTACAGCCCGCGATCGGTTATGGCGAAGCCGTTCTTGCCGCTTTTCATGAACGTGTCGTCATGAATGAGGAACACGTTTTCGCCATCTCCTACGCCGAGTCCTCGCAGAATCTTGCGTGTCTCGCGGAAGCTGCCGTTATCGAAGCCCGCCAGGAAATTCGCGCACGCCTGCTCGGCGTATTCCGCGATGGAAAGCGAGCGCGCCTCCTCGAGCTCGTTGTAGGCGCTCACTTCCTGAAGGATATCTTCCTCATCGTCATCGAGCAGGTAGCGTGACCCGCAGTATTCGCAGATCACCATATTGGACGTGAGGCTCCGCGTGATTGTCGCGCCGCAAGCGGAGCATTTCATGTCGACGAGCTTCATGCGCATCACCTATTTCGGAATAGTTGGACCACCGGCTGTTTCTCGTTCGAGAGAACCGCATCCGCCGGCCAGGTCCTCGCACGTAGATGCCCCGAACTTTTTCTCGCACCATTATTATGGCACAGCCCGCGGGCACGGTCGTGATGACGTTGAGAACGCCCTGCGCCCTGCGCTCTGCGTGCAGCCTCTGCCACCTTGAGCTTCGGCGCCTCGCGCCGCGGGGTCGGCATTCGAACTACGAAGCGGGCAAGAAGCAGCTCGCCGATGCCATCGAGCTTCTACAGAACCTGCCGGCACGCAACACCATCGTGCCCGATAACCCGCAGCACGAAGCCGTGGTCCGCAATGCGCGCGACGCATACGAAGCGCTCAGCCGCGCTCAGAAAGCGCAGGTGCCCGCCCAGCTCACGCTTTTGCTTGAGTGGGACGAGAGCATGTTCGACCTGGGATTCAACACCGAGTTCCTCCCGCTGGCAACGAAGGGGCAGCCCTACGACGGCGCCATATACGTCAGCGGAAAGAACGGGGAGGCGGGCAAGGACGCGAGCATCATCGAGGGCTCGTTGCCCGATGGCTTGAGCTTGGAAATGGACGAGGCGGGTCTGTGGGCGCGCTTCGTGGGCACGCCCGAACGCGTCGGCTCGTCGACGTTCACCGTCCAGCTCGCCAACGACCTGGGAGAATGCGTGAGCAAGGAGTTCACCGCGCACGTGGGCTACGCGCCGCGCATCACGACCACCGCGCTCGCCGAGGCGACGGTGGGCACGGCGTACTCGCAGCTCGTCGAGGCCGATGCGTACCCCGACGCCACCTGGAGCCTCGTCGAGGGCTCGCTCCCGGAAGGCTTGTCGTTCGCCGATGACGGCGACGCGGCCAACACGGCGCGCATAGAGGGCACGCCCACCGCCGCGGGAACGTACACGTTCACGCTCGCCTGCGACAACTTCGCCAACGGCATCGAGCGCGCGGAGTTTTCGATTGTCGTCACCGACGGCGCAACCGACCCCGCTCCCGAACAGCCAGACGCACGCACCGCCGCCGAGCTCGAATCGCTCAAGCGCCAGATCGACGAGCTGGCCTCGCAGAACAAGACGCTGCACGACCAGAACGATACGCTGACCGCCGAAAACGAAACCCTGAAACGCACGATCGCTGAACTCGAATCGGCCCGTTCCGCAGAAGCGGCGGTCAACGGAAAGGTTGTGACCGCGAAGACCGTGAGAGCCGCCCTTGCAAAAGCAGGGAACGCGCACGCGACGACGCTCGTCATCGGCAGCAAGGCCAAGCGCATCAAGGCCGGCGCCTTCAAGGACACGGCGGTGCGCACGCTCATCGTGAAATCCTCGAAGCTCACGAAGAAGTCCGTCAAGGGCTGCCTCAAGGGCTCGTCGGTAAAAACGGTCAGGGTATCGGTGGCCAAGGCAAAGCGCGCGAAGGTCAAGAAAGCCTACAAACGCATCTTCTCGAAGAAGAACGTGGGCAAGAAGGTCTCGGTCGCGCTCGACTAGCCACCTGCCAGCAAGATCAGCCGGCCGTTACGAAGACCGCCAGGAATGCCAGGCCCGCCAACCACATCAGCGGCCTGATTTCGCGGATGCGGCCCGCGACGGCCATGATGACGATATAGGACACGAACCCCAAACCGATGCCGGTTGAAATCGAGTACGTGAACGGGATGCCGAGCACGATCATGAATGCGGGGAACGCATGCTCGAAACGGCTCCAGTCGATCTCGCCGAGCGACGACATCATCAGGTATCCCACGACCAAAAGCGCGCCGCAGGTAGCAGAGCTCGACACCATGCCGACGAGCGGCGAGAAGAACGCCAGCACCACGAACATCGCACCGACCACGATATTGGACAGGCCCGTGCGCGCGCCGGCCGCCGCCCCCAACGTCGATTCCACGTACACGGTGATGGAGCTCGACCCGAACAGCCCGCCCGCCACGGCGCCCATCTCGAAGCGGCGAGCGACAACCCGCCGTGCACACGGAGGCACGAAGCGCGCCTCGAAGCGCGGGAAGTTCGTCGCATGGCAAAAACGACAACTCGCGTCGGCTTACGTATAATCCATGCCGTGCTTCATGCGGCGAGGCCCAACATCGACGGGAGGAATCATGACGGCTATTCATGAGCTGACCGAGAACGTCAAGCGCACGGCAATCGAACTCGGGTTCGCGCGCGTGGGCGTCACGACGCCCGACGCAATCGAAGGATACGAGGACGAACTGCTCAGAAGGTCGGGTTACGACCTGTGGAACGTCGCCGACCCGACATCGAAGCTTCGCACGGCACCGCACCCGCTCCAGGAAGTGCCCGGGGTGAAGAGCGTCATATCGCTCGTGCGCGCTGTGGAGCAGATCGCGTACCCCGAGAAGTTGCTCGACCATGCGGGAAGGATCTACCTTTCGCGGAGCTATCTGCCGCCCGACGACACGCTCGAGGGAAAACGCGTCCTCCTGTTCGAGGAATACCTGCGCGAACAGGGCATCCAGTCGCTGTACGACCACACGAACATGCAGCTCGTCGACCGCGCGTACGCAGCGCGCGCAGGCGTGATCACCTACGGCAGGAACAACTTCGCCTACGCGGGCGAGCACGGCTCGTTCATCGTCATCGTGACCATCCCGGTCGACACCGAGCTCGAATGCGAGGTGCACGAGCCGCAGCGTCCGTGTCCCCCGGATTGCCGCATGTGCATCGACGCATGCCCGACCGGCGCCATGGCCGAAGACGGCGCGCTCAACCCGACGCGGTGCGTGCTGTACAGCAACTTCAGGCCGGGCGAGTTCAAGGACACGGCGATCACCGACCTCATCGGCATGCGCGTCCACGGCTGCGATGCATGCCAGGTTGCCTGCCCGCGCAACAAGCGCGCTGGTGCGCCCGAAAGTCGCGGACTCGTACCTCGACTGGCTCGACGATCATTTCTCCCTGGAAGAGATGCTCTTCTGCGACGACGCCTATTACAGGGCCTGCATCCGGCCGACCATGTTCAACTACATCCGCGACCTGGACATCTTCCGCCAGAACGCCGCGATAGCCATGGGCAACAGCGCAGACGCCTCCTACCTGCCCGCGCTGCGTCGCGCCGCCGAGGAAGGAAGCGACCAGGTACGCCGCTTCGCCCTGCACGCGATCGACCGGCTCACGAGCTAAAGGCCCCTGCACCACGAGGCCGCGCGAAGCGAACGGGCGCTCGGCGGGCAGACGCCCCCCCCGCGAATCCGCCAAGCTGGCGCCAAAACGTTGCTCGATAGCGAGCCCCTCCTCACCGATGCGCTGAATGCGACCGCTCTCCGAGCGGCCCTGCGCGCGCCCGCTCGCGCTTCACGAGCAGAGGCGCGCGCCCGATGCGCAGCTCCGTTTAAGGGCGATTTCAGGCTTGTCGCGTATCATTACCGCATAACGTCGGTTTCCGCGAAAACAAAGGAGCGCAGATGAAAGGCAAGAAAGCGGTACGCGTGGTGCTCGACGTGGCGATGACCGTCATGATCGTGCTCGAGATGTTCATACAATTCACCGGCGAGTTCCTGCACGAGGTGATAGGGTTCGCGTTCTTCGCAACGGTCGTCGCCCACCTGGCGCTTTCGGCCACGTGGGTGAAGAAGACGGCACATGCCACGCAGGCGGGCACGCTCACCGCCCGAAGAGCGGCGCTTGCCGTCATGGGATGCTTGCTCGCAGCGACGATGGTCGTGCTGGGCGTGAGCTCGGTAGCCATCAGCTCGATCCTCTCGTCCGCCGGCTTCACCTGGACCGTTGGCTCCTATGCGCTCTGGGCGGATGTGCACACCGTATCGGCGTACGCGTTGTGCGCGCTCGTGGTGGTGCACCTGGCCATGCACTGGGCCTTCTTGGCCGCAGCGTTCCGCGTGCCATACAACCCCGCCCGGCGGCGCGCCATCGGGTCGGGTGTCAACGCGGTCGCAGCGCTCGGCGTCATCGCGCTGGGCGCGACCGTTGCGGGCAAGACCCTCCCGCAGACCGCGGAAGCTACAGGCCAGCATGGTATCGCACCCAACGAAGAGGGCTCCGACGCAGCAGTTGGCGGCCAGGGCGCGGAAGGCAGCCCCGACGCGGCGGCAAACGGCCAGGGAGCGAACGGCAGCACCGACGCGGCGGCAAACGGCCAGGGAGCGGAAGGCGCCGACCGTTCCAGCGCGCAACCCGGCACCGGCAAGCGTTCGGGCAAGCATGGCTTCGGCAGGGATGACGGGAGGCGCGGCAGTCGGTCGACCGGCGAACCGGCAGACGGGTCGTTCGGCAGCCGCTCGGGCAAACCGGCAGACGGGTCCTCTGGACAGCCCTCGGACAACGCCTCGGGCGAAGCTCCCGACGGCTCTTCCGGCAGCGCCTCCGACGGCTCGAACGACGAATCCCGGGGCAGCGCGTCCGACAGCGCCTCCGAAAGCTCGTCTGGCAGCTCGTCGAATGGCGCAGGCGATGCGGCGGCAACGGGAATCTGCACGCTTTGCCGAAAGCAATGCCCGCTCAGCGCGCCGAAGTGCAACAAGCCCTACGAGGCCGGGCTGCTCTAGCATGGGCTCGGCAACCAGTTGGAGACAGCCCCCAAAAGGGCCAGCCATTTCTGAGGTAGACCTGGTGTTTCTGGCTCTCTGGGTAGGATTCGCTCGCGTCAAGGCCAAGCCACCTTCGGCGGTCGCTTCGCGAGCCTTGACCCTTGTGGCACCCGCGGTCCGCGGGAGCGTACCGCGGGGCTCGAACCTGCCTACGGGGTTGTAGGTTCGAATCCTGACGCTTGAAACGAAACAAGCCAGGCGACATTGCCTGGCTCGAAGAATTTCTGGCTCCCCGGGTAGGATTCGAACCTACAACCCTCCGGTTAACAGCCGGATGCTCTGCCGTTGAGCTACCGAGGAATGCTTTGCGCTTTTCAAGTGCGCAAGGAAGTATTATAGCGAAAGCTTGAAGGAGCGCAAGGGGTAAAACATGTAATCGGCGTGAAGACGGAACGATGCCGGCCCCGCGCGGCGGTCTGTTTGCATTTTGCAACGATTGGCCAACGAAGCTGCAATTCCAAATGCTATATGGGAGAATAGTCGCAACATCAGGGATAACACGAGTCGAAACGTTCGGGAAAGGACGCAACATGGCCGAACACGACAAGGACCTTCGCAAGATGAACCGCCTCGAGCTGCTTCAGCTGCTCCACGAGGCCGTCGAAGACAACGAGCGCAAGGCGGCGCGTATCGCCGAGCTCGAAGCGCAGCTCGCGCAGGCACGTGCGGCGGCGGGCGGAATCGCGGGCATGATGCCAGGTCAAGCAGGTACCCCGACCGCCCAGTTCGGGCAGATGCCCCCGATGGCGGGTATGCAACCCACCCAGGCCGGCACCGATCCCACCATGCAGGCCAAGATTCAGGAAGCACTTGCGCGCGCCCGCGCAGAGGCCGAGGCCATAATCGGCAACGCGCAAAAGCAGGCTCAGGAAATCGTGAGCGGCGCGCAGGCGCAGGCTCAAAACCTGATCAACAACGCGCAGGTCCAGGCGCAAGGTTTCATCGACAACGCGCAGACGCAGGCGCAGGCGATCATGGGCGGCGCTCAATCCCAGAGCCAGGAGCTCATCGCCAAGACGAACGACGATGCGGCAGCCTACGTCACCAACGTGCGCAATAGCGCCGAGGCGCTGATCGAGCAAGCGCGCAATCAGGCGCAGGCAATCCTGGCAGAGGCCGAAAACCAGCGCGACGCGCTGCTCGCCGAAGCGAAGGGCCAGGCGGACGCCACGCTCGCAGACCTCAAGGAAAAGGAAGCCGCGCTGGAAAGCAAGATGCAATCAGCAAGCGCCATCGGCGCGCAGAGCGCAGAAGGCGGTTTCCCACTCCCGCAAGGAATGGCGGCAGCGCCAGCGGTGCAGCAACCCATCGCGCAAGCGGCAACTGGGCTCATGACGAACCAGCAAGCACCCGAGCATGACTCCAACGTCTACGCGCCCGCCCCGCAGGCATTCGGGCAGCCGCAGCCGCAGCAAGCCTTCCCCTTCCCCGCACCGCAAGAAGCGGCTCAAGCACAGGCTGGGTTCGCACCCGCCGCGCAACCGTTCGAGCAGGCTCAGGCTGTCGTGATGCCGGCTCCGCAAACGCTCGCTCAAGGACAGGCGGTTCTTCCGACCGCTTCGCAGACGTTTGATCAGGCGCCGACCGGATATGCGCCCGCCCCTCAGGTAGCAGCGCAACCGCAATCCGGCTTCTCCCCCGTCCCGCAGCCGTTCGGGTCTGCGCCGACCGGATACGCGCCCGGGCCGCAGGCCGTCGTGCAGCCGCTTGGCGGCCCTTCCCCCGTCCCGCAGGCATTCGAGCAGCAGGCACAGGCCGGCTTTGCGGCCATTCCGCAGCCGTTCGAGCAGCCGCAAGCCGCGCCGAACGCAGCAGCTCCTTCATGGCCGGGCGAAGCGTTCAACCCGCAGAATCCCACGGGCGGCATGCAGCCGAGATAGCTTCCTCAGACCGTCCGAATCATGAAAAGGGACTGTCCCCTTTCATGACAGCCTCATAGAAATCGGCGCCCAGCTCGTAGAGGCGGGCGCCGATTCGTTTACGCACATGCAATACTGACCGTTGGGGAGACTCCCTTTCGGTCGGTAAGGAAGAATCCTAGTACACCATGTTCATGGCCTCGCGCACCTCTTGCAGGGTGGCGTTGGCGATTTCGTTCATGCGGCGATTGCCCTCGTGCAGCACGTCCTTGACGTAATCGAGGTCCTTCTCGTACTGCGCGCGGCGCTCGCGATGCGGGGCCAGGTAGCCGTTCACGCTCTCGGTCACGATGCGCTTCAGCATGCCGGCGCCACCATCGCCGATTTCCTCGGCGATCTCGACTTCGGTGCGGCCGGAGCACAGCGCGGCGGTCGTGAGCAGGGCGCTGACCTCGGGGCGATTTTCCTTGTCATAGTAGATGTTGCGGTCGGAATCCGACTTCGACTTCTTGATGAGCTTGGCGGTCTCTTCGGCCGTGGCGCCGAGCATGATGGAATTGCCGTAGCTCTTGGACATCTTGCGGCCGTCGAGGCCCGGAATCTCGATCGCGTCGGACAGGATGCCGTCGGGCTCGGGGAACACCTTGCCGTAACGGTCGTTGAAGCGGCGCGCGATCTGGCGCGTCTGCTCGATGTGGGGCAGCTGGTCCTTACCAACCGGCACGATGTTGCCCTTGCAGAAGAGGATGTCGCAGGCCTGGTGCACGGGATAGGTCAGCAGCAGGCCTGTGAGCGCGTGGCCCGATGCTTCCTGCTCGGCCTTGACCGTGGGGTTGCGCTGCAGCTCGGCTTCGGAGCACAGCGACAGGAACGGCAGCATGAGCTGGTTGAGGGCGGGAATCGCCGAATGGGTGAAAATGGGCGTCTTCTCGGGATCGATGCCAGCGGCCAGATAGTCCATGACCATATTGTAGACGTTGTCCTGGATGTGCTCGGTCGTGTCGCGGTCGGTGATGACCTGGTAGTCGGCGATCAGCACGTAGCACTGGATGCCGAGGTTCTGGTACTCGACGCGATGCTGGATGCTGCCGAAGTAATGGCCCAGGTGCAGGCGGCCCGTGGGACGGTCGCCCGTCAGCATCGTGTACTTTTCGGGATGCTGCGGAAGGTCCGCGCGGATGTCGTCGGAGCGCTTCTTGGAAGCGAGGAATGTATCGGAATATTCTGCCATGTCGTAAATCCCCTCGATAACTGGAAAATGCACTTTGCCCAGTATAGCGGTTGCATGCGCCCGCCATGAAAAAAGGGCAACCGTTTTCCCTTGAGAGCAGTTGATGATACGTTACCTCAGAGGTACTATATCATCTTCAATGATACAGTACCTCTGAGGTAACGTATCATCAGCCCTATAAAAGGGGCTGGTCGAAGGCGTAGAGGGCTTCGTTGATGGCGAAGATGTCGTACTTCCCATTCACGATGAAGTACTCGACGATGACGTCTGCCTTGTTGCTATGGGAAAGCGCGAAGCCGGCGCGCTCGAGCAAATCGCACGTCTCTCCGAGGTCGAGCCCCAGCGCGATGGCCAGCGCGAGCACGGTCTTCTTCGTCGGTCGGTAGGCCACGTCGCTGCGGATCTTCGAGAAGAGCTGCCGGCTCATGTTGGCGCGCTTGTACACCTCGGCGTCGGTGAACCCGCGCTCGTCGATGAGCGCGAGCAGCGTCGTCGAAAACGATTCGTCAAGCTGGTCGAGCCACTCCGCAAGGCTGTTTCCCGCGAAATCCGACGATGGCCCCGCGAAGCTCGCGCTCATGGGCGCGGGAGCGGGAGCACCGAACGTGCCGTCGTCTGGCTCTACAGCTTGTTGCTCGTCCGCCGTCCAGGCGTCCGTCGTCGGCTCTGCGAAAACAATGGGCGCGAACTCGCCCGTCTGCGATGGCGACGCGCCGGCCGCCTGCTCGTCGAAGTCGAACCGTTCGTCTGCTTCCTTGCGCCCTGCAATACGCTCACGCAACTCGTCGGCCGCGTCAGCCAACCGCGAAATGATCCCCTGGCCGCGATGTGCGCTTTGCTGGGGAAGGTTCGACGGCACCGGAGCGCCATACGAGACGCGCTGGCCATCCGCGCCCCGCGACGATGGCGCCTCGAAGCGCGAAACCCACGCCCCTTCAGCACTGCCGTGGAATGCGGATTGCGATGGTGACGGCGCTTGCATCGGCCTCTCTTCGGCCGACCAGCGACTCTGCGACATCCTGATGCTTGGCTCGCGCTGCTCCACGTAGTGATCGTCGATGTATTCGGCGATGTCGCCGAAGAACGCGACGCCGACTGCCATGGCGTCCTCGCCGTACAGCACCAGCTTAACGTCCGCTTCGTGCGTTTCGAGGAACGACTTGATCGCCTCGACGGCGATGACGAACGACATGCGCACGGGGAATCCGAACGTATGCGCCGAGACGAGCGGCAGCGCAATCGAGCGGGCGCCCGCATCGGCCGCGCAGGCAAGCGCACTGTCGTAAGCCGCGCGCAAGACGGCGTCTTCCCCGAGCGCGCCGCCCTGCCACACGGGCCCCACCACGTGAACGACGTGAGCCACGCCATGGTCGGCCAACGCGAACGAGGGCGTGGCGACAGCCGAGCCCACGGGGCATCCGCCCAGCGCATCGCAGGCTGCCTGCATTTGCTCGAGCCCTGCCGCCCGCGCGACCGCCAACCCCACCCCACCGTTGATCTGCAGGCCCTCGTTGGCCGCGATCACGACGGCGTCGGCGCTCACCTTGGCCATGTCATTGCGCTCGATTGAAAACGGCATGCTCGCCCCACCTCGTCGAATCGGTAACGATACCCTGTCATGATATCGCATTCCCAAACATGCCGTCGGACCCATGCCAATCGTCAAGCGCGCCATCCTTGCGTACTGACCGAAAGGGAGACTCCCCTTCGGTCACTGACCGTTGGGGAGACTCCCTTTCGGTCAGTAACCAAGACGTGCACGAAAAGCTATAGCGCAACACCCTTTACCACCGGACTGCGCCGTCATGTAGCGACGGGAAAAACGTACACCACAAATGAACCAGCTACCCTGGGCTGGTTCATCCGAAACGCCCGTTGCGATAATGCGCCGGCATGCACGCGAACCCAGGTCTGGTCGCGCACCGAAATGCCTTACAGCTCCTTGATCACCTTGGCGGGAACGCCGCCGACAACGGTGTTGGGCGGCACGTCCTTGGTCACGACCGCACCGGCAGCGATGACTGCGCCATCGCCGATAGTCACGCCGGGAAGCACCGTCACGTTGGCGCCGAGCCAGGCATCGGCTCCGATATGCACCGGAGCGGGCAACAAGTTGGCGCGCTTCGTCGGGTCCATGTTGTGGTTGAGCGTCGCGATCACCGCATTGTGGCCGATAAGCGCCCGGTCGCCGATGTAGATGCCGCCTTGGTCCTGGAAACGGCACCCGGCGTTGATGAACACGCCTTCGCCCACGTGCGTGTTCAGGCCGCAATCGGTCGTGAACGGCGGAAACAGCCCCACCCCTTCCGGCAGCGGATGGTTGAACAGCCGCTCGAGCTGGACACGCGTATCGGACAAGCTGTTGAACTCCGCGTTCATGCGCGACGTGATGCGCATCGCCCGCTCAGAAGCCGCCGTCATCAGCCGATGGACCTCCGACCCGCCGATAACCTCTTCGCCGCTGTTCATGCGTTCGACGAAATAGTCGATTTCCTCCTGCGTCATCTCGGGGCTGTCTTCGTAGTTGCTCTTTGCCATCATTCGTTCCTTTCCTTACTGAAACAGCAGCTCCTCACGCAGTCGCTCGCGGGCGGCGCGTTGCTTCGCGGTGGGCTCACGTACGCGATTTCCGCAGGTATTCGCAATCTTTTCTGCAAAGCTGCTGAATGCAAAAGGGTCATAAACCTGTGGTTTCTTTATAACACGAACCTCAAAACCCGTCGTTTGGAGAACCATCATCCGCATTTCGTCACAAACCGCAAGCAAAGGTAGTATTGTTTCGCCTAGCAAAGAGAAGGAGCGTCAAGCGAAAGCAATTGAGCGAGGGGTCCATCATGGAAGAGCAGCTTTACTTCGAATACGGTGAGACGGAAATCGCGTACCTCAAGAGCCGCTGCCCGAAGATGGCGGAGGCGATCACCACGATTGGGCATATCAACCGGCCCGTCATCCCCGACCTCTACGCAGCGCTCGTGAACAGCATCGTTGGCCAGCAAATATCCACAGCTGCACACAAGACCATCTGGAAACGCATGAACGATGCACTGGACGAGATAACACCCGAACGCATTGCGGCGCTGAGCGACGATGAGCTGCAAGCATTCGGCACGACGTATCGCAAAGTCGGATACATCCGCGGCGTGACCGACCGAGTTCTCGACGGGCGCCTTGACTTGGATGCGCTGGCCAAACTCACCGACGATGAAGTGGAGCGCGCGCTCGTGGAGCTGCCCGGCATCGGGAAATGGACCGCCGAGATGCTGATGACGTTCTCGATGCAGCGACCCGACATCATGAGCTACGGCGATTTGGCCATACAACGGGGCTTGCGCATGCTGTATCATCACCGCGCAATTACGCCGAAGCTGTTCGCGAAATACCAGCGCCGCTTCTCGCCGCATGGCACGGTGGCCAGCTTGTACCTGTGGGCCATCGCGGGTGGCGCCATCCCCGAGATGAAGGACTACGCGCCCAAGAAGCCGAAACATCCCGCGAAACGATAAGCGAACAAGGCTTCTCGCGAGGGCGTCTCGCTTTTGGTCGGAACCCCTGCGAGATTGTCCGAAAACCCCGACGCCATCTTGGACCGAAGACGAAGGGTCTTGTGCGTTGCGACAACCTTGGGTAAGCCGCAACACTTAAGATCCTTCGTCTTCGGTCCAAGATGGCGTCTGACGCCTATTTAGACGCCTCCCCAACGGGAACTGGCCGAAGGGGAGTCTCCCCTTCGGCCAGTTCCCAGATGTGTGATAGATGCTTTCCCGTGCGCGCCCTCGTGCGCATCGGGCTGGCGAAGGCTAGGACAGCGAAGCCTCGAAACCGGCTTCCTGCACAGCGGAGGTCAGCTGGTCCTGCGCAATGCCATGACCCTCGACCACGGCCGACTCGTCTTCGAGGCTGACGGTCGCGCCCGTCACGCCCTCGACGCCCTCGAGGGCCTCGGTCACGCGGGCGACGCATTTCTCGCAATGCATCCCCTTGACGTCGAGCTTCACGGTTTCCTTTTTGCTGAACAGGCTCATCCCTTCTCCTTTCTCGATGATACATTACCTCTGAGGTAATGTATCATTATTCCATTTGGGCTTCCAGGTGCGCAGGCGCAGGGCGTTCGTGACCACGAAGATGCTGCTCAGGCTCATCGCCGCCGCCGCGATGTCGGGCGTGAGCGTCACGCCGAGCGGCGAGAGCACGCCCGCCGCGACGGGAATGCACAGCACATTGTAGAACAGCGCCCAGAACAGGTTCTGGCGAATGTTGCGCATGGTGGCGCGCGACAGCTGGATAGCGGCGGCAACATCCATCAAATCGTTGCGCACGAGCACCATGTCGGCGCTCTCGATGGCCACGTCGGTGCCGGCGCCGATCGCGATGCCGACGTCGGCGCGCGCCAATGCCGGCGCATCGTTGACGCCGTCGCCGACCATGGCGACCTTGCCATCGCTCGAAAGCTCCTGCACCTGGGCGTCCTTGCCATCCGGCAAAACGCCCGCGACCACCGAATCGACGCCGACCTGCTCCTGAATGGCGGCAGCCGTGCGCTCGTTGTCGCCGGTCAACATGACCGTTCGCACGCCGAGGGCCCTCATCTCGCGCACGGCGTCCGCGCTCGTGGGCTTCACCTGGTCGGCGATGGCGATCAAGCCGAGCAGCCGCCCACCCCAAGCGAAGAAGAGCGGCGTCTTGCCCTGGAGCGCGAGCTCGTCGGCGCAGCTCTCGAGGCTCCCGAGGTCGATGCCGGCCTCGCGCATCATCGCGGCGTTGCCCGCAAGCGCTTCGGCGCCTTCGGTCATGCCCGCGAGCCCGCGCCCCGGCACTTGGCGGAATTCGCTCACCGGCAGCTGGTCGCTTCCCTGTTCTTGCGCGTAATCGCAGATGGCACGAGCCAGCGGATGCTCGCTTTTCTTCTCGATGCCATAGGCGAGCATGAGCAGGTCGCCGACCTCGATGCCGTCTGCGACAACGACATCGGTGACCTCGGGCGCGCCCTTCGTGATCGTGCCCGTCTTGTCGAGCACGACGGTGGCGACGTCGTGCACGTTTTCCAGCGCTTCGGCGTCCTTGATGAGGATGCCTTGCGCTGCGCCGCGCCCCGTGCCGACCATGATGGCAGTCGGCGTCGCGAGCCCTAGCGCGCACGGACAGCTGATAACCAAAACGGCGATTCCATGCACGACCGCCTTCGAGACGTCCATCCCCGAAACGAAGAGCCAGATGACGAACACGGCGATGGCAATGCCGATGACAACCGGCACGAACACCGAGCTGATGCGGTCTGCCAAGCGCTGGATGGGCGCCTTCGAGCTGGTCGCGTCGTCTACGAGCCGGATGATGCGCGCGAGCGCGGTGTCGTCGCCCACGCGGGTCGCCCGCATCTTGAAGTAACCGGCCGTGTTAACGGTGGCCCCGGTGACCTCGTCGCCTTCCAGCTTGTCCACCGGGACGCTCTCGCCCGTGAGCGCCGATTCGTCCACGACGCCCGTGCCCTCGACGATGACGCCGTCGACCGGGACGCCCTGCCCCGCGCGCACGGCCAGGATATCGCCCGCCTGCACGCGCTCGACCGGAACTTCGGACTCGGTGCCGTCGTCGCCGACCAAGACCGCCGTTTTGGGCGCAAGGTCCATGAGCGCGGTTATGGCATCCGTCGTGCGGCCCTTCGACCGCGCCTCGAAGTACTTGCCCAGCGTGATCAGCGTCAAGATCATGCCGGCGCCCTCGAAGTACAAGTCCATCGCGGCCGCATGCGCCGTTTGCAAATCGCCCGCGCCGAGCGCGATGCCCAGCCGGTAGAGCTGCGCGATGCTGTAGATCATCGAAGCCGTCGCGCCGAGCGCCACGAGCGTGTCCATGTTGGGCGATCCGTGCACGAGCCCCTTGAACCCGTTGCGGAAGAACTTGAAGTTGACGAACACGATGGGGATGACGAGCAGGAACTGCGTGAGCGCGAGCGTCATCGAGTTCGCAGGGCCAAGGAAGCACGCCGGCAGCGGCCAACCCCACATATGCCCCATGTCCAGGTAGAACAGCGGAATGGCGAATATGAAGCTGACGATGAGCCGCATGCGCACCGTCGCGGCCTCCTTGGCGGCCACGTTTTCGGGCTTTGACGAGGCGGCGCCCGCGGCACCGGGCGCGCCGGATTGACCCGGCTGCACCGGGAAGGCCCCGTAGCCCGCCGCGTCGACGGCGGTGCCGATCGCCTCGATCGTCTCGGGGGCGCCGTCGTATTCGACTTCCATGCTGTTCTTCAGCAGGTTTACGACCGCCTTGCTCACACCCGGGACCTGCGACGTCACCTTTTCCACCCGCGCCGAACACGCCGCGCAGGTCATGCCCGTCACGTCAAACCTCTGAGTTGCCATTGCCTATTCTGTCTCCTCGTCTTTGCTTGGGAAATGAATGCAAACGCTACTGGCGAACAGGCGCCTTGCTGGGCAGCGGGCCCAAAAAACGACCGATTGCCACGCCCCTCAGCATCGAGACGCTGCCGAGAACCGCCTCGCGCGCCATGCACTCGCTATCTACTCCCAAACTTGCGAATGAGGTCCATCGCTTCGTCGACGATTGCCTCATTACCCTCGCGCACCTGCTCGACGACGCATGTGTGCAGATGATTTTCCAGTATGAGCTCGCTCACGCGATGTACGGCCTTTTCGGCTGCAGCCAGCTGCAATAGCACGTCACCGCAGTAACGGTTGTCATCAATCATGGCCTTAATGCCACCAAGTTGGCCAATAGCGCGATTGAGCCGACGTTGGATATTCGCTTGGAATTCATCATCACGCGGCGTGCCCTTATGGCGACAGTTGCATTCCTTTGCGGTCATTCAGTCCTCATTCATATACTCCCGGGGGGTATTTTATTAGGAATACTACACCTATGGGAAACCTGGTTCAAGACCTTGCGAAATCGAGTGCCTCGATGCGGTAGCTGGGTCGGGACTAGGGCAATCGAGCAGCGGTTAAGCAGCAAACTTGTGATTCATGGTAATCGGGCACTTCGGCGAGGTTGCCACCTTTGGAGGTGCGGGTTGGGCACCTCAATCAGGCAGCTGGCTCGAGAGCTCGAGCAATCGGGCAGCTCTCTAGAGTTCTTCTCGTGCGGCAACACGTCCGACCGGCTCGAGAGCTCGAGCAATCGGACGGCTTTCCGGCTATCGCAAAGCCGTATCTCGCGAACACGGCAAGCAAGAACCATCGCGCCAAAACGACGCGACGCTCGGCGAGCTATCCGCCAACCGCGAACATGGCAAGCAAGAACCATCGCGCCAAAACCGAAGCATACCAGGCAAACGCAGAACCAAGCTCCTGAGAAGAAGATGAAGTACCCCTTAATCGCTCGGTGTTGCAGATCTGATTTCGTGGCACCCAAGTTACTGATCGCCGGCGGATAGCCCCGAGGGCATGACATTGCGTTGCGAAAACGGGCTTTTTGCTAGAAAACGCCCCTATTAGGTTACTTTGCTTGCCGCAGCATCCATGGGAAACGGTTGCACCTCCCGTTATGCCAGCTCAAATGTTTGGTTGAAAGCAGCGAATGCAGT
>CAMOLA010000024.1 GCA_946618265.1 uncultured Eggerthellaceae bacterium
CGCCGACGACGAAGTTGAAGATCCACTTCGCGACGTCGCCGAGCATCAGGAAGATAACGTTGGGATTCTGGGCGATGGAGCGGCCCAGGTCGCCAGCGCTGTTGTTCGTCTTGTCGTCCTTCTTGGCGGACTTCCAGTTGGCGAGCTCTTCCTTGGTGT
Source organism: uncultured Eggerthellaceae bacterium (assembly GCA_946618265.1). The sequence goes on from CAMOLA010000024.1 coordinate 160, forward strand.
ATTCCTTCTCGTAGCCCTTGGTGATGGCGAAGTGCACGTTGTAGAGCGCGGCCATGCAGCAGCCGAACACGAACGCCGCAAACGCATAGTTGGCAGGCGCTGCAGCGGGGTCGGTATTCTGGTTGCCGAGCAACATCGCGCCGACCATGGCAACGGGCGGGAAGATGTAGGCGAACAGGATCTTCGAAGCGTTCGACCACATGCCGCGCGTCGACGCGAGATGGGCGCGGTCTTCGGGCGTCTTGCCAACCACCGCGATCATCGAAACGTTCGCAACGTACGGGAAGTCCCACGTGCAGTGCGACGCAACGTAGAACACCGTGATGAGCACCGCGGTGATCACCGGATTGTCCGAGAACTTGACGTAGTCGAGCGCGAACAGAATCGGAACAGCCCAGGGCATGATGAACAGGAAGGAGCGGTAACGACCCCACTTCATGGGCTTGATCGTGTTGATGATGGCGCCCCACAGCCAGCCGACGATGGCGTCGATGACCGAGCCGACCGTCGACACGATGCCTGCGAGCACCGGATCGAGCATCGCGCAGTTGGTGAGGAAGAACACGAAATAGTAGTTCTCCACCGAGTTCATGATGTTGAAACCGAAGTCGCCGACGCCATAGAAGAACCTCAGGCCTGTTGACAACGGCTTGTAGTCAGCTGGCAACTGGGGCGTGGCGGCCTCCTTCCCATCAATCGCGGTAGCTTGTTCCTGTGGAACTTCTACCTGTGTGGCTTTGATTTCGTCACTCATTTTTCTCCCCTTTCTTTCCATGAGATGACACCATTCCCACCTTGTTGCAATCATAGAAAACCGCCGTCTACGGCCACAAGTGCAACACATACCATGTTTTGCCCAATTAATTGTGCATCACTGCACAATTAATCTCTATAATTTGTGAATAGCAGGCTAGAATGTTCGCACACGTCACGGCAATTCCATCCCGAATGTGCCATTCGGGTGCACGAAAGGGCAGCCATGAACTTGTCGCTCCGCTACATGTACACGAAAACGCTGCAGCTCGAGCCGCGGGCACGCATCGCCGACGAGCACGTCGGGCGTCTGCGAATCCAATGGGTCGGCATCGCCTCGACCCGTTTCGCCAGCCACGCGCACTTCCTGTATTTCGTCACCGATGAGAACGAAGTGCCCTCCCCCGCGCTCGACCCCGCCGATATGTTCGGATGCGTCGTGGCCGAACGCCTGACCGACCAGTGCCGCGGAATCCCGCGCATCGTGGTACCCAATGAGTGCGACCTCGATCAGCTGTTCAGTTTCCTCGTAACGGAGATGGAACGTTACCGCAACTGGCATGACACCATCAGCGGCCTGCTCGTCTCCGACGCGTCTTACCAGGATCTCCTGGATGCGACTGCGGAATTCGTGCCGCGCCCCCAATACGTCGCCGACGCCGGCTGGCGCATGATCTCGCGCGTCGACTTCGAGATGGGCGAGATTAGCGCCACGTGGCACTATCAAATCTTGCACGACGGCCTGTACCCGCTCAACATCGTCGAGGCGCTCAACCGAACCGGCGATTACTACCGCATCTCCAACCTACCGCGCGCCTCGCTCATCGACTCAGAGGTGTACACAATGCGCATCCTGGCAAAGCCCATCCGCCACCAGGGCAAGCTAGCCGGCTACTATTTCATGATTGATACGTGGGGCGACCTCGGCTACTGCGAAGTCGAGATAGCCCAGGAATTCGGAACGCTCATTGCGCCCGTCTTGGCGGCACGCGGCGCCCAGCAAGGCTATATCGCCGGTTTCCAAAACGGCTACATCGTGCACATGCTCGACGGCATGCTGCAGAGCAGACGCGACATCGCGCAGGAGCTCAAGCGCCAGACGACCTGGGACGTCGAATCGGACTTCCGGATGGCCACCGTGCGGTTTTCCACCGAGGAATACAACAACCACCTGCTGCACATGCGCACGATGGGCCAGCTCTGCGCCGACTTCGACAGCCACGCCTACATCTATAAAGACACCGCCATCATGCTGTACCACATCGATGCGGACGAGGTTGACGCCTTCATGGAGCATATGCGCAAGAGCAGCAAGGCACTCAAGCGCGTCATCGTGCTGAGCAACCGCTTCAACGACTTCACCCAGCTGCCCACCTACTACGAGCAAAACGTGCATATCCACGATTCAATCGAAGAGGAGATGCGCACCGAACCGCGCGTCATCTCCTGCGACAGCGCATTCCCGCGCATGCTGGCCGATCATTGCCGCAACGCCATGCCCGTTTGCTACGAGGCGGAGCTTCTCGTGGCTTACGACCGCGCCCACAACACGCGTTACAGCCGCACGTTGCTCGCCTACCTTCAGTTCGAGCGCAATGCGTTGCTGACGGCAAAAGTCCTGTTCTTGCACCGCAACACCTTGCGTAACCACCTGGCCAAGATAGCCGAAATCGCCGACGTCGACCTTGATGACGCCAACCTGCGCTTCTACCTGATGATATCCTTGAACACGCTGCTCAACACCAGCGACCTGGGCGATCTGCCCTAGCCAGCACCCTATCGGAACGAGACAATCGCCCCAATGTCAGCGCCAGCGGGTGAGGCGACGCTCGACGAGGTCGAAGACGGCGTACAGCACGACGCCGAGCAGGGCCAGCGCGATGATGCCGGCGAACATGCGCGGGTAGTTGACCATCGACCACGATTGCATGATGAAGTACCCCAAGCCGGTCGAGCCCGCCATCGCCTCGGCGATGAACAGCACGGCGATGGCGGTGCCCACGCCGATGCGCAGCGAGGTAAACACCGCGGGCATCGTAGCGGGTACGGCAACGTTGCGGTATTCGTCCCAGCGCGATCCGCCGAGCGACCTGATGGCAACAGATGCGCTCTTCGGGATGGCCCGCACCGCATCGCGCACGGCCACGAGCACCTGGAAGAACACCGTCAGCGAAATGAGCACGACCTTGGGGGCGTCGCCGAGCCCGAACAGCACCAGCAGGATGGGCAGCAGCACGACCTTCGGAATGGGATAGAGCAGGTACAGCACGGGCGCGAACAGCGCATCGAGCGTCCGTGACCGCGCGCACAGATGCGCGATGGGAACCGCAAGCGCCGTGCCGATGACGAGCGACGCGACCACGCGCCATGCGCTCGTGATGAAATAGGGAGCCAGCACGTCGACGTTGGCGCCGAACGACTCGGCAGCCGAGATGGGAGTCGGCAGCGCGGGCGAGTTCACCAGCACCGCCGTGATCCACCATCCAGCCGCGATGAACGCGACGGCGAACGCATAGCCGCCAATCTTGCGCAGAACCGATTTGCTCATCGCGCCTCCCGTGATGTTGTCCGTGAATGCGTTACGTCAGCGGAAGAATCGCCGGCGTCCGCGAGCGCGCGGCGCACTTCGAGGCACATCTGCGCGAAGGCGGCTGAATCGCGCCAGCCGTCCGCCCCCATTCCGGGATTGGCAATGTCGGCGATGACGCGCCCGGGACGCGCGCTGAACACGACAATGCGCTGGCCCAGGTAGACGGCTTCCTCGATGGAATGCGTGACGAGCATCTGCGTATGGCCGCGCTTCTGCCACAGCTCGAGCAACGTTTCTTGCAGCGATTCGCGCAACAGCGCGTCGATGGCCGAGAGCGGCTCGTCCATCAGAAGCAAATCGGCGTCCATGGCCAGCGCGCGAGCGAGCGCCAACCGCTGGCGCATGCCGCCCGAAAGCTCCTTGGGAAAGGCGTCCTCGAACCCGGCCAGGTCGACCTGCGCAAGCGCCGCACGCGCACGCTCGCGTGCCTCGGGCTTGGGAACCTTGCGTATCGACAGCCCGAGCGCAGCGTTCTGCAGCACGGTTTTCCAGGGAAACAGCCCCAAGTCCTGCGGAATGAATGCTGTTGCCTGCCGTGGCCGGCCGACCTCTTCCCCATTCACGCGCACCTCGCCGCGCGAGGGCGAAAGCAGCCCTGCCGCCATGCGCAGCGTGGTTGATTTGCCGCATCCCGACGGCCCGATGAGCGCGACGGCCTGGCCGGCTTCGACGGCGAAGCTGACGTCCTCGCACGCCGTAACGTGCTCGGCGCCATCGTCATACGTGACGCTCGCGCCCGAAAACTCGACCTGCGCTCCCTGCGTGTTCCTATCCAATGAGCACCCGGCCTTTGCTACTTCGCCGACAGCGCGCCGGTTACCTCGTCGTAGGACAGCGGCTTGGAAAGATAGCTTTTCTGCTCCATCCAGGCAAGCACCGGCTCGACCATGGCGGCCGTGGGCAGCTGCGCGGTCGGATATGCGCTGATGGGATAGGTTTCGGCGATCTGTTCGGGAAGGTTGGCGTTTGGCACGAGCACGTCGCGGAACGATTCGGGATTGTCGTTGACCATCTTGGCCGCTGCATCCCAAATGCCCTTCAGCAGCTCGACCTGACGTACGCCCTCGTCACTCGCGAGCAGCGATCCTTGCGCGATCATGACCGATTGGGAGAGATTGTCGCCCTTCGTGTCGTCGGCGATGAGCTTGCAGCCGTTGGCCTCGCCCAGCGCGAGCAACGTGCCCGGCAACGCAGCTGCGGCCACGTTGCCTTCGACCATGGTCTGGTAGCGCACGGGAAGCTTCTGCAACTCCTCGACGACGATCTGATCCGCAGGAACACCAGCAGCCTCCATCAGCTTGTCCATAACGTATTCCAGGATAGTGTTGCTGCCCACGCCGATAGGCACGCCCGCCAGGTCTTGGAGTTTTTCGATCTTGCTATCGGGACCTGCCATGATGCCGAACCGGCCCTGGCTTGCATCAGCCCCGAGCGTGACCCACTGCATCTGCACGTCGGTACCGCTCGCCACCATGCTCGCCGTGACCATGATGTCGGTCATGGCCAAATCGACCTCTCCGGCCGACACGCCCGAGATGAGCTCGGTCGCCGACTGGAACTGCACGACCTCGACGTCGAGGCCCTCCTTGTCGAACATCCCGTCTTCCGCGGCAACCCAGAACGGCAGGATGTCCTCGGTGGCCAGCGTGCCCACGTGAATGGTCTTGCCCACAGCATCAGCTGCAGCGCTTGCGCTCGCAGCCGATGACGCTCCCGCAGATGCCGTCGAGCTGGCCGAGCTTGCCGCACCGCCAGAGCATCCGCCCAGCGCCGCAAGGCCCACAAGGCCCGCGGTACCCAAGAACGCCCGCCTGCTCATGTTGGTTCTCATCTGAAGCCCCCTTTGCATACGGCCTTGGCAGCCGATTGATCTCCGTGGCATTTCACGCCATGGAACAGAATATCTGCCCAGCTCGGCGCCCATCAATAGACAACTTGGCAGTCGATGTTGATTTTGCCGCCTCTCGCAGTCACGGGCAGCGACCCGCCTCAGCGACGGCGGAGGTCCTTGATCGAGCAGTCGTAGATCAGATGCGCGAGCTGCACGGCCGACGTGGTGCCGGGCTCGGTGAGCCAGCGCGAAATCATGAACAGCGTGCCCGCTAGCGTGTATTCCAACATGAGGTCGATCTCACCTTCGGAGCGGTCGGCGCGCTCGCCCACCACATAGAGGCGCCACAGCGGTTTGAGGTTTGCCTTCAGACGGTAGATGAACGCCGGATCGCCGCGCTCGCTCAGCAACACCGCGATGTAGGCCTTGTTGCGCTCGTAGTACAGCACCACGTCCTTGCACGCCGCGATGCAGCTGAGCTTGCTCGAGTCCTCGCTCAGGCGCTTCATGCAGGTGGCCACGCATTCCGTAATGCCCGCGAGCAGCGCTTCCTCGATTTCGGCGAGCAGGGCGTAGAGGTCCTGGAAGTGCAGGTAGAACGTGCCGCGGTTGTAGCCCGCCAGCTCGCAGACCTGCCCCACCGTTATCTTGTCGATGGGACGAGCGGCATACAGCCGCCAGAAGGCCTCCTTGAGGTCGGCCTTGGTCTGCTCTGTTTTCTCGGGTCGCTTGCGCATAGGCTCAGGATAGCATGCAAACCATCCCAACTATGATACACTACCTCAGAGGTAATGTATCATAGGAGAAACATGCTCTACATCATCCGCCACGGCCAGACGGAGGGAAACGCCGCCAAGCAATTGCAAGGCAGGCAAGATAACCCGCTCAACGAAGCGGGCGTCCGGCAAGCGAGCGAAGCCGGCCAGCGACTGGCCGACGCGGGCGTTCGCTTTTCGCGCGTGTACACGAGCCCGCTCGTCCGGGCGGTGCGCACTGCCGAAATCGTCGCTCCCGGAACGCCGCAAATCATCGACGAGCGTCTCATCGAGATGGAATACGGCCCTTACGAGGGAATGAGCCTGACCGACCCCGCGCCCGAAGTGCTTGCCTTCTTCAAGGATTTCGCCAACAACCCCGCCCCTGAGGGCATGGAACAGCTCGCGGACGTCGTCGCCCGCATGGGATCGTTCGTGGAAGATGTGCGCAGCCTTGCCGCACGCGAAGACATCTTGGTCTCCACGCACGCAATCACCATGAAAGGAGCGCTCGAGTACCTGACGCCGGAATCCAACGGCAGCTATTGGTCGAAGTTCATCGGCAACTGCGCCATCTACGTCGCCGAAGTCGACGCCGACGGCTCCTGGAGCATCCCCCGCGAGCAGCCCTGCTGAGGAGACGTCTTTGGCGCTCGCCTGCCCTAGGCTAACGCCAAAGCTTTATCGCGTCCTAGTGCCCGACCATGCCGCAGCCATAATTTGCCTGAGAGCACTTGCCGTACGGCTCGCACCACGACCCGCCGCCCGAAACGGACTCCAGCTCGTCGTCGGAAAGATCGTAACCTGCCTCAGCGGCCAACTTGAGGATGTCCTCTGGCGTCTTGCAAGCCTTGGCCTTTTCCTGCAGTTCCGGGCTCATGTCTTCGAAGTTCATTGCTACCGCCTTTCCACTACCGCTCGATGAGCAATCCTTCTCGCCCATTGTACTCCAGGCACGAAGTGGCCAGCCAAAATGCGCGCATCAACTTGGCGTCATGTAACGTTTAGATGGGAGGCGATGCCCTCGTAGTTCTCGACCACCAGGATCGACTCGAGCACGCGATGCCGCGTGTTGAAGTCATCGAGATCGATTGGGAAAAGCTCCGCGATTTTCCGCATGCGATACGTCAAGGTGTTGCGGTGGATGAATAATTCGGCCGCCGTCGCCAACGTATCGCGGTCGTTTTTCAGAAATGCCGAAAGCGTCGGCAGCAGCTTGACGGCATGGGAGCTGTCGTACTCGCGAAGCGATATGACGGCAGGATGGCAGAACGCCTCGAGCTCGTCAACCGAGGAAAAATTAAGATAAGGCTGATAGGCCGCAACGTCGCCGTACACGATCACGTCGTCATCGAGGCCCATGGCGTCGGAAATGCGCAACGCCTCGCACGCTTGGCGGTACGCACGCGGCGAATCGAGGAAGCTATCCTGCACGTCGCTTACCGATGCGCGGCACTGCTGCCTTCGGCAAATGCCGCGAATCTTCTCGACCACCTTGCCCTTCTCGGTGCGCTTTCTGAGCTGGAACAGCGCAATCACCCTACCACCGTCCAAAACCGCGCGACATCCTTGTCGGTCCTCCAACAGGCGGGCCAGATGCTCTTGGCGCAAATCGCCCGCAATCGCGAGCTCGATGACGGCGACAATCGAGAAGCTCGAGACGTCGAAGGATAGCGCGTCCAGCTGGTTGCGGATCAACGCGGAATCGCGCAGGCCGCCTTTGAGCCAATCGATGACGAAGTGCTCGTACAATGGCCCGCGGCTTGTCTGGAACGCGGGGTTGGCCTGCAATGCGCGCAGTGCATGAGGGGCGACGAGGTCAACGAGCTCCAAATCGCCGGGCGTGATAACCTTGTACATCTGCACGACGAACAGGTGCCCCTGAACCTTTCCTTCTTGGCGCAAGTTGTAATTCGCAAACGGCACATAGAAGTATTCGGAGTTCACGATCGTCGCAGAACGGGTCGATTCGATATCGTGAAGCTCGTTGCTGCGGATGAGGTTGGAGACCAGATCGTAAGACAGGTATCCATGCCGCGCTGCGTTCATCCAGTTGACGCTCATCTCTTCTAGATCAGGGTCGTTCGTTATGGCCATGACCTTGAAGCTCGAGTCCACGATATAGACAGAGTTCCCGACGAGCCGGGACAGGGCCTCGACGATGCGCGAAAGGCCCCGATCGCTCCAGGCGAACTCGCCGATTTCGGAAAGGGCCTCATCCAACGAGTCTTTCATATCTGCAAGCGCGTTGAGCAATGCAACCTCGTCTGGCACATTTTCCACGTACACATACGGACGCGGAAAACCCTGCACCGGCGGTTTGGCGAAGGCGAATGCGCATTCGCCCGAACTTGCCACGACGTCATCTACGCACGCGCCATCGCAAACGTACAGAACGCCAGACTGCAAAACCTCCTGGGTTCCGGAATGTAGAATGCGAACCTTCGATATGCGAAACCCAGAATCGCCGAACACGCGGACGCGATAGCCCTTCACGCGCAAACGTTCGGCTATAAGCTGCAGCGAGAACACCATGCGTCAACCTTCCCGTACCGAGCCACTGCTAGTTCAAATTTTAGGCCGATTGCATAAATTTTATTCGAAATTATCTAACCATAAGACGATTACTTCCAATTCACAGCTGAGTAGGATAAAGACATCGGAATAGTAGCAACTCCGTTATCTGCATATATGCGAAAGGAATAATCATGGGATTATATGAAGAGCGCCTGAATCGCACATTTGATGCCGTCAGCATGAAAAAAGTCGACAAGATTCCGTTTTCATACAGCGGACCTGCCTATATCGCTCGCATCCAGGGTTTGAGCATCGCCGAGCACCTGACGCAGCCCGAGCGTGCCACCAACGCCGTCATCGACTTCCTGCACGACCATCCCGGCATCGACACGATGCACAACCCGGTACAAAACCCGTATGGGCTTTCCATCTTGTGGCTCTCGCAGATCAAGCTTCCCGGCGAAGAGCTCGCCGATGACGAGCTGTGGCAGCTCGATGAGAAGGAGCTTATGTCCGAAGAGGACTATCAGACCATCATCGACGAGGGATACGGACCCTGGGCGGCCCGCTTCATGAAGGAGAAGATCGGCGACCCCATGGGCAAGATGGCCGAGCTGGCGCCGCAACGCTCAGTCATCAACAAGCGCATCAAGGACGAGGCGGACGTCGCCGTCATCAACGGCGCGCTGGCGGGCACGCCCATCGAGGGCCTGTGCGGCGCGCGCACGCTCATGAACTTCTTCATGGACATCATGGACGAACCCGAGCTCGTGAAGGCGGCCATGGACAAGATGTTCGAGTTCAGCTATGCCAACTTCTGCAAAACCCTCGATGCCAACAAGCCGATCGGCACATGGGTCGGCGGCTGGCGCGCCGCGCCCAACCTCATGAGCCACGAAACGTTCATGGAGTTCGTCTGGCCCTACGAGGAGAAACTCATTCATGCGGCAATCGATCGCGGCGTGCTGCCCATCCTACATTTCGACTCGCCATGGGATACCGAACTCGAAACCATCGCCACGCTGCCAGCTCGCAAATGCCTGCTGATGCTCGACAGCTCCACCGATATCCGCCTGGCACGCGAGGTGCTCGGCGACCGCATGGCAATCCAGGGCGACGTCCCCGCCACGCTGCTCGCGCTCGGCACTGAAAACGAGGTGTACGAATACGTGACAAACCTCATCGACGACGTGGGAAGTTCTACCGGCCTGATCGTCAGCTCGGGCTGCGACTGCCCGCTCAACGCCAAGCAGGAAAACGTCGACGCCATGGTACAGGCCACGATCGATTACCAGGTCAAATAACCGCATTGCCAGACGCGTCCACAACCTTCGATCTCGCGCACGCCCGCTCGTGGGCAGCATGGGAATTGCGGTTGCGGACGCGTTTCGCGCGTGCGGGCGCCCCCTGAAAACAAACGGGATTCTCGCGGTTGCTTACCCAATCAGCGGCACGGCGCGCTTGAGCTCGTCGACGATGGCGATACCCTGTGGGCAGGCATCCTCGCAGGCATGACACTCGATGCATGCGCTCGGCTTGTTCTTGCCACTGCCCCAGTTCATCCATTCCTGCACATGACGGCCGAACATCGTGTTGGCGTTCATGGCCAAGAACGAGCCGCGGATGCCGACGTTTTGCGGGCAGACTTTCGCGCAGTAATCGCAACCGGTGCAGGGAACGAGATCGAACGTGTCGAATTCGGCCAGCGCCGCGTCGACGACGGCCATCTCGTCACCGTCCCAACCCGTGAAGCCGCTTAGCGCCGCGATGTTGTCTTCCATCTGCTCCATCGCGTTCATGCCCGAAAGCACCGTGATGATGTTGGGCTGGTTGGCCACGAACTGCAGCGCCCAAGCAGCTGGCGATTGCGCCGGTTCCGCATCGGCGAACACGCGAGCCACGTTGGACGGCGGCTCTGCCAGCAAGCCACCGCGCAGGGGCTCCATGACCACGACGGGCACGTTATGCTTGACCGCAACCTCCATGCACGCGCGGCTCTGGTTGACGGGGTTCTCCCAATCGAGGTAGTTCACCTGCAACTGCACGAACTCGACCTGCGGATGCGCGGCTATGATCGCGTCGAGCTCTTCGGCCGTGCCGTGATGCGAGAAGCCGATGTGGCGCACAAGGCCCTCTTCTTTCATCTTGCCGATGAAGTCCCACATGCCCAGGTTGTCGAACGCCTGCGTGCGAGGGCCGCCCGTCATATGCATGAGGTAGAAGTCGAAATACCCCGCGCCCGTGCGCTCGAGCGACTGGCGGAACTGCGCTTGCGCCTCCTCGGGCGTCTTACAGCCAATCCACGAGATGCCCTTGGTAGCAAGCTGGTAGCTCTCGCGCGGGTGGCGCTGGACGAGCGCGCGTGCAGCCTCTTCCTCGCTTCCGCCGTAAATCCAAGCCGTGTCGAAGTACGTGAAGCCGGCCTCCAGGAACCGATCGACCATCTGGCAGATCAGCTCGTGGTCGAAGCTGCCGTCCGCAAGCCTGGGCAGACGCATGAGTCCGAATCCCAGCTTGCCGATTTCCTCACCCAAATAACCCATGACGCCCCTCTCTCCACCTTGCACATTGATTGGACCAGTATCGCATATCGCACATCGAGAGAGCTTCGGCAACGACAGCTCTCATGATCAAGGAAGCTTATTCTTAAAGTGAACACAACTAATGAATGCCAGCACACTGACCGAGGGGAGACTCCCCTCGGTCAGTGTGCATGCGGGAACCCCCCAATGCACACGAGAACGTATGCGGCGTGCACGCCGTGCAGGTCGCAGTATGAAACATTCATCCCGAAACCGGCGTTTTGTGCAAGCGCTACCGCATCATGGCGAAGGTGAGGGCCAGGTAAGCACGATCGTCAGCATCGTCGAGGTCGAGCTGCGTCAGTTCGGCAATGCGATCGAGCCGGTTGAGCAACGTGGACCGCGCGACGAACAGGTTTCGCGCCGCCTCGGTCGCATTGAAACGGTCGCGCATGAACACGCGCAGCGTGTTCAGCAGATCCGTTCCATGCTCGGCATCGTACTCGAGCAAGGTCGAAACCGCCGGATGGCCGACGCTTTCCGGCGGAAGCTCGCCCCGCGCACGGTCAACTAGCCATGACAGCGCATAATCGCCGAACCGGTAGTACCACCGCAACGGATCGTCCGCCTCGCCCTGGTCGAGCGCGGCATCCGCCTGAATAAGCGCCATACTGAGCGCGTCCATGCCCGCAAACACGCGGCTCACCCCCACCTTGCACAGATTATCGCGCGCGACGGTAACCAAATCCTGCCGAAACGCCTCTGCGTCGTCGCACAAGATCGCCAACAGATACAGCTTTCCGCCCCATTGGAAGCAATAGATATGCGATAAAGCGAGCTCGAATCGGCGAATCAGGTAATCGTGGCCTTCGACACCTTCGTTCGTGAATTGCCGCTCGATGCGCGCAACAAGACACCCGGCCGCCAGCGCTCCTGCTTGCGGAGCCTGGTCGCCCGAAAGCGATCCGGCCAGCTCCCCCCGCACGGTTGTGTCTTCTGCAAGTAATTCTTCAAGCGCCGCACAATCTGCGGCATCGCCTCCCACGGCACGTTGCACAGCCGCGCGAATGATATTCGGTTTGGTGATTTCCATCTCAAACGAACCGATGCGGTCATACATTTCCGCCACGAACGGGCTGAGGTAGTTCAGCAGAAACCGCACGAACCGCGCGCTCTTCGCATCGTCGCCGTAACGCGCCACCAAGGTGCCCACAAGCCGTCCGCCCGAGAAGATGTTTTTCATGAACAGGTCGCTCGACCCAGGCATGGAGAACACGTTGCGGCTCTGTCGCATGAGCTGGTAGCTGCGCGACGCCATGAACAAATCGACTGCCTCAGTTCCGAGCATGCCGGATCCCGCAGGCGAGGCCTGAGGTTCTTCGTCGGCATCTGGAAGGTATTCGGATTGGCACACGATACGATACCGTTCGTCAACGAGCGCGCACGACCATCGCAATGCCCGAACGCACGCATCGAGCAGCACCTGGAACCCAGCATGTGCATCGACATAGGCCCTCATCTGAGCATCCATCCGCTCGTTGCGCACGAACAGCGTCTGCATGTAGTTGTACAACCGCTGGAACGTGACGTTGCGCACGCATATGACCGGGAAACCCGCATCAATCGCCGAAGCGGCGGCCGCATCTCCCAGGCACACGCACAGCACCCCTATCATGAACGGCATGACATGGGGACGTTCGTGAGCGGGCACGAGCACGGTATGGCCGCTCATGTCGGATGACACATCGTAAAGAATCGGATAGTCGAACAGCGCCGAGCGCGTGATGTTGGCACCCTCGACCTCCCCGAATTCGCGGGCGAGCAGGTACTGCACCGACGAGCCGTCAAGTTTCATGTGCACCCTCCCCCTTCAAATGAAGCGCCGTATTGACACGCAGCATTGAGTTATCAAACACTACAAATTGTAGTGTCAATGATAGCATTTTCGCAATTTATGAGTATTTGCAATGGTCTACTAGGGTTCTAAGATGCGAAATAACAGCACGCCATCGACTTGCAAGCCCCTAAGATTCATCTTGCGTGGTGGTACTGCAATTCGCCCGTGGCGCGCGTATTCATCCGTTTCTCAATAGGAGGAGTCCCATGCTCACAGCCAAAGAGAACCTGCGTCAGACCATCATCGACGGCGGCAAGCCTGACCGCTTCGTCAACAACTACGAGGGCATCTACCTCATGATGCACCCGTGGATCATCCACTCGGGCGCCCTGCTGCAGCCGGGCGATAAGGGCAAGGTCAACGCATGGGGCGTCACCATGGACTTCCCCGCGCACACCCCCGGCGCCTTCCCCGTCCATACGCCGGACAAAATCGTCGTCAAGGACATCGAAGACTGGAAGGACTACGTCAAGGCCCCGCCGACCAAGTTCGCCGAAGCCGAATGGGAAGAATTCCAGAAGCAGTACGAGGAAATCCAGAAAACCGGCAAGGCCTATGCAGCACCGCTGTATGTCACCGGCTTGTTTGAGATGACGCATTACCTGTGCGCTATCGACGATGCTCTGGTGTACTACCTCACCGATACCGACCTCATGAAGGACATGCTCAAGTACCTCACCGAGTTCGAGCTTCAGATCGCCGAGGGCATCTGCGATCACCTGCACCCCGACGCGCTGTTCCATCATGACGACTGGGGCACCGAGAACAACTCGTTCTTGCCTCCCGAGCTGTTCGCGGAGTGCTTCGTCGAACCGTACAAGCAGATTTACGGCTACTACCATGACCACGGCGTCGAATTCGTCTTCCATCACAACGACAGCTACTCTGCCAACCTCGTCGACTACATGATCGAGATGGGCATCGACGTATGGCAGGGCAACATGGAGTCCAACGACACCAAGGCCATGCTCGAGAAGTACAAGGGCAAGATCGCCTTCATGGGCAACATCGACAACAAGGACGTCGATTTCCCCGGCTGGACGACCGAGGACTGCAAGCGCGTCGCCTACGAGCACCTCGAGGGCTACGACTTCCAGAGCTACATCCCCTGCATCACCCAGGGCGGCCCGGGCTCCACGTTCTCCGGCACCTACGTCGAGCTGTGCAAGTACATCGACCAGTACAACTGCGAGAAATTCGGCTTCACGCAGCAAGAGCTCGAAGATGCTCGCCTCGAGCTCCAGGTGATCTTCGGCTAACAGCCAAATCCCGTCTCGTCGGCGCCGGCCTCCGCTCAAGCGCAGGTCGGCGCTTTTTCATGGTTGAAACGTGTCTCTAGGGTCAATGCTTCAACTGGAAGGGTGGTCTCGGTGGCACGCAATCCCGACAGCGCACGCGCAGGCTGGCTTTCCCGACCGCAGAAGCGGCTCGGGCAAAGCGGGCTTGTCGCGTTCATCATCATCGCCAACACCATCGTTCCGTTCTCTATCGACATGTACACGCCGGCCGTGCCATCGCTACCCGGCTACTTCGGCACATCGGAACAGATGGTCAACTTCACGCTGATGGGATTCTTCCTGTTCCTCACCGTGGCTTCGCTCGTGTTCGGGCCGGTATCCGACCGATTCGGCCGCAAGCCGGTGCTCGTCGGCAGCCTGGTAACCTACACGGCAGGCGGCATTTTGTGTGCACTGTCGCCCAACATCTACGCGCTCATCGGAGCGCGGCTCATCCAGGCGCTCGGAGCAGGCGCGCTCATGGCCGTCAGCATGGCGTTGATCAAGGACTGCTTCGTCGAGGAACGCCGCGAGCAGATGATTTCCATCGTGCAGGTGCTCTCGGTCGTAGGACCGGTCATCGCGCCGCTCGTTGGCGGCGTGCTGCTGCAATTCTTCGATTGGCACGCCTCGTTCGTGGCGCTCGCGCTGTTCGGGGCAGTATGCCTGGTGTTCGCTGTGCTGTTCGAGGAAAGCCTCTACGAAAACGAGCGCAGCACGGGCGGCGTGCTCTCGACGCTCGGAGGGCTCGTCACGGTCGGTCGCAACCGCGCGTTCATGGTGCTTTTGCTAACGGTTGCGCTGTTCAACGTCGCCTTCAGTGCCTACCTGGCCGTCGGTTCCTACATCTACGTCGACTTCTTCGGGACGACTCCGCAGCAATACACGTACTTTTTCGCGGTGACGGCTGCGTTCACCGCGCTCGGGCCCTTCATCTGGATGCGGGCACGCGCCCACGTGGCACCGCGCACATTTACGCACGTCATGATCGCGCTCGGATTTGCGTCGGCCGTGCTGCTGTTGACCGTCGGCACGTCGTCGGTTTTTGCATTCTGCGGATCGCTCATCCTGTTCGCCACCATCCAGAGCGCACTGCGCCCTTACACGACCAACATCCTGCTTTCGCAGCAGGAAGGCGACACAGGTTCGGCCTCCTCGCTCATCGGGTTCATGATATCGATGTTCGGCGTCATCGGAATGACCGTCATCGTGGCGCCCTGGCCCAACTACATCATCGGCATCGGCGCCGTCATGTTCGTATGCACCACCTTGTCGTGCGCCCTCTGGATCTACCTGCTCCACTCGTCGCGCACCCGCATCCGCGAGCTCGAGAAGCGCTGACGGAGCAATCAAACCGAAGCAGTTGCCAGAATGCTCGTTTCGATTATCACCCGTGCTTGGCGGCTAAACAGGCGGCGATCCCGCCGAGGATAAAGCGGTCGATTGCGGCGCGAACCTCGGCCCATTCGGCATCGGCTACGTGCACCGAACGCGCGGCGGCAAAGCAGCCTGACATCTGAAACGAGCACAGCGCTTTTGCCTGCATTTCCGTATAGCCAGCCCCGATGAGCAACTCGTACAGGTCATGCCCTTCCGGCGTGTCATGCCGCAACATGAACGCATCCATGAAACGCTGCTCCCGCACGACTGACGATCGCTCGCCCTCGTCGCGCACGAGCGAGCAAAACGGCCGCCCCTGCGGATGAAACCCATCCGAACATACCACCTGGCTCATGAGCGGCGACATCTCGTCCGAAATCTCGTCAACGAGCGAATCGAACACGTCGCCGGGATTGCCGAAATGCTCGTAGAACGTCGAGCGACTCACGCCAGCCGCCCGGGCAAGCTCCGACACGCTCACGTCGGACAGCGGCTTTTTCGCCAGCAGGCCGACGAGGGCATCCTTGATTTCCGTTTCAGTCTTCGTCTGGTATTTCATCTCCCGCTCCACTTCGCACTGACCGAAAGGGAGACTCCCCTTCGGTCACTGACCGTTGGGGAGACTCCCTTTCGGTCAGTGATAACGCGCGCAAACTGACCTATCGCCCGCAAAACCCCGGGCCAGCTTTTTCGTTTACCAGCTGGCGCGCGCTATTTGCATTTCGACCGCCCTCTTGTATGGCAGCTCTTACCGAGCAACCTGCAATCTCGAACATTTTCGGACATACTGTTCGATTTTGCAACACGATCGAAATCAGCTGCGAAGCGCTTTGTTACGATTGCGCCAACGAAATGGGCGTGCCATCGTGGCAGCGCGCCGAGAGAACGGAGGATTCATGCGAATCGAGCAACAATCGCTCCTCGACCTGATGGGAGCACCGGATGTGAGGTTCTCCATCCCCAAATTCCAACGCGCCTACTCGTGGGATACGCCGCAATGCGATGAGCTGTGGCGCGATCTGCTCCGCGCGGCCCGCGCGCATCGCTCCCATTTCATGGGCACGCTCATCTACCTCGAGGAGCCGCATGACGGCAAGCGCCAGCTTTCAATTGTCGACGGCCAACAACGCCTGACAACGGTCACGCTCATCATGTCGGCGCTCGCGCAGCACATGCGCGAAACAGGAGACCAGCTGTTCGGCATCGATGCCGACTACATCGCCGAGACGTTCTTGAACGGCGCCATCGGAACGAAACTGCTGTTATCCCCCGCCGACCGTGCAACGCTCGAAGCGGTTGTAAGCGGGTCAACCCTTCCCGAGCATCCATCGCCCCGCGTCATCGAGAACCTGGACAACTTCGCCGGCAAGATGCGCGAGAGCGGCTTCGACGCCATGGAGCTGTGGCAGGGGTTGCAATCGCTCGTCGTCATCGCAGCCGAGCTCGATCATCGCGGACAGGCGCCCGTCATCTTCGAGAGCTTCAACTCGAAGGGCGTGCCGCTCGTCACGGCCGACCTCGTGCGCAATTACCTGTTGATTGCCGAAAGCCATGCCGAGCAGAAGCGCCTGTTCGAGAAATATTGGGAGCCCATCACGGGCGTTTTCGGCGACGACCCGGGTTCGATCAAGCTGAACAACGCCATCTTGGGTTGGCTGGCCGTCCGCCTGAAGAAGGTTCGCAAATTCGGTGACGACCAGGCATTCAGCATATTCAAGAGCTTCTGCGAGGATGAATACGACGGCACGGTGGACGACTTGCTCGACGAGCTGTACGCGTTCTGCATGGTCTGGGCCGAGCATTACCGCTACCACGCCGTGAAGAAGTACAAGACCGCGGACTGGGCCAAGCTCGGCCACAAGACGCGCGTGTCGGGGCGCAAGCGCGCCAAGCTGGACAACCCCGAAAGCGCCGAGTATTTCAAGAAGCACTTCGGCGTCGACCCGCAATGGTAGGAGACGATCATCATGAACATACAGCAAGAACCGTTTCTTGAGCTCCTGGGCTACGAAAACGCCCGATTCGTGATTCCAGTGTTCCAGCGGGTGTACTCGTGGGACGCGCGGCAGTGCAACGAGCTGTGGGACGATATCATGGAAACAGGCGCACAAGCCGATGACGCGGAACCGCACTTCATGGGAATGCTGCTGTACGCGGCCGACACCGAAAGCTGGCAAGGCGCCGAGCAGCTCGACGTCATCGATGGCCAGCAGCGCATGACCACGCTAACCCTGCTGCTGTGCGCGCTTGCCCGCTACCTCGACGAGACGGGCAAGCAGGTCGGCGGTCTTTCGGCAAACGACGTCTTCGCACGCTATCTGCGCACGAGCGGCGACTGCGGCTCGGCGACGTCGGGCAAGCTGGCGCTGTCGTTCATGGACCGCGACACGCTCTATGCGCTCGTGGGCGCAGGTGTCATGCCGGCAGAACCTGCGGGCCGCCTTATCGACAACCTCGAATTGTTCTACGCGCGCATGCAGGAGCCGGACTTCGACGTTGCGCAGCTGTGGCGCGGACTCGAACGGCTCGAGGTTGCGAGCATCCTGCTCGGACACGACGACAGCCCACAGCTCGTGTTCGAGAGCCTCAACTCCAAGGGCATGGCGCTTTCGACCGCCGACCGCATCCGCAACTTCGTCGTCGTCAGCGACGAGGCGAACGGACATGTCGAAGACGGCGTATTCGACGGCAACTGGCTGCCGCTCGAGAGCCTCATAGCCAACGCGCAGGTCGACGTCGACGTGACCGGCGTCGTGCACGCCTGGCTTGCCGGCAAGTACCGCGACACCCGCATCTTCGACGCAAGTGAAGCATACGGTCTGTTCAAAAGCTGCTTGCGCAGCGAGTTTAACGATAACCTGGCTGCAGCGCTCGACGACGTCGCCGCCTATGCCCGCAAGCTCATCGACGACGAGGCCTTCCGCACCGAGGCGCTCGAGGACGCGAAGCGCTGGATTGCGGGAAAACCCAAGGAGCTGATTTCCGAATACAAGATGTTCGGCGACTAGCGCGCATTCGGTTCGCGTATCATATACGTGAACCGCCGAGAGAAAGACGAGCAAACGATGACCGCGGATAACGCAAAGGGCAAATGGAGCGCCGACCGCGATGCGCGCAGCATAGCGCGTCCAGGCAGGGACGAGAACGGCAAGGCCATCGTGACGCCCGAGATGCGCGCGCTGACCGAAGCGCTCGCCCATCCCGACGGAGATCCCTACGACAACGCCCGCAAGCTCGGCTTCTACTGCGAGCGATGCGGCTAAAGAAGCCTATCCGGACGAGTGGGCAGGCAATCTGATTGCCTGCCCACTCCGTTGATGCGTTGCCATGCGTTTCTCCCATCGAGAAACGAAGCCGATAATCAACAAGAGGCGCTTATCGGAACACCCTAACACTATAATGGGCATAAGTGATTGATAGGGTAATTTCGGAGGTGCACCTTATGCTCGTGCTCGTCGTGAACGCAGGAAGCTCGTCGCTCAAATCCCAACTCATCGAAACCGAGGGCAAGGATGCCCGCATGAAGTGTCTCGCCGAAAAGGTGGGCACCGACGATGCCTACATGAGCATTTCGTTTGCGCCCGACTTCCAGAAAGTGAAATACAACGTGGCGGGCCTATCGGTCGCTCAGTGCCTGCGCAAGCTGCTCGATGTCATGACCGACGATCCCGAAAGCCCCATCAGCGGCCTCGGGCAAATCGACGCGATCGGCAACCGCATCGTGGCCGGCGGCGAGTACTTCACCAAAGCGGCCATCATCGACGACGAGGCTCGCGCAAACCTCGACAAATGCGAGGAGCTCGCGCCGCTGCACAACCCGGCCGCCGACGCATGCATCGACATGCTGCGCAAGCTCATGCCCGAAACGCCGCAGGTCGCCGTCTTCGACACCGCTTTTCACACTACCATGCCGCCGAAGGCCTACATGTACCCACTGCCCATGCGCTACTACGAGCAGTACCACATCCGGCGCTACGGCGCCCACGGCACCTCGCATCGCTATGCTGCCCAACAGGCTGCCAACCTCCTGGGGCGGCCACTGCGCGACCTCGGCCTCATCACGTGCCATCTGGGCAACGGCGGATCGATCACCGCAGTCAACCACGGCAAGTCAATCGACACCACAATGGGTTTCACGCCGCTCGAGGGCCTTATGATGGGCACGCGATCGGGCAACATCGACCCGGCCATCATCACCTACATCATGCGCGAAGAGGGTCGGACCTTCGACGAAATGGACTCGATCCTCAACCGCGAAAGCGGCATCTTGGGAATAAGCGGTACTTCGGGCGACATGCGCGACGTGCTCGACGCGGCCAACCGCGGCGACGAGCGCGCAAACTTGGCCATCGACATGTACGTCTACCGCGTGCAGAAAGCGATCGGCAGCTACTACGCCTCGATGACCCGCACCGACGCCGTCGTCATGACGGCCGGCATCGGCGAGAACTCCGCCGACTTGCGCGAGCGCATCTTCGCAGGGCTCGCGCACATGGGCATGATCTTGGACAAGGAACGCAACGACGTCACCGGCCAAATCGGCATGAACCGCATCATCTCCATCGACGACTCCCCCATCAAGATCTGCGTCGTCACAACCGACGAGGAAATGCGCATCGCCCGCGAGACCGACAACCTCGTCAGCCAGCTCCGCGAATAATGCAACAGCCGACCAGGTCGGCTGTTGCATTCGTGCGAACAGCAACATCAGTCGACGTAACGTAACATGCACGACACGTATCGTATGCGCCAATCGTGATAGACTAGACGAGCGCACATCAAACGTCATGCGAAAGGAAGCATCATGAGCGATTGCCTGTTTTGCGAGATCATAGCCGGGGAAATCCCCTCGAAGAAAGTCTACGAGGACGACCTGTTCTACGCGTTCGACGACATCGAGCCCGAATGCCCCGTCCACACGCTGGTCATCCCCAAGCAGCACTTCGACAACCTGCAGGACGACGTCCCCGAGGAGCTGCTCGGCAAGCTGCTGAAAGTCGTTCCCGAGGTCGCCAAGGCCAAGGGCGTTGGCGAATCCGGCTATCGTTCGGTCATCAACACCGGCCCCGATTCTGCAGCGACGGTCAGCCATCTTCACGTGCACATCCTGGGCGGCGTCAAGCTCGGCCGATTCACCTTCGAAGGCTCCCAGCGCCTCGGCTAATAGCGCAACGCGTTCCCCGCAAACTAACAGCGCCTCGGCTTCATGGTCGAGGTGCTTTTTTCCATAGAAGCAGTTTCGCATTTGCGCCACAAGCGCCGCAAGCGCCGTGAGCGCCTTGCGCGAAACCCTCACGCAAAAAAACGCGCGGACCACCCGATGAGCAGGCGGCCCGCGCGTCTATCAAGTACAGTCAGGGTTATCCTAGAAGAACTCGGCGATCTTCTCGGCTGCAGAACCAGCATCCGGCGTGTAGGCGTCTGCGCCGATTTCGTCGCAGAACTCCTGGGTGACCGGAGCGCCACCGATCATGATCTTGACCTGGTCGCGCAGGCCAGCGTCGGCGATAGCCTTGACGGTGGCGTCGAGCGCAGGCATGGTGGTGGTCAGCAGAGCGGACAGGCAGACAACCTTGCACTCCGAATGATCTTTGATGTAGTCAACGAAGGCCTCGGGAGCAACGTCGACGCCCAGGTCGGCGATTTCGACGCCCTTGCCCTCGATCATCATGCGAACGAGGTTCTTGCCGATGTCATGCATGTCGCCCTGAACGGTGCCGATGACGGCGTAGCCCAGCGGCTCGGTGCCGCCAGCGACCATCGCGGGCTTCAGAACGTCGGTACCAGCGGTCATGGCGCGAGCTGCAACCAGCATCTCGGGCACGAAGCACTCGCCCTTGGTGAAACGCTCGCCGATGATGCCCATGGCTTCGATCATTGCGTCAAGGATTTCCTGAGGATCCATGCCCTCGTCCAGAGCCTGCTGTACGAGCGGACCGGTTTCCTTCCTCTTGCCCTTCATTGTCTTCTCGCGAAGATCATCAAGAATAGCCATGGTGCTCCCCTTTCCTGTATGCCGACTTGAGCTTCATGGTTTTGCTACGGTCATAAAATATCTTTATTACCCTGTTAAGTCAAGAGCAAAATGGCCCAAATGACTTTTTTTAATTCTAACAGTCTAGATAACGGGTGATGGATTAAGATGATTCGAGAGATTGAACTGGGCGTTTGTAATTTAAGCCGCAAATATGGCAAGCCACCTATGCCAAATCGGTCAATTATTCGTATACATCACCAGGTCAACGTCTCGTTTTCATCACCTGTTATCTAGACTGTTAGATTTTTAATAAAAGAATTTTATGAATCGTCATTTTTGACTAATAAAAGTGACTATTCGACCGTCACGGACACGGTCCATCCTCTCACAATCGTCATATTGCTGTAGGATTTGTACACATGGCGACCTTCTCTCAAGTCGCATTTCAGTTCGCCAACGGCACCGCGGCGACGCGCTTCTTCCTGCGCCTGCTCGCGCGCTTGAACGCGGGCAGCCTCCAGAGCATCTTCCGCATTTTCGTACATGCATGCAGAGCCGATTCCAGCCACCTGATAGCTCTTCACCACACCATCTGAACCACGCAGGGGCATCACGCGCACCTCTTGGATGACCGTGACCCGCGAAGCCGCGGCACCCACCGCATTTGCCACCTCGGCATGATCGGGCACGACGCCTTTCAGGTCCAAAGCGTCTGCCACTTCACCAAGGAACACATGAGTAGGAGCGCCCACGCCCACGAGCGCAGACGATCCCCCGAAGCTCACATCGAACGGCTTGGAACCCGAATCGTTCCGCGCATTCCAAGTAGCGCGAACGATGGCTTTCATCTGGTCACCGAGAGCCGTCTTCCCGTCCGGCCAATAGCGATCCTGCGCATAAGCGCCAATGACCTGGCCGTAAAGACGAAACTGCGCCAAATCATATATCTCGTCCGCGAGTTTCGCGATCTCGCCCTCGTCTTCCGCTGCGTCCTTGCCGCGATACGACTTCAACAGGCACTGGGCGCCAAGCCTCGACGCCTCGGCATCGAAGCCGTCGAAATCGCCACGTAGATGCATGGCGTCGGTCAGCGTCATGCCGCAGCGCATAACGATGCCTTGGTCCTCGAGCCGCTGCGGCTTGAGCCCGACGATGTCCATCCGAGGGTCGTACATCGAAACCGGACCCTCGCCCTTTAGCAACTCGAGCAGTTGCTGTTCGGGCCGCGTGTACCGCGAGATATCGCCCGGATCGCGCAGCAGGTAGAGCAGCTCGTAACGCGACGCGTAATCCACGACCGCGTGCTCGACGTAATAACGCAGTGCGTCAACGACCTGCGGCCATCGGCCGGCCGCGATGCACAGCGGCGTCACCTTTCGCGTGCCCAGCTCAAGCTTGTAGTTCTTCGTGTAACGAACCACGGTATCGCCACCAAGGGCGATGGTGTCGATGAACACGCCCGGTACCTGCGTCTTCCAGCCTCCGATGGAAATGCCGTCGGTGCGGTTGGGCCGGCCGCTGTGCACGAGCGAGATGTCCGACGTCGTGCCGCCGATGTCCACGATCAGGCACTCGGATTCTCCGGAAAGCACCTGCGCGCCAGTCACCGAGGCCGCCGGTCCCGACAAAATGGTCTCGACCGGACGCGTGCGAGCCAGCTCCTCGGACATCAGCGTGCCGTCGCTGCGCACGATTGATATCGGAATGGAAAGCCCACGCGCCACGAACGCCGCATCGATTGCATCCAGGAATTCTCCGATGACCGGCACGAGGCGAGCGTTGAGCAGCGCCGTGGCGCCGCGTTCGATGACGTTGGGTTCGGCCGCAACCGTCGTAGCCTCAACCACGATCTTTCCGAACCTCTCGCGCAGGAACGCCGCGCCGCTCTTTTCGACGGCGGCACCGTTGTTCAGCGCATACAAGCTGGCGATGCCGAACGAATCAGCTTCATCGAAGAATTTGGGGTTGGCTTTGTAGAGCCCCTCCCAATCGGGCAACGTGACCTCGCTGCCGTCATACGATCCAACGAAATCCAGCGTCAACACGTCCTCGTAGGGAATGCCGAACTTGTTCTTAGCATCGACGCGATGCAGGATCTCGTCGGTCGTACCCACAATGATGAGCTTGGCATGCCCGCCTTTGCCCTCGACGCACGCGTTGGTGGCGAGCGTGGTCGAAATGGCGGCATGCTCGGCAAGCGCGAGCTTTTCGGGCGGCAGCGCATCCATCGCAGCGCCGATGCCGCGTGTCAGATCGCTTTTCGTGGTGAGCGCCTTGGCCTTGGCCAGCACCTGCGGAATGCCGCCGTTCTCAACGTCGACGATAACCGCATCGGTGTACGTGCCGCCGGTATCGATTCCTATGCGTATCATGATTCTCCTTTATCGAAACAGCGGAGCAGACGTTGCGAGCAACGTGCCTACGCGACGTCGTGGTACAGCACGCAACCCGAATAGGTCATGGTCAGCGGACCGTGGTTGTAGGGAATGTCGGCCTTGTTGCACACTTCCGAAACGACAAGGCCCGCCGCCTCCATGGAAACGAGGCGCTTGGCGGGGAAACGGCATGGCGCATCCGGGTAAGTGCATTCCTTGCACAGCGTGCATGTACCCGCCGACAGCACCATGACCTCGTCGCTCAAGCCGGCGGCATCGATGGCCTCGACCAAATCGAGCACGCGACGCTTCTGCGCATCGCCAGCCTCCTGCATGGTTTCGACGTCGAAGTCGTCTTCCATCTCGGCCACCGTCTGGACGACGAGGCAGCGGTCGAACTCGTTCATCTGCTTCTGGAAATCCGCGATCTCGCCGCACGCAGGCGGACAAGCCCAGCTGTGCTCGTACATGTTGCACGTGTTGGCAGCGCACATCGAACGCACTTCCTCGCGCGCAACCAGGTCTTTCGCACTGCACGTTCCCATGCACTCGAATCCCTGGCCTGCTGCCAAATCCTCGATAACGCTCATCAAAGCCCCCCTTGCTTCATACGTTTCCTCGTGATGCGATGAGCATACCGCACGATGCGCCTCAGCACACCGATCGACGATTAATACCACCCATAATTCAGTAAAGCGAGTGATGTTGGCCCGCGTCGGAGGCGGGCCAACATCACCACAAAGTGGGACAGCAAACCAGGTTGGCTGTCCCACTTACTTTGCACCGGCGTGACCGCTCGGAGCGGCGATTCGTGGCCAACGGCTTAATCGTCGCCGAACTCCATCATCTTGATGTAGTGCTTGTTGAATTCGAGCGACGTGGAAAGCTCGAGGTAATCGCATTTCTCGACGATCTCGTCCTCGCGCGCATGCGCCGCACTCGACACGAGCAAAGCGGTCGCCCCTTCGCCCGACGTGTTGCCCACGCTCTTGGCAACCAGCAACAGCTGCGCGGGGAACAACCCGATCGTCGCAGCTGATTTCAAGTTGAGGTACGCTCCGAAACCGCCCGCTATCTCGAGCGATTCGATATCATCGACCTGGATGCCGGCGTATTCCACCATGGTGTAGATGCCCGCGCACACCGCCGCCTTGGCCAGCTGCAGGTTGCGCACGTCGGCCTGCGTGATGTACAGCGAACGGTCATCCGTCAGATAGAACACGTTGCGGCCATCCTCTTCTCCCACGAAGCGCGCAGCCGGTCCGTCGATATCCTCGGGATCAAGCAGGCGGCCGGTTTCGCTGACGACTCCTTGCTCGACCATGGTCGCCACGGCATCGATGATGCCCGTTCCGCAGATGCCGATGGGCGCTGCGTCGCCCACCGTGCCGATCTTCACTTCGTCATCTTCGAATGACACCTTGGAGATGGCCCCCGGCGAGGCGGGCATGCCAAAATGCACGTTGGCGCCCTCGAACACCGGGCCTGCGGCCGTCGCGCAGCTGACGATTTTATCATCATAGGCAAGCGCCATCTCGCCGTTCGTGCCAAGGTCCAAGAACAGCCTTGTTCCGCCAGCGTCGATTGCGCAAGCCAGCATGCCAGCCGTAATGTCGCCTCCCACGTAACCGGCGATGCAACGCGTGAAATAGCACGTGCCGAGACCTTCGACCTCACGTTCGTCGCCAAACAGCGATAACGGCGTGAACGGGCTGTACCCGATGCCGTCTGGGGCGAGGCCAGCCGCAATGTGCTGCATGACGGTGTTGCCCGCGATGGCCACAGCGGCCACTTGGTCCGCATCGATGCGCGCCGCCTTGCACAACTTGTCCCGCATCTCGCACATGGCATCGACGATAACGCCGGTCATGAGGTCGAGCTTACCGTCGACGCTCGCCGAGATGCGGCTGATGACGTCGCTTCCGAATGCGATCTGGGGATTGGGACGCCCCACGGTCGCCAAACGCTCGCCCGTCGACAAGTCGTGCAGGTGTGCCACGACAGTCGTCGTGCCGATGTCAATGGCAATGCCATACCCTTGCGCGCCCTCGTCGGGCGGAAACGCGCTCGTCACACCGGTTTCGAGCACCTCCATGACGCCCGCGTGCTCGACAACGACCTCCATGCCGTCCTTGACCGGCGTCGTGCATGCCAGCCGGTAGCTCAAACCCTCTTCATCGCGGACCAGCACCTGGCATCGGCCGCATTTGCCCACGCCACCGCACGTAGCCTGGATATCAATGCGCTCGAGCTGCAATACGTCAAGGACGGTCTGCCCCTCGAGCGCCTCTGCCGTACGGCGTTTTCCCGACTCGTCGATGAACAGTTTCATTTCGACTCCTTATACCCTCAGCGAAGGGCGGCGAGCTGACGCATCTGAATCTACCAGCCCTTCGGCCCGTTATATAAAAAGAAGCGGCGAGCATCCGCCCGCCGCTTCGCTCAAGGAGCAACTTAGTCGCGGTTGATGGGACCGAACAGGTTGTCGCGATAGGCCTCGATGTACTCCAGGCAGAAGTCGTCGTCGCCGAGGAGGGCGGCGGTGCCGTGCAGCACGCCGTTCATATCGCGATTCGTCGGGTCCATGATGGCCGAGTCCATGCCAGCCTGCATGGCCAGGACCAGGAACGGCATGTTGATGTGCTTGCGGCTGGGCAGGCCAAACGAGATGTTGGACAGACCGGAGGTGATATGGATGGTCGGATACATCTCCTTGATGGTCTTCACGCACTCGTTGAAGGTGATGAGGCTCTCCTCGTTGGCGCCGAGGGTCTCTACGAGCGGATCGATGTAGAGACGATCGGGGGAGATGCCGTACTCTTCGGCCTTCGCCATGATCTTCTTGAAGACCTCGATGCGGCCCTCTGCAGTAGCCGGAATGCCGGAGTCGTCGGACAGCAGGGCAACGCAACCCCACTTGGTGTCAGCGATGACGGGGAACACGATGTCCATCTTGTTGCCCTCGCCAGAGACAGAGTTGATGAGGCCTACGCGGTCGCCGCAGAACTTCATGGCGTCGACGCACACCTGGGGATCGGGGCTGTCGATGCAAATAGGAAGATCGGACTCTTCCATAATCAGGCCGATAAGCCACTCCTGGACATCGAGCTCACCTTCGTTGACGGATGCGCAGCAGTCGATGTAGGTTGCACCAGCTTCGGTCTGGGTGCGCGCGAGCATACGAATGTATTCCTCGTCCTTCGCAGCGATGGCGGCACCGGTCTTGGGAATGGAGCCGTTGATCTTCTCACCAATGATAATCACGTTGAGCCTCCTCAAAAGTACGGTTTGAAATACCATTGCCATAATAGTATAGCAACAGCAATGTAGCTCTATCCTCGTGCTATAAAACTTTTTTATATTAGGAGATAACAATCGTCGTTCTGCACAAACCATTGCGAACGAGCTGGTGAGATGCCCGCTCGGCACGACTCTGCATCAAGCGGATTTTTTCGCGGCTTGCCATTCGCGGCTCGATAACGACAGTTCACCCCAACGCAAAGAACGGTTCGCAAAGCGGCAAGCCGGCAGAACCGCTCCCCAGCTCTCACTGACCGAAAGGGAGACTCCCTTTCGGTCAGTGAGAGCTGGGGAGACTCCCCTTCGGTCAGTGGCCCTTGCGTGCAGCGAGGTCGGCGAGCTGGGCGTAGTGCTTCGCCACGAGGTCGACGCCGTCGTCGCGACGATGCGGGATCGAGCAGTTCTTGCAATTCTTGCGACCGCTCTTCGTATAGGTGAAATTGCCACCGCACGCCGGTCCGAGCGCGTACAACGGGCAATAGCAGAACAGGCAGTTGAAATCCCGTTCGTCGATGCCCTCATGACAGGGGAAGTACTTGCACGCCCGATTGGAGAAGAACGAATGGGGCGGCAACGCTCCGTCAGCTTCGGCGCCGACCGTCGAGCCATCTGCATACGAAGCTCCGATCGCGCCCGCAATGACCTCGGGAACGCCGCACGTCACGCGCACCACGGCCTGGGCCCTGCCGGCCAGTTCGCGCGCGAGGGCGCCTGCCTGCTCGCGCCACGTACGCTCGCCTGCATCAATCGGCACGATACCCGATCCGACCTCGGTGAACGTCACGACTTTCTTGCCATCGGCTATCCTCGCGGCCAGCGCTGCAATGTCGCAGCCCTCGTCTCGTGCCAGCTCGTGAGCATCCAGCAAGACGGCCCGATCATCCGCCACATCGCGCGAGAAATCGGCATCGTCGTAGCCGAGCCTGCGCGCATACGAACGCTTGCCCGACGCCAAGCCGCCAACTACGAGAATCATAGTCCCACCACCTTCGACACGACCATCAAGGCGACGATCATCGCCAACTCGGCCACCTGCAGAAAGAACCCCGCGAGATCGCCGCTCATGCCGCCGAACTGGGTCTTCGCGAACGGGAACAGCGCCGCGAGGCATACCAGGCCCGCACCGACCATGGCCACGGCCGCCGGGATGTGCACGAACACCATGACGACGATACATGCCGCGAATTCGACGAGCAAAACGATGGGGACGCGCGCGCCGCTCCCCGATTCGTGGAACATCGACAACATGCCCGCATGGCCGCTCGTCGGGAACAGGATGGTCGCCAGACCGCTCATGCACCTGCTAGCCGCATGCAAGGCGCCGACGAGCACGGCCGCCTGCCACGACCAGCCAATCTCGCTCGCAAACGCCGCGTAGGCCAGAAGGTACGCCGCCACGCCGATCGAGGCGAACGCACCTGCATGCGGGTCCTTCAGGATCTCGCGCTTGCGCTCGGGCTCGGCATGGCTGGACTGGGCGTCAACCACGTCGCAGAACCCGTCGAGGTGAATGCCGCCCGTAACCAGCAGGGGCACGAGCGCAATGCCCGCCCCGCGCAGGAACGGGCCGAATCCGGCAGCCTGCGCAAGCCACATCCACGCCGCCACCAGCAATCCGACGACGACGCCCACCACGGGAAAGAAGCACATCATGTAGCGCATGTTCCCCTCGCGCCATTCCAGCTGGGGAACGGGAATCTTCGAGAAGCTGCTGAATGCCAGCAACAAGCCAGCGAGCACTTGCACCTGCATTTCCTCCTTCTCCAACAGCGCGGCGCCTTGGAAGACGCCGGCGCCTGTCAGCCCTTCATCACGATGGGCACGCCCGCCACGCATTCGACGACGCGCGAGCTGCGCTCGGCCAACGCGCACGCCAAACTGCCGACCAGATCCTGGTAGGCGCGCGTCTCGCCGGGATACGCCACCCCATCGGAACCCACTTCGTTGCCCACGATGACGAGATGGGCGCAGCGCTCGGCGATTGCATCGATCACGTCCATGATACCCTCGCAGCTCGCTCGAACGTCGCCCGTTTCCGAAAACCCGTCGTCGGCGAACAGCTCGTTGGCCGCAACGTTGCCCAAGCACTCGAGCAGCACGGTAGCGCCGTCGAGGCGTTCGTCATGCGCCATCCGCGAGAAATCCTCGTAGCATTCGACCGTCTCGAATCCCTTGCCGGCGCGCTGTGCGCGGTGCTTGCGCACGCGTCGGGCGCCCTCTTCGCCAAAGGGCTTCATGGCCGCAAGGTACACGAGGTGCCCGCCCAGCTCAACGCACAGCTGTTCCGCATAGGCGCTTTTGCCGCACGAGGCGCCTCCGGTCACGAACGCGATCATTGGGGGTTCACTTCGTAGGCGTCGATGCCCGTCTCGTCGAACGTCGTGCCGTTGTACAGGGCCAGCGCCGCATCGAGCAGGGGAATCAGGCATACGGCGCCCGTCCCCTCGCCAAGGCGCATGCCGGCATGGATGACGGGCTCGACGCCCAGCTCGTCGAGCAGCATGCGCGCGGCAGGCTCAGCCGACACATGCGACGCGAGCATCGAGCACGTGCAGCCCGGGCACAGTCGCGCAGCCGTCACGGCCGCGAGCGCGCTGATGTAGCCGTCGATGACGATGGGGACGCGATGGACGGCGCCACCGATGAACAGGCCGACGAGCCCCGCGATGTCGAAGCCGCCGAGCTTTGCCAGCACGTCGAGCGCATCGCCTGGATCCGGCTCGTTGACGGCGAGCGCACGCTCGATGGCCGACACCTTCCGCGCAAGTCCCGCATCCGAAAGCCCCGCTCCGCGACCAGTGACCTCCTCGACCGACAATCCGGTGAAGGCTGCCGTCATCGCGCTTGAGGTGGTCGTGTTGCCAATGCCCATCTCGCCGGTCGCCAGTATCTTGTATCCACGGTCCTTGAAGTAAGCCACGAGATCGATACCCGTCTGAACGGCCTGGACAGCCTGTTCGCGCGTCATGGCCGGACCGGTGGAGATATCGCCCGTGCCCCGTGCGACATGGCGGTCGATCACGCCCGGCACGTCGGAGGGGTCGAGCATGCCCATATCGACCGAGTAGGCGTCAATGCTGGCCGTCTGCGCCATACGGCACACCGACGAGATGCCCCGCGCCACGCTGCCGGCGATGACGGTGGTGATATCGGGCTCGCTTTGCGAAACGCCCTGCGCGACCACGCCGTTGTCGGCGCACAGCACGATAACGGCGCGCTTGTCCAGCACGACGTCGGCGGATCCGGTAAGGCCGGCGATCTTCTCGACCATGAGCTCGAGCTCGCCCAAGCTGCCAATAGGCTTGGCCACGGCGTTCCACTTGTCACGCGCTGCCGCGAGCGCCCCCTCGTCGAGTGCCTCGACCGTTGCGGGTATGCCGCTTGAGTACTGATCCATCGTTCCTCCGTCTATCGTTTCGTCGCCTGCAGCTTCCACGCAGTTTAGACGCAACGCACCGCTTGCCGCAAGTCCGCGCACCCGATTCGCACGTTTGCACATTTGGGGACTGTCCCCAAATGTGCAAACGCGCGGAATCCAGAGCTCCGATGGAAGCGGCTAGTCAGGCCATCCGAATTCCACGGCAACGAAAGCCAATGTCGTCTTCGAACGGGAGCGGTTTTCTTGCACATTGCACGATAGTTTCGTTGGAGTTCAAATAATTGCCATAGCAGTAGATAAATATTTGATACCATCCACTTTACTTTTACGCTACGCTAATCGAACGCATAGGCGCATCGAACTGCACGAGGAGGCATTACAATGACTGATGAGCTGTTGCTCGACGACGATTACGAGGATGACGTCCTCTACAAACGCATCAAGGAATTCAAGGAATCCCTGAAGAAGTCCATCCCCGACATGGACGTCAACCTCCTGCTGCGCATCCTCAAGCTGGTGAACGGCAGCAGCGAGGTGTTCGTCGCGATCAATCCCGTCCACGACGACCATAGCTGGGTCAAGGACAACCCGAAGTACGCCGTGAAAGGCGTCAAGCGCACCGACGACGGCAGGCTGCTGCTGCGCACCACCGCCGAGAAGCACGGCATGGAGGCCTCGGACCTGCGCGATGCCGTTAAGCGCGAGGTGAAGAAGGGCCTTTCCGACCGCGCGAAGCTCGTGTTCCTCCGCAAGGACGAAATCGTCGAGATCACCGACGCCTTCTCGCACACCATGGTGCGCGAGCACTGGTCCGGTCTCCCCTTCGACCTCATCCTCGCCACCGTCACCGAGCGCCCGCCGCGCCCTGACGCTGAGCAAACCGAGGAATAAGAATGTGTCAAAGGGGTCAGACCCCTTTGACACATATTTGAGCGAAGATGCGCCTGCGGCCGCCGAATAGGCAGTTGCAGGCGTTTTTTTGGGAATGCAATCGGCGATATTGCTCAGAATGCAACAGCTGACCTGGTCGGCTGTTGCATTCCAGGTCGGCTGTTGCTATTCGCGGACGTTGTTGCTTGCCAGGTACAAAAGCGCATTGCAAATCGCGGCGGCGACGTTGCTGCCGCCCTTGCGGCCGCGCGCCACGATGAAGGGCACGTCGAGCTCGCAGATGATCTCCTTCGACTCCACGACGTTGACGAACCCGACCGGTACGCCCACGATCAGCGCGGGCGGCACGGGCATTTCGCCGGCCTGGAGCATCTCGTGCAAGCGCACGAGCGCCGTCGGGGCGTTGCCGACGGCGTAGATGAGCGGCTGGCCCAATGCCGCCGCGCGCTCCATGCATACGGCCGCACGCGTGCAACCGCGCTCCTTCGCCTCGGCGGCGACGTCGGCATCGGACATGTAGTTGTACACCTGGCCGCCGAACTTGCCGAGCACGCGCTTGTTGATGCCCGATGCCGCCATTTTGGTGTCGGTCACGATCGAGCATCCATTGCGGAGCGCCTCGATGCCTATGGCGGTGGCATGTGGCGAAAACGCCAGCGTATCGGCGTATTCGAAATCAGCCGACGTATGGATGACGCGTTTGATGACAAGCTCGTTCTCGGAATCGAGCACGATTCCGCGTTCCGCCAGCTCGTCCGATATGATCTGGAAGCTGCGCGTCTCGATTTCGGCCGGCTTCACGAATTCCAATTCCGCCATGAAAGTCCTTTCGCATCATGTGCCGAGCGAGCTCATGCGCCCGCCAGAACGTCTATTGTACTGGTTGGCCGCCACCCCGCCTAGAGGGCAAATCGACGATTTACGAGTTCATCGCCTCGTGTTCGCGCGACACTTCGGAAACGAGCGTGGCGAACGGCCAAAGGCGGTTGTGCTGGGTTACCTGCGCCTTGCAGCCGACCTGCGCATTCGCCTCGCGCATGGCGGCCAGCAGCTCGTTTAGGCGCTCGCCGACCACGCCGCTCAGCAACATGAACTCGACATCGGGGACATCGCCCGCGAACGGCTTGCTCGACCGCTTGAATCCCGGAAGGCCCACGATGGCGCCGACAGGGCTGCCCAGCATATCGGCGGTGACGGTCTTCGCGCGGATGCCCTGCTCCGCCAGCACCGCGCGCACGGCATCGCCGCGAGGCGTGCCCTCATCCAAGTTCAGAAGCGCCGCCACAGGGCCCGCGGGCCTGGCAGGCTTCGCATTTCCCTTCGCCTTCTTCGCCATCAACGCTCCTCACGCAACGCAGCGCCTCCGACACCGCATCAAACTGCCTCGAAAATCATAACAAGGGACAGTCCCTTGTTATGCGCTCGACGTCATAAAAGGGGACTGTCCCCTTTTATGATTTTAAGAGCCGAGAGGGCATCGCCCTCTCGGCTCCCATGCAAACATGATTACGGCGATTAGCCGAAGTAACGGTCGAGCAGACCCTTGAGCGCCTTGCCGTGACGGGCCTCGTCGCGGGCCATCTCGTGCACGGTGTCGTGAATAGCGTCAAGCCCGTTCTTCTTGGCGCACATGGCCAGGTCGGTCTTGCCCTGGGTTGCACCGAACTCGCAGTCGACGCGCCAAGCCAGGTTGGCCTTCGTGTCGGCCTTCATGTTGGGCTCGAGGTCCTCGCCGAGCAGCTCGGCGAACTTGGCGGCATGCTCGGCCTCCTCGTAGGCAGCCTTCTCCCAGTACAGGCCGATCTCGGGATAGCCCTCGCGATGGGCGACGCGCGCCATGCACAG
>CAMOLA010000025.1 GCA_946618265.1 uncultured Eggerthellaceae bacterium
TGTACATGAGCGTGAGGCTGGAATTGCCGCCGACGATGACGTTTTCCATATCGTCATCGAGCATCACGGCCATGAGCCTGCGCGCCTCGTCGATGCCCTCGAGCTCGCCGTAGTTGCGGCAGTCCAGCCCGCTTTCCGCAAAGCACTCCTCGGGCGTGTTGAGCAGCTTCAGCATGTCCATGGACAGGTCGAGCTGAGCAGCGCTCGGTTTGCCGCGCGCCATGTTGAGCGCTAGATTCTGGGCTTTGTACAGCGACAGGTCGTCCTCGAGCTGCACCTTGAGTGCAGTGAGGTCCTTGGTGTTCAGATCCTTGTATGCCATAGCTTGCTCCAATCGTGCGCTGCGCAAGAACGCGACATCTATCGTT
The DNA here is from genome assembly GCA_946618265.1 of uncultured Eggerthellaceae bacterium. The sequence continues at coordinate 369 of CAMOLA010000025.1, forward strand.
TTGGACGTGAGCTTCGATTATAGAATTCAGCTTCGTCGCGAACAGTCAGATTGGCTCATTTCAACGAGAATTAACGTAAACGAGCGTGCGCAGCGTGCCCCTGCGCCAAATCGGAACCGTTCTACAAGGCGAATCGCCCGTTGTTCGGGTCATGTACACGAATGCCCCGCAGGCACCGCCCACGGGGCATTCTCCAAAACGTTCAAGACCCAAAGGGCACACGAAGCAAGGGAGCGAGCGCTACTGCACCGAAATCTCGCCTTCGAGCACGGCATCAAGGCTGCGCTCCTCGGGCGTCGAGTCCATGTAGTGGTCGAATTCGTCGAGCACGGCCTGCTCGGGCTCGGGGCTGAGCAGCGACGCGATCACGATGGCCAGGCAACTGCACAGGAACGCCGGCAGAAGCTCGTAGATTCCGAACACGCCGCCCAGGGGCTTGATCAAGTTGTGCCAGATAAGCACCATGGCCGCACCCGTGACCATGCCGGCAATGGCACCTTGCTTGGTCGTGCGGCGCCAATACAGCGCAAACAGCGTCAGCGGTCCGAACGACGCGCCAAGACCAGCCCATGCGTACGACACGACGTTGAAGATAACCGAGTTCTCATCCCATGCGATGAAGCACCCGAACACGAGCACGACGGCGAGCGTGATGCGCGACACGATGAGCACCTGGTTGTCGGTCGCGTTTTTCTTGAACACGCCGCGGAAGATGTTCTCGGCCACGGACGAGCCCGTGATCAGCAGATAGGACGAAGCCGACGACATCGACGCCGCCAAAATGCCCGACACGACCAAGCCGCAGAAGAACGCCGGCAGCATGGTCTGCGCAAGCAAGATGAAGATGCTCTCGGCAGCCGACTGCGTGAGCAGCTGCGTCGGCATGATGGAGCGTCCGATCATGCCGATGGCCACGGCGCAGAACATCGAGATGATGACCCACACGATGGCGATGCGCCGCGAGGTCTTGACTTCTTCTTCGCTACGGATGCCCAAGAAGCGGACGAGAACTTGGGGCATGCCGAAATAGCCCAGGCCCCACGACATCGTGGACACGATGGTGAGCAGGCCGTATTCAGCCGGCACGCCGAACAGCGGCTGGTTGTTCTGGACAACTTGCAGACCATCGGCTCCAAGCTCGGGCGTGGCCATGGTGGTCATGGAAAGATATCCAGGAATGTCGGAAAGGAACGCCACGGTGTTTTCGACGCCACCAGCCATGGTGATGGACCCGATAACGACGACGGCGAGCGCGACGAACATGAGGCAGCCCTGCACGAAATCGGTTGCCACGACCGAAAGGTAGCCACCCACCATGGTGTAGAGGAACACGATGAGCGCTCCGAACACCATCATGACCGAATAATCCCAGCCGAACAGGCTGTTGAACAATTTGCCACACGTTACGAAGCAGCTACCGCAATACACGCAGAAGAAAATGAGGATGATGACGGCCGCCACCGTGGCGATGATGTTCTTGTCATCATGAAAGCGGTTGGAATAGAATCCCGGCAGCGTGATGGAGTCGTTGGCCACAACCGAATACTTGCGCAGACGCTTGGCCACGAGCAACCAGTTGAGATACGTGCCGATGGCCAGACCAATGGCCGTCCAACCCACGTCGGACGCACCGCAGAAATACGCCAAACCCGGCATTCCCATGAGCAGATAGCCCGACATATCCGACGCCTCCGCCGAGAGCGCCGTGAACCACGGCCCCACCTTGCGACCGCCCAGGAAGTACTCCGACGCCGACGAATTCGACCGCTTCGCATAGATGAAGCCAATGGTCAGCACGACGATGAAGTAGATCAGGATGGCAAGAACGACAAACGCATCCCCCTCTTTTAGTGCAAACATGCTAGCTTTCCTCCTTAATTGACATAAGCAAGCATTATAACTTTAGTACGCTGGAGCGGATGCGCAATTTTTGGAAAGACACTACGACATGCATGATTTCGCTGCAAATGGCGGCATGATGCGCCTGACACCTTGTCGGCGTCCCTGCCAGGTGGGTTCAGGCGGGCTGATGATATCATAGGTCTGGCAGAGCAATTCGAGCGAAGGGCCTTTATGGTCGCAAAACTAAAAGCCCCACCGGCATCGAACGAGAACGTGCGCAAGTCGATGCAAGGCAACAAGCGCCGCGACACGAAGCCCGAGCTGCTCGTGCGCCACATGCTGCGCGAGATGGGCTATCCCGGCTATCGGCTCGACTGGAAAAAAGCCCACGGCCATCCCGACATCGCCTATCCCGGGCGCAAAATCGCAATCTACGTCATGGGCTGCTTCTGGCACCACCACGAAGGATGCAAGTACGCGAGCACGCCCAAGAACCACGTCGAATACTGGGAAGCGAAATTCGCCCGCAACAAGCAGCGCGATGCCGAGGTGCGCGAAGCCATGGCCGCCGACGGCTGGCACGTCGTCGAAATCTGGGAATGCGAACTGAAAAAGGACAAGCTCGAGGAAACGCGCGAGCGCCTTCACCAGGAAATCCGCTACGCCTTCGTCGACCTCTAGATTATACATTTGGGGACTGTCCCCAAATGTATAATCGAGCGGTTATTCCCAGATGAGGCCCTCGATTGAGCCATCGGGCATGCGGACGTCCATCTGCATGGTGGCGCGCACGTGGGCCATGCGCTCCTCGAGTTCGGCACGCGTCGGCGCCTCGATGGTGATGAGGTAACGCGAGGTCTTGTCGGTGTGGCCTTCGGCGTAGTTCGTGCCGACCAGATCATCGATGCGCTCGATCTGCGTACTGTGCACATAGGGCAACGCCAGCACATCGGCGGCACCGCGAACGCTGAGCACTTCGCCTTCGGGAATGTAGAACGCCACGTAGCAGCAATGCCGTAGCGGACGCTTCGCCAGCACATCGGCATCCGCCCCGAAATCTACGGCGCGCACGCCAGGCAGCTGATCGAACGAGTCGATTTCGCCAAGCGCCAGCTTGACCAGGAATTCCTCTGATTGCAAACCGCAGCTCAACGGTATGAGGTCGGACGAGATGAACGCCCCGCCGCCGCGAGCCGCCGTTTCCATGAGGAATATCTCGTCGCCATCCATGACGAACTCGCTGTGCGTGATGCCCTGCGAAAGCCCAAAACCCTTGATGATGCGGGTGTTCAGCTCGAGCACGCGATCGCGCAGCTCGTCGTCTGCGATAGTCGGGAACGTACGCTCCTTCGCCGAAAGCGAGTCGCCCAAGTCGAAATACAGCGTGTCGCCGATGCAGAGGTTGATGAATTCGCCGCCGAGCGCAAGCCCTTCCACGACGAACTCGCGCCCCGTCGCATAACGCTCGACGATGACCGACTGGTCTGACGACCACCGCGCCGCCTCGGGATACTTCTCCACGAGCTCGTCCACATTGCGGCAAATCTGCACGCCACGACTGCCCTGCGTATCGACCGGCTTGATGATCACGACGCCGCCGATTTCGTCGTAGGCCCGCCTGGCCTCTTCGAGCGAGAACACCGTGCGATTGGGCAGCACGGGAATGCCGAGCTCCTCCATCTTGCGCCGCATGAGCGCCTTGTTCGTGAACAAGCGGGCCGTCTCGGGGCCGATGCCCGGCAGGCTCATCGCATCGCACACGCGCGCGACCGTGAGCACGGGTATGTCGGTCTCGTCGGTTATGGCGCCATCGATGGGAGCGCTGCCGTCTTCGCCGCGCGCGAACGCCAAAATGGCCTCGAAATCGCGCACGTCGGAGATGAGCGTGGCCTGGGCGCAAGCCCGAAACGCCTCGGAGATGACGGGCGCGGCGATCTTGACATCGCACAGCTCGGCCGCCTTGCGGGCAAGCGCGAGCTGGAACGGTCCCGCCCCGATTACGAGTAGCGTCTTATTTCCCATGTGGCCTTCGTCCCATCAGCTGATTTCGTTACTAGTGCGTTTCGTGCTGAAACTAATTCATGATACCACAGCGGATAACGGTGCCGTCTCCCGTGAAGCAGGTCTCCGGGGGAAGTGCCTCATACAGACCGAAAGGGAGACTCCCCTTCGGTCACCCTGGGCGGGTTCAGTCGGTCATTGCGCCATCAGCCAATACTTCCTGCACGACCTCCGACGGAAACTTCCAGCCCAGCGCCTTCGGTCGGTACATCGTGCGGGCCTCCACCCCTCCCGAGCCAGCATTCGGCCCCACTTCGACAGGCGCACTGACGGAAAAGGGCGTCTCCCCAACGGTCGGTGACCGAAAGGGAGTCTCCCTTTCGGTCTGTATGAGGCACTTCCCCCGGAGACCCGTTTCACCCTATGCGGGCTTCACCTTGTTGACGATGACGCGCAGCTTGCCGTTGGGATCGGACGGGATGTCGTCGACCCACTCGGTGGTGATCGTCATCTCGGGATCCTTGAAGATGCCCGAAAGCCCCTCGCATACGCGCGCGGCGACGGCGGGCTGCTCCTCGACGGGCGTGTCGGGATGGCGCACCATGATGAGATGCACGCTGCCGAGCTCTTCCTGAATCAGGCGGTACGACACCACTTCGGGCGTGTAGTTCATGACCACCGAGATGTTGGCCCACTCCGTCGTCGTGCCGTTGGAATGGTAGATGACGTCGTTCATGCGCCCTTGCAGGCCGGCGGCATAGCGCAGCCCGTGGTGGGTGAAGCTGTACAGATAGTCGAGCGAAGCGTAGTTGATGAGCGGAAGCTCGGTCTTCAGCAGCGGCGTGATGACCGCCATGCCGTCGTCGGCCGGACCATCGAGCGTTGCGTTGTACGTGTTGACGACGAATGCGTCGCTGTTCACCTGGTAGTAATCGCGCTGCGGAATGCGCACGACGCACGACCCCGTTTCGGCCATGCCATACGCGTCGAGCAAGCCCGGACCGAACACTTCTTCCATGAGCGCACGCGCGGGCGGATCGGTCATCTCGCTGATGGGCGTATAGAACTTCGGCTTCCAGATGTAGAGGTCGTTGTCCTTGACGTACTTGGCGATGCGCACGAGCACGTTCTTGTGGTTGTACAGGTAATCGGGCTGGTAGGCGTTGATCTCGTCGACGAGCGTCTGCGTGTCGACGCGCTGAAGGATGGTGTCGGACATGTACTTGCGGCGCAGGATGCCCAACTTCTGCAGAGGCGAATCGCCCTTGTTCGGGTCGATTTTCACATGCAGCGAGTTCGGTCGGCTCATGGTCTTTCCCGTGAAGGGGTTGTAGCCGCCCAGGCTCATGGTGCGCAGCCAATTGGCCGTGTAGACCGCGTTTTCGCGCGGGCTGATGAGCGTGCGCAGCGGGCGCCCGGTCGAACCCGACGTGGGACTCACGTGCCACAGCTTGTATTTTTCGGGAAAGCGCTCGGCCTCGTCGTCCATCCAGTCGCGCAGCTCGTCCTTGGTGAGCACGGGGAACATGTACAGGTCTTCGGCGCGTTGGTAATCTTCGGGCTTCGTGCCGGAGCGCTCGAAACGCTCGCGGTAGAACGGGATGTCGTAGGCGATTTTCATGAGCGCCTGCAAGCGCTGCTGCTGCAAGCGCAGAATGCGCTTCTCGTTGTTTGGCCCGACGGGCTCGCGCACCAAGCTCAGGTACGTCTTCATCACGTTGAGGTGCTCGAGCTTCTCGTCGAGTTCGTAGTTTCTCATGGTCATCTCCTATCACAGCGCACCGGGCAACCACCCGCTGCTCGCCATATGGCATTCCACCATCTAATAGACTATGTCCTATATATTGTACGCCTGCGCTGCTCGCATTAGAAGTATTGGCGTCCCAATAACATGAGCCCAAAATACAGCAGGCCAGACGCGGTGTGAAGGGCAAAAACGACCAACGTGGCCACATCGAGGGGCGTACGTCGGTCAGGCGGCGCGGCGACCACAGCAGTGACACCCGATCCAAGCGCGACGCCATCGCTCGCCTCGACGCCTTGGGCGGCCGGCGCGTCAGCGCGCGCTTCCCCGCCCCCTGCACCAGACGGCCGTGCGGCATCCGTTTCGCGCACGAGCTTCCACGCGCGTCCGCGGGCGTTGACGAACGCGATCGCCGATGCGATGAACGCGTAGAACAGCCCGAAGCACAAGCCCCAGCCGAAATTGCCATGGCTCATGCGCGAGCCCGTCTCGTACAGGAAGAAGCTCTCGAAGAACGACACGATGAGCACGAGAATGGCCAGCAGATAGTTGCGATCGGTCCGCCACAAGGGGCGCGTCGCGATTGCCGCCAGGAGGGGGAACGCCATGACCTGGAAGAAATTGACGAACACGTTGGGATTGCGGCTCGTCCAGAACACGGCGATGCCGAACGCGATGTGGTTGTCGCCCTTCGCGGATCCATCGGCCGGGTACAGCAGCATCACCTGGCATACGACCACGATGAGCGCGATGAGCAGCGACAAACCCACGAGCAGCGATTTCGGCACCGTGCTCTTGCCGTTGCGGACAAGATCGATGATGCAGAACACGAGCATCGCCGGCCCGAAGGCGACGACGAAATTGGGCTTGGTAAGCGTCGCAGCAATCAGCATGACGGTGAACAAGACCCAGCTCAACGCCTTCGACTTCGTTTTGATCTGCCCGTCGAATTTCAGGTAGAACACGATGGCGCACATCGCCAAAAACCGCATGCCGGTATAGGTCGAGTTGTGCCACCGGTTGGCGCTCGGAGAGCCGACCGTGAAGTTGTGGTACACGAAGCGCAGGTAGATCGCGATGACGAAATTGCACGCGATGGCCAGCACCAGGGCGACCCACGGTTTGACGTCGGGCGCGAGCTTGCGGATGAAGTACTCGGTTATGCCAATCGTCGCAATTTCGAGCAACGCGAGGAACACCGCCGGCCCCATGAGCCCGAACGTATCGCGCGTGAAGAACAAGACGAGCCGAAACGCGCTGTAGCTATCGGCATCCATGGGGGCAAGATGCGCGGGAAGATCGCTCGCATACGCGCCCGTGGCCTGCTGGTAGAACAAAAACGTGCATGCGGCGAACATGCCCGCCAAAACGACGATGCGCGCTATTGCCACCTTGTCTACACGCATGATTTAATCCTCGACAATCCCATTCTCCATTCAAAACGGAGGCCGCTCGCCCAAGGCGAACGACCTCCGATTCCTAACAGTTCCCCAACTCGTTACCAGATCAGTAATAGCGAGAAAGACCGGTCGGCGTATCCTTCAGGTGCTCCTGCAGCCACTTCGCCTTTTCGTAGGGGTTGCGAATGCAGCCGCGCGAGATGTTGTAGCCGAGGCGCGAGTCCTGCTTGGACTTGGAACCGGGGCGGAACAGGATGGAATGGAACCAGCTGCCGTAGCCGATGTGGGTCCAGTAGTAGGCCGAATAGCCCTTGGACGGGTCGTTGGTGTACAAGTACGCACCCGACGTACGGATGTTGGGATGCTTCTTGCACAGCTTCCACTGCGTGGTGTCATGTGCCATCGTGGAGCAGCGCCACTGATCCTCGAGGTCCCACACTTCGTCGGTGTCATCGCGCGAGAAGACCATCAGCTGATGCGACGAAATGTCGAGCGCCAGGTAGAAGTAGCAATCGTACTTCTTGCTGAGCTTGGAACGGCCGCCGTATTGGTTGGCCTTGGAAAGGCCGCGCAGCTGAAGCTGGGACATGTCGGTCGTCGTGGGAGAAACCGACCACACCTGGGGCGTTGCGCTCACTGCGGCATAGCCGCCGACCATGGTGAGGTACTTGCCCTTGCACATGAACATGGTGCCTTCGTCGGTGACCTTGGCCGTCCACTTCTGGGCGCTGGACGCGCTCGTCTTCTTCTGCGCGACGTAGTTGCCCGAAACGGTGAGCGATTTGCCCGTGGAAACGACGGCGATGCGATAGGTGTTGCCGCCGAGGGAGGTGAACTGGAACGCCTGGCTGACCTCACCTTCGTCTGCGACCAACTTGAATTTCGTGCCGTTCACGAACTGATTCACGGCCAAACCGAGAACGTTGGTCTCGCCTTTGGGACGAAGCGTGTAGTAGCCGTTCTGCAGCACGTTGCCGGCCTTCCACTTGGTGGTTTCGGCAAGCCAGAAACGCTGATCGGCCGAGTTGTCGGACGTCGCGACGGAAATGTTGTCACCATCGACGTTGAGCGCGAGGCTCGATTTTGCCTTGGACGTGATCTTGTAGCCCGTCTTGGTGGCCGTGATCTTCCAGAGCTGCTTCTTGTTGAACTTGCTCTTGTTGATGGTTACTTCGCTCTTGGCGTTCTTGTTCTTGACCTGGTAGACGTTCGCGCCGTTCTTCTTGCCCGAAATGGCGAGCACCTTCTTGGAACGCGCGTTGGTGATCACGTACGAATTGGACTTGCGGTTGTAGTTGATGTTCCACTTCTGCGATTTGTTGGCCGTCTGGCTCTGCAGCATGACGTTTGCCTTGTTGCCCTTGCTGTTGCCCTTGACGCCCACGACCTTCTTGAGCGTGGTGCTGTCGGACGCCGAAACGAGCGCGTACGTGCCATCGGACACGACCTGCCCCTTCTTCGTCGGCGTCGGCGACGTGTATTCCGTATCGTAGGTCTTAGCCGCCTGCGCGGTGACCGTGGTGGTAGCGCCTTGTCCGCCCGTGGTAAGCCCGCCGTCGGCAGCCCACGCCGCAGCCGGCGCCATAAGCGCCGCCGCCAGCGCCGCGGCTAGCGCCAACGACCAGGTTCTCTTTTTCGGTGTTTGCCTCATAATCCGCCCTCGTCTCTTCGTTTCTGGTTCATTCCCTCGTTTAGCTCCTCTATAAGTAGAAAGAAGTTACCAGAAAGACCGCTCGTTTACAACGAATCCATACCCTTTTTATTACAAAAAGACACCTTCAAACCCCCAACGGAATACCCGTTCGACGAAGCACAGAGCCCGCCCCGCGCCATCCAGCCCAGCAGCCCCGGGCGGCGCGGGGCGGGCGAAGCGAGGTTAAGCAAAATCGACCGAGAGACTACAGGCTCGAGGCGATTTTGCCTCGAGCGAAGCCTGTCCCCGCGCCGCCCGGGGCGGACAAGCAGGAAATGGTATCAACCAGTAATACAACCCGCCCCGCAGCACACTCGGCGCGCGAAGAACAGCGTCCCATTGTGTACAATAGGGCGCATGGGAAACGCACAGGCCAATACCAACAGCACGCGACTCGCCGCACTGAACGAGCGGGTGCGCCGTCATCCCAGGCGGTGGTATTTCGGGCTGCTCTACGCGGCCGTCACCCTCGCCTTTTTGGGAATGAACCTCCTGCCCCTCGCCCGCGGGTACGAGCTCGTGTGGACGATGGACGCCCAACCGCTCTACGCGAATTTCCTCGTGTGGGGCATTCAGGCTCTTCAGCAAATCGGCAACGAGCTTGCGAGCGGCGCGCCGGTCGAGGTGCCGATGTTCACCTATTCGCTGGGATACGGCGTCGACGCCCCCCACACGTTCGGGTCGTACCTTAACGACCCGATCAACATCATCGCGCTCATCATGCCCGCACAATATATAGGTGTCTCGTACGCCATCATGACCTGGTTCAGGTTGATACTCGCCTCCACGACGTTTTCGACGTACTGCCTCTCGCGCGGAAACGGCCGGAAAGCGACCGGCATCGCGGCGCTCTGCTACGTATGCTGCGGGTTCGTCGTGTTCTGGTGCGTGTTGCGCCACCCGAAGTTCCTCGACTGGGCCATACTCGTGCCCCTCGTGTTCCAAGGCGCCGACTACCTGTTCGAGAAGCGCACGCCCGCCTTGTTCGTAACGGCCATGACGATGCAGCTCATCGTGTCGACCTACTACTCGTACATGACGTGCCTCGCGTTGCTCGTGTACTGCCTGGTCAAGTACTTCGCCACGCCGCGCGAGTGCTCGGTGGCCGATTTCGTGAAGCTGGTCGCGCGGTTCGCTGCGCTGTTCATCCTGGCCCTGTGCATCAGCGCCGTGTTCTTCCTCCCGCAGGTCAACGCGCTGCTATCGCAAGGGCGGGCGACGTCGGGCGGCAAGGCGGCCATCGACCTGCTCTTCCCCTTCCGCTACTACGCCAAACTCGGCGTCGTATCCATCGGCGCGTTCATCAGCACGCCCGGCATCGTCCAGGGCGCCCTTCCCACCTTGAGCGTGCTGCTGTTCCTGCTGAACGGCCGGAAATACGACCACGCAACCCGCAAGCCCTGGGTCATCGGCTTCGCGCTCGTGTTCATCGGCGTGTGCATCCCCAACGTCGGCCATATCATGAACGGCATGGGCTACGTCACCGACCGCTGGATGCTGCTGCTCGGGTTCGTGTGCTCATACATCGTCTGCCTGACGATGCCCGTCCTTCCCCGCTTCAGCGCGCATGAGTGGAAACGGGTCGGCATCGGCGTCGCGATCATCGTGGCGACCGGCATCTTGTACGGCATCCGCGAAGTGACCGAGGACGGCCTTGGCGGCATCGTGATGCCCGCCATCATGACGACGCTGTTCGTAGCCGCGTTCTTCATATGGAAACGGCTCTCGCGCACGTCGCCGACCAGCCGCAAGGCGCGCAAGCGAGACGCCGAGGCCCGAACGCTCCTGCGCATCACCATCGCATCGGGGGCGATATCCCTCATATGCGTCGCGACCATGAGCACCTTGTACTGCTCCCCGTTCGGCGAGAACTGGATCGAGACGTTCGACGAAGCCGGCTACACCTACAAAGCCATCACCACCAGCAGCCCAGCGGCGGCCATCGACCATGTCGATGACGACTCGACGTACCGCTACTCGTACCCGCGCGTGTACGGCGGGATGAAGAACTCGTCGCTCACGCACGGCACGATGGCGATCGATTTCTACTCGAGCTACTACAACCAAGCTGCCGATGACTTCAGGCAGGAGCTCGGCCTGTCGGACCACCACATGAACTTCAGCTACGTCGGATCCGACTCGCGCCTGGCCATCGAGGCGTTTACCGGGGCGAAATACTTCGTGTGGAAGGACACGGATGCATGGCGCGTACCCTTCGGCTACGCGGAGACGGGCGCCGACTACAAGAAGTTCCATGTGAGCAAGAGCGACCAAGCGCTCCCCCTCGCCTTCGCCACGCCTTACTGCATCGCGCGCGACGAGTACGACAGCCTGACCATGGTCGAAAAACAGCAAGCGCTGCTCCAGGGCGCCGTAATCGACGCGTCGCAGCTCACGAGCACTCCAAAGCAGGCCAACCTCGAATTTTCCTCCCAAGACATCGACTACGAAATCGTCGACGCCAAGAACCTGACCCATGACGACGGCGTGATTCGCGCGCTGAAGAAGGAAGCCTCGATGACCATCCGGCTTGCGGGCCTGCCCGACGCCGAGACCTACCTCTGCTTCGAGGGTCTCGGCTTCGACGGCTATACGCCAGCCGAGCAAGCCCAGCTCAACGGCAAGAGCGTCGATTTGAAGACGACGCTCAAAGACATCCAGTTCAACAAGCCCATCGAATACCCCATCGAGGTGAAATGCAACGACCATGTGAAGTCGTTCCTCCCCGTCACGAACAACCACCCGCGCTACGGCGGCAAGGTGAACTGGGTCGTCAACATGGGCTATGCGAAAAACCCGGTGACCGAGATGACCATCACGTTCGAGGAGCCCGGCGATTACACGTTCAGCTCGATGAACGTCACCTGCCAGCCGGTTGCGCCGATCGCGGAATCTGCAACCGCCATGGCCGCCGGCGCGCTGAGCAACCTCAAGCTCGAGACCAACCGCATGAGCGCCGAGCTCGATGCGCCCGACGACGACCCGCGCATCGCCGTGTTCACCGTCGCCTACGCCAAGGGATGGAGCGTGAAGGTCGACGGGCAACCCGCCACGGTCCTCAAGGCCGACACCGCCTTCCTCGGCGTCGAAGTGCAAGGCGCCGGCCATCACACCATCGAGTGGACCTACGAAACCCCCAACATCCACCTCTACGCCCTCCTGACGCTCGCCGGCCTCATCGGCTTCGTCGCCCTCATCGCTGTCAGGCGCCCCCTGTCCCGCCGCCAGAAAGCCCAACAGTGACCGAAAGGGAGTCTCCCTTTCGGTCTGTGACCGTTGGGGAGACTCCCTTTCGGTCACTCGGCGTCCTGTCAGGAGCATCCGTTGATTCGTTCGGGTTTCGCGAACGCCTTGCAAAGTCGGCTAGAATGAGGTGGGCATATTCTCTGCAATCGAAAGGCACTGCGATGATCGACTTCAACACTCCCCCACTAGTCGGCAAGGAATTCGACTACGTGCGCGAAGCGGCCGAGACGAATCGCAAGATCTGCGGAGACGGGCCGTTCACCCACAAATGCAACGAATGGATGCAGGAGCGCTTCGACATCCCGAAGGTCCTGTTGACCACGAGCGGGTCCTCCGCACTCGACATGTCGGCCATGTTGTGCCAGATAAAGCCGGGCGACGAGGTCATTCTGCCCAGTTTCACGTTCACCTCCACGGCTACGGCGTTTGCCAATCTCGGAGCGCAGCTCGTCTTCGTCGACGTGCGCCCCGACACGATGAACATCGACGAGACGAAAATCGAAGCGGCCATCACCGACCGCACGCGCGTCATCGCGCCCGTGCATTACGCGGGCGTCGGCTGCGAGATGGACGCCATCATGGATATCGCGCACGCTCACGGGCTGCTCGTCGTCGAAGACGCCGCGCAAGGCGTCATGTCCCGCTACAAGGGCCGCGCGCTCGGGTCGATCGGCGATCTGGGTTGCTATTCGTTCCACGAGACGAAGAACTACTCGATGGGCGAAGGCGGCGCCGTGTGCCTGAACAACGAGGATTTCTTCGAGCGCGCCGAAATCATCCGCGAAAAGGGCACGAACCGCTCCCGCTTCATGCGCGGACAGGTCGACAAGTACACGTGGGTCGACCTTGGGTCGAGCTTCCTGCCTAGCGACATGAACGCAGCCTATCTCTGGGCGCAGCTCGAATGCGCCGACGAAATCAACGACAACAGGCTGGCGACCTGGAACGCCTACAACGAAGCGTTTGCACCTCTCGCGGCGCGCGAACGCATCGTCGTCCCCACCATTCCCGCCGAATGCGAACACAATGCGCATATGTACTATTTGAAGTGCCGCGACCTGGAAGACCGCACCGCATTCATCGCGCACATGCGCGAACGCGACGTCATGTGCGTCTTCCATTACGTGCCGCTACACTCCGCGCCCGCCGGCCAGAAATACGGCAGGTTCAGCGGCGAAGACGTCTACACCACCGCCGACAGCGACCGCCTGGTGCGCCTGCCCATGTGCTACAACCTGCCCGTCGCCGATCGCGAACGCGTCATCGAGGCCGCGCTCGAGTATTTCGAGGCGTAACATCGAAATAACAACCGAGTTATTTGAGCTGATGTCGTGCGGGGCTACCCTCGATGGATGCGTTTGCGCTCATCCTGCGGTGCCTTCCTGCATTTTGGGCAAATCTCGGCCTTCTGAATGACAAAATGTAAGAATGTTAACACCTCTTGAGGCTTCATCCGAAACTATGCGGCGTCGCCCACGGCGTTTGCCCAGGTGGCAGATTCGCGTCCTGAAGGCCAGCTCGGTTTCCACGCCGCCCGGAGCGTCTTTTCCTTGTGTCATATGTTAACTTTCTTACATTTTGTCATTCAGAAGGCCGAAATTTGCCCAAAAGGGTCCTGGCTTTCCCCGAACGCGCGCAAACGCATCCATTGGAGGGGGTTGCACCCCCGATGCCGGCCTTCATGCGCGATAAATCGCTGGGCGGGCGAAACCCATTGCGCCACGGCGGTTAAGCAGATCCCGGCCGTCCACCCCGCCCAGCGGCTTATCTGCCCAAGCGAAAGCGCCGTGCCGACACCGCTTCGCATAGAGCCCGATATTTGAACGTGGCGCGAAGAATGGGCGATCCGCACTATGGCCTGCGTGACGCGTTCGAAAAGATGCGTATTATGGACAGAGAACAAGAGAAAGGTTTCACTATGAATATATCCAGACACGCACAGAGGACTTCGATCACCGCGATTGCCGCTGTTTGCGCAGCGCTCGCCTGCTGCCTGCTGCTCGCATGCGGATGCAGCCAGTCGAGCTCGAGCGCCGCGAGCAACTCCGGCGCCGCGAGCGCGTCGAATGCGGCGAGCGCAGCAAGCGCGGAAAGCGCGGCGCTCAAGAAAGCAGAAGCGAGCGGCCCCTACGCGTCTGGCATCCATCATGCCACGCTGACGGTCGAAGGCTACGACCCCATCACCATCGAGCTCGACGCCGACGCCGCGCCAGCGAGCGTGGCGAACTTCTGCGCGCTGGCAAGCGACGGGTACTACAACGGCTTGACGTTCTACCGTTTCGCCGAGGGATTCTGCATGCAGGGCGGCACAAAGGGCAACTCCGCATCAGGCAGTGACAGCAGCCTCGAAGCGGTCGTCGGCGAGTTTTCCGCCAACGGGTACGACAACCCGATGGCTGACGATTTCAAGAAGGGCACGGTTGCCATGGCCCGCTCGAGCGACCCCAACAGCGCCCGTTCCACGTTCTTCGTCACGCTTGATTCCAGCCCGATGGTCGCCCAGTCGCTCAACGGCCTGTACGCCGCATTCGGCACCATCGACGACGCGGGCATGAAGACCGTCGACAAGATCGTCGAAGACTACCTGCCCAACGTCACCGATCCCCAGATGGGCGCCATCGACGACGAAAGCAAGCAGGCGAAAATCGCCTCGATCACCATCGACGACTAGCGCTCTGACGAGCCGCTGTTGACGCTTTTTGTGGACCGAACCGGCCGAACGGAATGGGAGTCCAGCGCACCGCAGCGCCCTTTTGGCGTGCAGCGCGACGCTGAATACCGGCCAAGCCGCTATTCTTTTGCGCGAGCGGAGGCGCAACACCAGCGTCGGATTAACTGAACGATAATTGAAAACCCAAGCAGGACAATCGGCTCTTGTTTGTCTCGCATTGTAGAAAGGATGCACGATGCAACAATACCAGTACAGACCGCACGGCGTATGCGCGCAGCAGATCACGTTTGGCCTTGAGGGCGACAAGATTCACAATGTCGCGTTCCTCGGCGGCTGCAACGGCAACCTGAAGGCAATCGGCAAATTGCTTGAAGGCGCCGATGCTCGCGAAACCATCGACCTACTGAAAGGCAACACGTGCGGACGCCGTCCCACCTCATGCGCCGACCAGCTGGCAACCGCCGTGGAACAGGCGCTCGCGCAAACCGCGTAAGAGCAGTTTGCGTTTCGTCATAAAAAGGGACAGTCTTTTTTATGACTTCAGTTCGCCGCAAGATGGACCGAAGGGGAGACTCCCCTTCGGTCCATCGCTCCCCGTATGACCGCGCAGGATACGACAACCGAAGACCAGTTAACGCCATCTTGGAATAGGCGCATCTTTCTCAAGCGAAGAAGCTGACAGCCGCCGAAAAGGAACGCTGATGAACGACGAAACCCTTGCAAGCATCATCGAGCGACTCGGGCTCGTTCCGCTCGGGCGCGAAGGCGGCCTGCATGTAAACACGTACGTAAGCGAACAGCGCACGGCGGATGGCGAAATCGCGGGCACGTGCATTTTCTACCTGCTGCGCGGCAACGCGTTCTCCCATCTGCATCGGTTAACTGGAGACGAGATCTACCACTTCTACCTCGGCGACCCAGTGGAAATGCTCGAACTATTCGAAGACGGCACGAGCCGCACAACCATCCTCGGGCCCGATATCCTAAACGGGCAAGAAGTGCAGCATCTCGTGCGCGCGGGCACGTGGCAAGGCTCCCGCTTGGCCGAAGGCGGATCATGGGCGCTGCTTGGCACCACCATGTGCCCAGGCTATTCGGACGAGAGCTACACGCATGGCAATGCTGCCGAACTCACCGCCCGCTACCCCAGCCGCGCCCAGGAAATCGCCCTCCTGACCGGCAACCCGCAACACTAGCCAGCCACCCTCCACCCGCACAGCTCACATACGCCTTATCTGGGCCCTCACCGTTCGGGCTGATCAGGTGTAAAGAACGTTAACAGGATACGCCGCAAGCGCGGAGCCACCGGCGACGCAGTCACGCCCGTCAGCGCGCTTGCACGATGCAGTCGTAGCGCACGGCTTTGCCGGCCAGCGAATAGCTCGGTTTTCGCCCGGCCAAATAGGGGCCCTTGACCGGGCGTTTCACGATCACCTTGTGCGCGCGGGAAGAAAGCGCGGCGTCCAGAAGCGCCGCTTCGTCATCGCACGGGCGCTCGAGACGCTGCAAGAGCTGCAGCTTTTTCTTCACCTGGGCGTTCTTCTGCTTGCCGGGAAACATCGGGTCGAGCAGCACAACGTCCGGCACGTCATCGAGGCTCGCAAGTGCCTCCACGCTGTCGGCATTCGTTACGCTCATGCGCGCCACGATGAATGCGAGTCGAGGGTCATCAGCGGCACGACAAATCTCGTCTTGCAGGAGCAAGGCGATAACCGGATTGCGCTCGTACAGCCGCACTTCGAACCCGGCAGCTGCCAGCAACAGCGAATCCTCGCCAAAACCAGCAGTCGCATCAATGGCAAGGGGCCGAACCTGCTGGTCGGGCCCAGCCTGGCAAGGCGCCGATTCGTCCGACTGGTCCATGACGCCCGCCTGCGTTGCAGCAGCACGCTCGCCGCCTGGCCGCCTCGACTGCTTCACCTTGGCGACTCGCACCAGAAGCTCGCGGTTCAGGCGAGCTGGGGCCAGACGGCTGGTCATCTTAGAGAAATCCGGCCGCACCGACATGCGTCCGTCGGAAAGCATGAGCCCGCGCTCATCCTCTTCGAGGGTCAAGCACGCTTTTTCGAGCAATGCGTCGATGGCTTCCAAATTCACGCCTCCAGCCGTGGAATTCATACCGAGATTCCTTACGTATTATAATCGGGGATACGAACCATTACGACCTCCAAGACGGCAGGCGAGACCGACCAAATTGTCATAAAAGGGAACGGTCCCTTCTTATGACTATTTGCGCAGCTTGGAGCAGTGATGGCACACCCCCCAAGCGCGGCGGCCTTGACGAGGCATGGCGCGCACGAGCAGCCGGCAGTACAGGCCGTGGGACAATCCCAAGTGCGCAGGCGCAGCTAGTAATACCGGTAGTACGCGGCGCAGCTGCCTTCGCTCGAGACCATGCAGGGACCGACGGGGTTTTCGGGCGTGCACACCTTGCGGAACAGCGGGCATTCGCTCGGTGCGAGATGCGCGCGCAACACGTCCCCGCAGCGGCAACCACGCGGTTCGACCGTCGGCTCCACGTCGGGCTGGAAACGTCGCACGGCATCGAAGGCCGCAAACTCTTCGCGCAGCTTGTAGCCGCTTCCCTCGATGTCGCCCAAACCGCGCCACGTCGCGGTGCACGTTTCGAACACCTCGTCGATGGCAGCAACGGCATGCGGATTGCCTTGCGGCATGACGCCGCGCGCGTAGGCGATCTCGATTTCGGCACGGCCTTCGTGCAGCTGGCGCATGATCATGGCGATGCCCTGCAAGATATCGACCGGTTCGAATCCCGTGATGACGCCCGGCACGCCATAGCGCTCGGCCAGGAACCGATACGGCTCGGACCCGATGATGGTGCTCACGTGCCCGGGCAAAATGAGCGCATCGACCTTGAGCTGCGGGTCGGCAACGATGGCCTCCAGCGCGCCCGGCATGTTCTTGTGCGCCCCGAAAATGCTGAAATTATCGAGCCCCAGCTGGGCGGCGCGCTTCACGGCACGCGCAACCAGCGGTGTCGTGGTTTCGAACCCCACGCCGACGAACACGATTTGCCGATCGGGCTGCGCTTGCGCAAGCGTGAGCGCGTCGAGCGGCGAATACACGATCTGAATCGAGCGGCCAGCCGCCTGCTCGGCAAGCAGGCTCGACGTCGAACCCGGTACGCGGGTCATGTCGCCGAACGTGGCAATGGTCACGCCAGGTACGCGCGACAGCGCGATGACCGTGTCGATGTCGTGGTTGGACGTGACGCACACCGGACAGCCCGGCCCGCTGGCCAGGCGAGTCCCCTCGGGCATGAGGTCGCGGATGCCCGCACGCGCAATGGACACCGTGTGCGTGCCGCACACTTCCATGAGCGTGGCCCCACCGGCCGGCGTCAGCTTTTCGATAGTGCGAACAAGCTCGCGTGCGAGCTTGGGATCCTTGAACTTGGCAAGTTCGGCCTGAAAACCCGCCCCTTCGGACACGTCTCCCGCCGGCATCAGGCTACCGCCTCGCCGTCGAACATCGGGTCGTCGACGAGCTCGGCCATGGTCTTGATGAGCTCGAGCGTCTCGGCGGCATACTGCTCATCGACCACCTCGATGGCAAACCCGGCATGCACGAGGACATAGTCGCCCACCTGCGCTTCGGGCGTCAGGTCGACGGCGATGTCGCGCATGGCGCCCATCGCGGTCACGCGCGCCATTCCCCCATCCAGCATTTCGGTGATCTGCATCGGTATAGCAAGGCACATAGTTCGTCCTCGATTTCGCTCTTTCGCCATCATGCGGCATTTCGGGCCAAGAAGCACCGGTCCGACAGCGCATGCTGCGATAAATCCCACGTAGCGCCAGGCCCTTTGCGGACCCCGCCTTCTCTTTTAACGCCATTCTAACGCGAAGCCCCGCCGCGCCCCCGCCCGTCCACAAACCGCACGCACTTCATTCGGCGGAAGGAATCGAGGGCCGGTTGCACGGACCGAATGCGCGCGAGAACGCATGCGGTGCGCATCTCGTCATTCCGAGCCGAAGGCGAAGAATCCCCGCAAAGCGGAGGCCCGGGCAACGAGAACATCACCCGAGCGCATAAAAAGGGACCGTCCCCTTTTACGATTTTTGGCAGCCTCTCGGGAGCGATGGACGCCGGCCACTCCCCCTCTGGCTCGAATCGCCAAAATCAGCTAGACTTGTTCGGGCAAAATGACCGAATTATCTCGAGGGACCACAACCACATTGAACGTCATCGAATTACAAGGCGCCGACAACGTGCGCGACCTTGGGGGAATGCCCGTGCAAGGCGCGCGCTCGGTTGCGCCGGGGCTGTTTTTCCGCGGCAGCGCGCTGAACGGCATCACCGATCGCGACCGCACCACCCTGCTCGAAGACCTCGGCATCACCTGCGTAATCGATTTGCGCTGCGGATGGGAGCTCGAGGAAAAGCCCGACGTCGAGATTGACGGCATCGACTACCTGCACATCCCGTTTTACGACTTGGAAAAGGTGGGCATCGAATACACCGAGCCGGCCGAAGGTACCAAGGTGGTCGGGCGCGACGTCGCATGCAATCCGACCCGTTTCTACCGGTCGCTGCCCAATCCGCTGACCGTCCGCCAGATGCGCGCGGGAATCACCGAAGTATTCGAGCGGGCCGAACGCGGGCAGGCCGTGTACGTGCATTGCAGCGGCGGCAAGGACCGCGCCGGCACGTTCACCGTGCTGTTGCTGACCATCCTCGGCGCCAACCGCGACGACATCCTCGAAGATTACCTGTTCACCAACGTGGCCCGCGACAAGAACTACGACGCCATGCTCGCGCGGTTCATGCGCTTCGCCGGCGACGAGCAACGCGCCCGCGAGCTGGTCGATTCCCATCGCGCGCTGCCCGAAAACCTCGACGCGTTCTACGGGGCCATCGAAGCGCGCTACGGCAGCATGGACTCGTTCGTACGCAACCAGCTTGGCATCAGCGACGAGCGCCGCGAGCAAATCCGCGCCGCCTGCACCCGCTAGCGTGGAGCACTATCCATTTGGGGACAGTCCCCAAATGGATAAAGGGAGACTCCCTTTCGGTCAGTGCCTGACGGCGTCGGGGCTTCCGCCCACACGAGCTCCAACTCGGCGCCGCACTGAACCTTCGACAAGTCCGGATTCTGCGTAAAACGCACCTCTGATTATACATTTGGGGACTGTCCCCAAATGTATATCGCCTACAGGGCAAAGCACTCCGCTGCGAGCATTTCCATGAAGTCGTCCGACAGGTAGACGGGCAGCTTGCGGGCGGTCTTGTCGGTAGTATGCGCGCCAACAGCGCCGTCGGCCCAACCGTACGTGATGAGCGCGCGGCAGCACCAGGTGACCGAGCGCAACGCCGTCATCATGCGAAACGCCCGGAACCGCTCGTCGAAGTTGCCGCGAGGAAAGCGCCCGTCAACCGCACGCCAGTAATCTTCGACGAACGCATCGACGTCGCGCGCGGGAAACAGGAAGTCGCTATCCCAGAACGTCGTCGTCGGCGTCACGAAATACGCCACATCCTGGGCAACCTCGCCGATGATGGGCCGCTCCCAATCCACGAACGAGCCGGGATCCGCGCAAAAGCGCCCCGTCGGCCCCGCCTGCGCAGCCGCGCGGGCCGAACGCTCGGATATGAGGAAATGCGAAGGTAGCGTTTCGGTGTTAACGATGTGGACGCAATCGGCCGAATCGCAGGGAATGCGCGTCATCGGCTCGGCAGCGGCGATGAATGCCCGCGCCCACCGCGTGATGCGCGCGTCCTCGAACGCCGACGAACGGTACACCTCGAACCGCTGCAAGCATTCTTCGTAAAGGTCGACGAGCGGGTCGCGCGGCCTGAACAACGCGCAATCCTCGCCCACGGGCACCGCATGGACATCCGCCATGATCTGGGCGGCGCATCGCAAATCGCCCGGCCGCAGGTGGTCGAAATCCAACTCATCGCCTTCGCGGAACCCTATGACCAGCGCCCCCTTGCCCGGCGCGTCCGCCGAATTGTCCAGATACATCGGCTCGGGCGTACGCCCGCTCGGCACCAGCGCCCGCAAGGCCGCAAACTCGTAAGCTACCTGGTCGTCGTGAAACGGCTGGGAGGCCACGTTGACGCGCAGCACGAACTTCCGCCCTGCGGAATCGGCGAACCAGTAGTTGAGGTTGTGCTCGCCCATCCCCAGATCGTGAAGCTCGAGCCCCGAGCGGTCCTCGATGCCGATCGCCGCGCCCAAAGAGTCGTTGCCGCGCACGTAGTCCAGCAGCTCCCGCTTGTCTCGCTCGTTGCGCCCCATATCCATCCGCTCCAAATCCGCAATCCTATTTCACGCATCACGAGGATACCACGCCGGCGATTTTCGAACGGCAAGACAGCACGCCCATCGTGAAGCGGGCCAAAGGTCGCCGGGCCGGCGCGTGAATACCGGCCCGGCTTAGCGGGAAGGGAATGGGCAGCGTGGCGCGCCGCCCGGGTTGAGCTATTTCACTTCGACCTTCACGGTCACGGTCTTGGTCACAGGTTCGAAGGACGCGTTACCGGCAGCCTTCACCTCCACGGTCACCTTGTAGGTGCCCTTCTTCAGCTTCTTGCCCAGCTTGAGCATGCCTCCCGCGGCCAGCTTGATCTTCCTCCTGGCCTGCTTGAGGAGCTTCTTCTTGGCCTTGACCTTGACGATCTTGTAGGAGACCGCGCCCTCGGCGCCGGAGACCGTCACGGCCCGGACCTTGCGGGCCCTCTTCTTGAGCTTCTTGGCCTTGGCCTTCACGGATTTGGCCTTCACCTTCATCGGGTTGGCCGCCTTCGCCCCGGCCTCGCCGGAGGGGCCGCCCGCCTTATCGCCGGACTCGGGACCCTGCCCTGAATCATCGCCGCCTGAGCCGGGCGGCTCGGCGACGGGGTCGTACACCTCGAAGGGCACGGACACGCTCACCGAGTCGTATCCCAACCGCTCGGACGCGTCGGCGCCGAGAAGCGCGACGATGCGGTACGACCCGACCGAAGTCGGCGCGACGCGGCTCGACGCGCCGGTCGCCTGGTTCGCGTAGCGCAGCTCGTAATCCGATGCGGCGAGCTGTGAGCCGCCGGCCGAGACGACGACGCGCGGGATCACGCGGGCTCCAGTGAAGGCCGCCCGCGTAGGATCGACCCGCATGCGCACCGCGTCGGAGTCCACCTCGATCTGGGCGATCGCAGTGCCGCTGTAGTTCCCGGCCCCTCTCACCACGACGGTTACGGCCGCGGTCCCCGCATCGCTCGCGAACGACGCCGACACCGACGCCTCGAAATCGCCCGGGCCGAGCGCATGGCCGCCGAGCGCCGCCATGACGTCGAGGGCCCCGCCCGACGACACGACCCCCACCTCGGCGCCCGCGATCGACGCGCGCGCGATCGACCAGGGGATCTCCCTCAAGGTCGTCGTACCATCACTCCAAGTCCACCCATCAGCAGGCGCGGCATAAGCCACGTAGTCGCCCGCGTCGGTTGCCGCGCACACCCCCGAAAGAACGCATCCCTCACCGGCGGTCACGCCAACCTGCTCGCCGCCATTGTAGACAAGGCCTTCCGATGCCTTGGGAACGTGCGCCTGCGGTGCCGGGCTGTCGGATACCACCACGCGCACGCAAGCGGGACTGCTCACTACCTTTCCCGTAGACGAGCTCTTGCCGCCGTCTACCCATGCATAGTACGTACCAGGCTCGTCGAACGTCAGCTCCACCGCGCCTTTCGCGTCGGTTGTAGCATGACCGGCCGCCGAAGCGTTGTTGGGGAAGTCGTCATAGACCTCACCCCACCAAACCGTCCAACCAGACTCGGGCGTATATGCCGTCCCACTCGGAGCGCTCGAATCCTCGAACGCTCGCACCAGGCGCGCAGCAAACGGCTCGCCGGTCTGCGCCACATACGTATGCGTTGCCGTTCCATCGGCATCGAGGAAGAAATGGAACCCTGCATCGCCATCGCTCCAGAACGACCAATCCGAATAATGCGCAACTGTGAGCGTATCGCCGTCTTTCAGCGGCAACACATCCGAAGTTGCGCCCATCCCCGCTCCGAGTGAGCCGTCCATCGGATAGCGGCCATTTACGTAGTAGAGGAAATTCTCGTCATCGCCCCAATACTGCTTGATGTAGCTCGAGTGCGGATCGCCCGTAACCTGCATGTTCGGGTTGGCGGCGTAGAGTGCCTCCGCGTAGGCGAACAGCTGCAGGAACGTGCACTCATACTCGTAGGGGGCGTCCGTGGGCGCCGCCAGCTTGTAGTCACCCAAACCGCATTCGTCGAGGTCAAACTCGCATACCTCGGCCAGGTCGATCGGCACGTTGGCCATCACGACCCCCGGCACGTTGCCACCCGACACGCCGAACTTGGCATCGTGCGAATACGAGAAGTACACCGTGCCGGAAAGCTGGTGGTACTTGTCCTTCTCCGCGCCCGCCGCCAGGGTGCCGTCGGCATGCGCCCTGGCCGGGAAAGCGAATGCGAAGGCGAGGATGAGCGCCGCCGACAAGGCGAGAGTCGCCGTCCACGCGCCCCGTTGCCTTATGCGAGTTCCCATCTCGTCCTCCTCTAATATTCCCAGGAGAGCAGGATGAAAAACGACTTCATCCCGCGCTCCGACAAACTGCACACTCCCTTGCCATTCGAAAACACATCACGCGCAGCATACGCTGATTTGCTTTCGAATGGCAGCCCACCCGCCGGCAGACTGGCAGCCTTGCACATTGACGGTGTCCCTATCATGGCAATCCGAATGCGTGATTGGGGCCCCAGCCCCAATCACGCACTGCGAGCGCCCGCCTGCCGGGGAACTGGGAAAGCTCGCTCCCCGGCAGGCCAGGCGCGATGAGGCACCGCGCCTGACGTCGCTCAGGTTCGGGCTACTTCACCTTCACCTTGACGGTGACGCTCTTGGTCGCGGCCTTGTAGGAGGCGTTGCCCGCCGCAGTCACCGCAACGGTCACCTTGTAGGTGCCCTTCTTCAACTTCTTGCCCAGTTTCAGTTTGCCGTCCGCGGTCACCTTGATCTTCTTCTTGGCCTGCTTGGCGAGCTTCTTCTTGGCAGAGATCTTCGTGATCTTGGAGGTCACCTTGCCCTGCGCGTTTGCGACGGTGATGGCCTTGACGGACTGCGCCTTCTTCTTCAGCTTCTTGGCCTTGGCCTTCACCGACTTGGCCGTGACTTTCATCGGATTGTCCTTGGGGGCCTTGGCAGCGGCGTCGGCGGCGGCCTTGTCGGCCTCGGCCTGCTTCGCCGCCTCGGCAGCCGCTTCGCTTGCCGCAACGGCAGCCTTCACGGCGTTGGCAACCTCGGCCTGCGCGTCCTTTGCCTTCTCGTACAGGTTGATCGCAGCTTCCTTGACCTCGTCGGAAGAGGCATAGCGCGCGGCCAGCTTGGCAGCTGCAGCAGCGGCGTCAGCCGCATCCTTCGCGGCATTGGCTTTCGCGACAGCGTCGACTGCAGCGAGCGCCGCCTTCGCCGTCGCCGCCACCTTGGCAACGAGGTCGGTCTCGGCATCAGCCGCCGCCTTCAGCTGAGCGAACTCGTCGGCCGCCTGCATGGCGGCTTTTGCCAGGTCTTCGGCCTTATCAACCGCTGCCTGCGCAGCTGCGAACGCCTTGTCCTCGTCGACCTCCAGGCCGGCGACGGCTTCGTTCACGGCCTGCGCCCAGGCGTCAATCTGGTCTTGCACGCCATCGGCCCATGCAGGAAGCGCCTTGTCGATCGAGTCGATGGTCTCCTGCAATGCAGCCTTGCTCTCGTCGGTGCAAACGTCCAGGTAATCGGGCACCTTGGCCAGTGCCTCGTCCAGCGCCGAGTAGTCGGCCAGCTGCCCGTCGGAGTAGCACAGGAGCTCGGCGTCGTCGCCCAGCGGGTCGTCGTCGCGAGCGAACCCAGTCTTGACAACGCTCACATACTGATCTTCGATTCCGTCCACGATCAGATGAATGGCTGCCTCCATTTCGGACCAGTTCGCAAATCCTTCGTAGGGGAACTCGCACGATGTGTTGTAGTAGAACACACCCGTGGCCTCGTCAATACCGTAGTCACGCTTCGTCGTATCCACATGGCGCACCTTGCCGATGCCGCATTCGGCACCGCAACCGGCCGAGAAATAATTACCCTCAATCAAATCGAACTTGTTCAACCCGTTCACAAACCCGACGATGCCACCAACCGCCTCAGCATTATCGGCGGTAGCGGAAACACTGCCCGTGAAGCGATTGTCTTTAAGGAACGCGACATCGCCCCAGCTCTGATCGATATACGAATCGCCACCGACGATGCCACCAACCCTATCAAGGCCGGTTATCACACCGTCAACGGTGCACCCGCTGATCATCGCGCGCCCGCCGTTCGGCGCCGTCTCGTTGCTGTAGCCGCCGCCCAGTACGCCACCGGCATGGTTGCCCGACGCCGTGACGGTGCCGTGGAACGAGCAGTTGCGAACGATGCATGCACCCATCGCCTGATCTTGACTGCCTACGATGCCGCCAACATAGTTAGTGCCATAAACGTCGGCATAGCTCACGCAGTTGGTCACGGAACCCTGCAGACGCCCGGCAATGCCACCGATCATGTATTCGTTGCCGGCATAACCCACTGTCACTCCAGGCTCCACCGTACAGTTTCGAATCGACGTCACGAACCCTGCCGAGGTTGCAGCAAAGCCGTTCGTGGTCATGTTGCCGCCCACGAGCGCCGACTTAAGGGTAGACGACCCGGACTTAAGCGTAACATTAACGATATCGACTGCGGTACCAGCAAGACCCACGCCTTCCAGATTGTTTACCAAGCCATGGCCTGAAATGCGCTCGCCGTAGATGTCCATGTTCTTGATCGTGGCACCCTTGACGTAGCCGATGAGCGGCGGGCGCCCAGCGGGCACGGTAACCAGGTGCCCATCACCGTCGAGCGTTCCAGAGAACGCGTTCAGGTTTGCGCCACGTTCGATGTTGTTCGAGCCGTCCTTGGTAACGCCGATAGGCGTCCAGTTGTCAGGAAGCACGATGTCGGCGGTCTGCTTCAGGTACCTGCCTTCCATGCTCGTTCCCGACGCCACAATGCGCCTCAACGTGTCGTAGTCATCCGCCGCGGCGATGATGAAGGGGCTCTCCTGGGTTCCCTCGCCCTCGAAGGCGTTTCCTACGGTCACGGGAACCTCGGCGCTTGCGCCGCGGAACGACAGTACGACCTTGTCGGTGCCGAGGGCCAAAACCGAAGGCTCGAAAGATAATTCCGAACCGTCAAGGGATCGCTTGGTTCCATCGGCGTATGTCGCGACGACTTCCATGCCAGCCGGGTCAAATGCCTCACCGTCCACGTAGGCCGATTTGCTCGGCGGCGTCACTACCTCCAAACTCGACGCTGGCTCTTCGATGCGCACGCGATATTCGCCCGCCACAACGCCTGGCTGCTCCACGTCGATTGCAAGGTCATAGGACCTGTCGTCACTCCACGCAAGGGGAACCTCGTTGTACACCTGGGCGCCTTGGCTCACGACTTCACCTGCGACCTTGACCGTCGCATCGCTCGCGGAAAGCGTCGCCACGCGCAGCAGGCTATCCTTCGGCAGCTGCATGCTGTAATCGTATTCCAGATAGTTAGTGTGAGATATGAAAGCAGGCTCGAGCGGCTGATCCACCCAACTCTGGCCCCCATCTTCGGAGCGCTGGAACAAGAGCGCGCTCAGCTTGCTCTTCTTGTGAACGCTGATGACATAGGCAACCTGGCCGTTCACCTTGAGGAAAACGATGTTGTGCTTCATGGTGTTGCTCACGACCGGCTCCAGCGAATTGCCGTCATCGGTTCCGGTGGGCTTCAGCACCTTCTCGACAATCTCCCCCGTCTGCGCATTGGTGAACTCCGCAGTCAAGACCCCTTGAGCAGGTGGATCCGAATACCAGTTTCCGAAGCGCAGGTTCAGCCGGCCGTCCGCCAAACCGACCGAGTAGCCCGTGAATGCCGAATCGAATTCGGGCGAGAACGGGAGCTGCGATTTGTATGTAACGCCAGCACCGGCCGTCCACATCTGCAAGTCGCCGAAAAGCTGCAGCTCGTCGGGCACGCGGGGGTTGTTCACGGTGATCGGTATCTCAACAGAGCGTGGGCCGGCAGCTACGGTAATCGACGTGGCGTCAACACCAACAATATCACCTTCTGCGGGCGAAGCCATGTACTGGTCACTCGAAAGCACCTGCTGCGTTCCGTCTGCATAGACGGCAGAGACTTCCATGCCAGCAAGGTTGAGCGCCTCGCCGACATCGTAGGTGGTTTTATCGGGTTGCTTGGACACGCTGATGCTTGCAGGAGCTTCGATGAGCGCCACGTCATAGCGGCTCGTCATACCCAGCTCATCGCCAAGCTCTATGGTCAAAGAGTCGCTGCGGTTATCGCCCCAATCTGGTTTGTGCGTCGCAGAGGCCACGCCGTTTGAACTCGACCCCGATGAAGCATCTGCCTCAACTTCGACCGGCTCGGAATTCACCTTTACCCTCGTATCGGTTCCGTAAAGGCCCAGGTTTATGCCCACCTCGGCATCATGCGCTACGGTTGCCTGGTACTCCTTGACCTTCGCATCGAAGGCTGGGTCGAGGGAAACGTAATCGCCGCCCGCAACAAGGTTGAAGGAGCGCGGCGTAAGATCGCGGCGCACGATGATGCTGTAGACGACGTCGCCGTCGATCTTCACGAGCAACTTGTTCACCTTGGCGCTATTGGAGGCAACAAGCCAAGACAGGGAGGTGATGCCGTTGTTCGCGAGCGTGTTGGTCACTTCGATGCTTGAATCATTTGCGCGAACGTATTCCACCGAGATGGTCCCCGTCGAACCCTCGGGCAATGCGGGCTGCACGTACACATACGTCGAATTGATAGGCACGTAGACGGTGTGCTCGGCCTCGACCGGATCGAAGGGCGCATCCCAAGCATATTCCTCGATTCTATACGTTGGCGGCCACGACGTGCCAACTCGAACCCGATTCCCGATTGCCAGGCTGGCAAGCCGCTTGCTTTCGGGAGCCTGTACGTACTTCTCCGACAACTTCAAAACCGACGTGGCATCGCGCAAATTCTTGATTGCGCCCTTGACGTCGGCCTCCGTTGCCTGCTCGTTCTCGTATACCCCCTCAGACGCGGCTATCACCGCATTGAACGCATCGCGCGCTTGGGTCGTAATGTAGGAGTTGGGCCATTCGATGTCGGACCCGTCCACGCTGACCGCATACGTTGCAAGCAGCTCTCGCGCTGCGGCAATGTCTGCTGCTAGCGATGCTTTCCATGCTACGACAGGGTCGTTCGAGATCGAAAGTATGCGTCCCGACGAAGCCCAATCATATGCGGAAAGGGAGGCATAATCCTCTGGGTCGCATATGGTGAGTAGCCTGTTCTCGTATTTATCGTAAGGAGCAGAAACGGCAAACGCCGTAGCGGCATTCGCGCCTTCGGGAATCGAGAAACCTTTGGGAATCTGAGTGATCTGCGCGCATCCGCTGAACGCGTTACTCATGTTTGTCACCCCCGCGGGGACAAGCGGGAACTCCACAAGCGACGTGCAGTCGCTGAATGCCCCGCTTAGGTTCGTCACCGAACCGGGGATTTCGGGCGCATGCTCAAGGGCGGTGCAGCCTGAGAATGCAGAGCCCATATCGGTTACATTAGATGGAATAACCGGAGCCTGTGCGAGACCAGTACAGCCAATGAAGGCGCTGTTCATGTCAGTTACCGAAGCGGGGATTTCGGGTGCATGCTCAAGGGCAGTGCAGCTCGAGAATGCAGAGCTCATATTGGTCACGGTCGAGGGGATTGTTGGAGCCTGAGCAAGAGCCGTACAACTCCGGAAGGCACCGCTCATATTCTGCAGACCCTCCGAAAGAACCGGGGCGCTTGTCAAGGACTGACAGCTTGAAAACGCGTACTGTATCGAGGTAACACTCGCAGGAATGGGCTTTGCTTCAGCAATTCCTGTACACCCTTGGAATGTGTTTCGCATACTGGTTACGCCGTTGGGAATCTCCGGCATTTCCTCGATAAGGCTGCATGAGTAGAAAGTGGAGTCAAGCGAGGTCACGGTGCTCGGCAAAACCGGCGCATATGCAAGCGAGCGACACCCAGAGAACGTAGAGTTCATAACCTCGACCCCTTCGCCAATGCTCGGGGGCGCCTTCAGGGACCCACATTCACCAAAGGTGCTGGTCAAGTTCTTCACGCTGCCGGGAATATCAGAAGCCGTTATTAGCTTCGAACACATGTTGAATGTGCCGCTCATGCTGGTCACTTTATTTGGAATGACCGGGCTCGATTCCAAGCTGCCACAGTTGAAGAACGTAGAGTCCATGTTCTCCAGGTTTGCCGACAGGACGGGCGGCGTCTTCATCGAAGCGCAGCTTGAAAACGTATTTCTCATGCTCGTCACGCTGTCTGGGATAGGTGTAGCAAACGACGTAAGCGCATTGCAGCTCTGGAACCAGTAGTCCAGGTTCGTCGGCTGCACACCGCCGGCGAACTCGATTGACTTGATGCTGCCGCGATTGCTCGCCCAGGGCTGGTCACGGTATCCAGTCATCGCTTTTGTGCCGCCAGTGCCAGCTATGACCAGCGTGCCATCGCCGTAGATGGCTGCCGTCACGTCGGATGCGTTCGGGCTCCCCATTTCCCATGGGCCCGCTACGACTTCGCCGTGATCGTCTTGAGCCTGCAGCCCTGCGGCAAGGTCACCCCCTCCGCCCTTGCCAGCTGCGAATGCCGGGGGTGGCGCAAAGCCGACCGCCAACGACACGCAAAGGGCGACTGCCGCAATGATCGCCAGCAAAGAGGCGCGCGACATTGTCTTGCTCGTGTCCATGCGTACTCCTTCCGCGCAACATTTCCTGCGCCGTAGGGAAGTTTCGAGCGGAGCAGCGCCCGTTTGCCCATGCGCAAGACGCAGCGCAGCCCGATTCGGCTGCCTACGCCCCACGACGGACACGAACGCAACGCACGGTGTGCCCCAGAAACGCGAATCGGGCATGTCGGCTAACAAAAAAGCTGGCACTGCCAAGGGACCGGCGAAACGCCAATCCCCGCAGTGCCAGCTGTCCTTTTGGCCGGCATGCCCGATATGTTCGCACGTCTGTAGGTCTTCCGGCTCGCGCAGTTGCCGCCCGTCGAGCAGACGCGTCATAAAAAGGGACTGTCCCTTTTTATGACGGATCCCGCTTCCAGGCTGCCGCCCACATCCTGCCTTCTCGGGAAAGACGCTCCCAATGACCGGCCCTTCAGCCGACGGATGCGGGCCCACGCATACGGCGTCGGTCCCCGCCCGGGGTTCTCACCCGGTTCCCTTGTTGAGCTTGCGCGGGCTGACTCGCCCAGCCCGGCCAATCGCGCCCGTTGGCGCCTTCGTACCGTGCCGCGCTCGCAGACCGCAAAGCCACAGCGGCGCGCACCCGCCGTCCTGACGGATGCAATTGCAGATTACCCCCCTGCGCGCTTTTCCGTCAAGAGGGAATTTGACGATTCGGGTCCGCTTTTCGCTTTCGTTCGGTTTTGCCGGGTTCGCTGGCTTTACGCTCGTCTAACAAACCGCCAGGTGGTTTCACGCGAATCATTCCGACCATTTTTAGTTGCAAAAAAAATCAAAGCTGCAAAAATAATAAAAGCTACAAAAGCAATCAACCGACGCGATGCCAGGAGGCGTAGCAATATGGCCACGGGAACATGGACGGGCAATCCTTTCACCCCCACATTCGGGCAAGTGCCTGCGAATATGGCAGGACGGGGCTCCATCCTGCGCGAAATGGCTCGGGCATTCGATTCGCCGACGCGATCGCCCGAACTCACCATGCTCATTTCCGGCGCACAGGGGTCAGGCAAGACGGCTCTCCTCGCACGGATATCCGACGAGGCCGCACGATGTGGATGGATTTGCGCCAACACGGTCACATCGCCCGACATGCTGCACGACATTTTGGTTCAGGCTACGAGCAAAGCAAGCCACATCACCAGGCCGGACGCCCAACGGCGGGAGTTGACGGGAATCGGCATCGCCCAAGCAATCAATATCGAATGGGAACCCGGCGACAAAGCCCCGAGCAACTGGCGCATGAAAATGCAGGAGCTTATCGCAGCGCTCGAGGCCGCCTCGTCTGGCTTGCTCATCCTGGTAGACGAGCTCGATCCCTCAATCGACGAAGCAGCGACCCTCGCAAGCGTCTACCAGCTCTTTGTCATGGAAAACCGCAAAGTGGCACTCATCATGGCAGGCCTCCCCTACAACATCGAGAAGGCCAAGGCAGACAAGCGCATATCGTTCGTCCGCCGTGCCCAGCAGCGTCGGCTCGGCCGAGTGGACGATTTCGAGGTTGCAGACGCAATGCGCAAGACCGTCGAGCAGGCAGGTCGTGCAATCGGCGACGAGGCGCTGGGCATCGCCGTCGAGGCTGCCTCTGGATTTCCCTTTATGATCCAACTCGTCGGATACCGCATGTGGGAGCAACGTCCCGACTCGCACGAGATCTCGCCCGACGACGCGCGCGCCGGCGGCAGATTGGCCGCCGAGGAGCTGAAATCCTACGTGCTCGAATCGACGTACCGCGATCTCTCGAACGGCGACCTGTCTTTCCTGACGGCGATGCTTCCCGACAACGGGCCGTCCACGCTAGGCGACATCGCACTCCGCATGGGAAAGTCAAAAAGCTACGCAAGTACCTACCGCGAACGGCTGCTCAGGCAAGGCATCATCGGCGAACCCGACCGCAATGTCGTGGGATTCGAGCTGCCGGGTTTCAGAGATTTCCTCGTAGAGCGCATCGGCTGGTCAAGCGAATGATGCAAATACGTCATAAAAGGGGATGAGTCCCTTCTTATGACGAAAAGTTGCCTGACGTTTACCGCCGTCGCGCGCCGTGCATGATGTTTCCACTTCATTTCGCAAGCGTATATGCTAGATTGAATCCATCATCTTATCCGGTTCAACCAAGGGAGTAAGAGGCGCTACATGGCAACAATCGATTTGACCAAGTACGGCATCACCGACACCACCGAAATCGTACACAACCCCTCCTTCGAGCAGCTGTACGAAGAGGAGATGAACCCCGAGCTCGAGGGCTTTGACAAGGGCTACCTCAGCGAGCTCGGCGCGGTCAACGTCTTCACCGGCGAGTTCACCGGCCGTTCGCCCAAGGACAAGTACATCGTCATGGACGAGAACTCGAAAGACACCGTATGGTGGACGACCGAGGGCTATCCCAACGACAACCACGAGATGTCCGAAGAGACGTGGGCGGCTATGAAGGACATCGCCGTCAAGCAGCTGTCCGGCAAGCGTCTGTTCGTCGTCGACTGCTTCTGCGGCGCCAACAAGGACACCCGCCTAGCCGTGCGCTTCATCATGGAAGTCGCCTGGCAGGCCCATTTCGTCAAGAACATGTTCATCATCCCGACCGACGAAGAGCTCGCGACCTTCGAGCCCGACTTCGTCAGCTTCAACGCTGCCAAGGCCAAGGTCGAGAACTACCAGGACTTCGGCCTCAACTCCGAGACCGTCGCCGCCTTCAACGTCACCAGCAAGGAGCAGGTCATCCTCAACACCTGGTATGGTGGCGAGATGAAGAAGGGCCTGTTCTCCATGATGAACTACTTCTTGCCGCTCAAGGGCATCGCCGCCATGCACTGCTCGGCCAACACCGACATGAACGGCGAGCACACCGCCATCTTCTTCGGCCTGTCCGGCACCGGCAAGACCACGCTGTCGACCGACCCGAAGCGCCTGCTCATCGGCGATGACGAGCACGGCTGGGACGACAACGGCGTGTTCAACTTCGAGGGCGGCTGCTACGCCAAGGTCATCAACCTCGACCCCGAGAGCGAGCCCGACATCTACAACGCCATCAAGCGCAACGCGCTGCTCGAGAACGTCACCATCGACGACGACGGCAAGCTCGACTTCGCCGACAAGTCCGTCACCGAGAACACCCGCGTGTCCTACCCCATCGAGCACATCGAGAAGATCGTCAAGAACGTGCGCCCGACCTCGTCCGGCCCGGCTGCCGACAACGTCATCTTCCTGTCCGCCGACGCGTTTGGGGTCTTGCCGCCCGTCAGCATCCTCACGCCCGAGCAGACGAAGTACTACTTCCTGAGCGGCTTCACCGCCAAGCTGGCCGGCACCGAGCGCGGCATCACCGAGCCTACGCCCACCTTCAGCGCCTGCTTCGGCCAGG
>CAMOLA010000026.1 GCA_946618265.1 uncultured Eggerthellaceae bacterium
TTTACAACCTCTAAGGCGCAAGGCATGAAACGGGCACCACATAGACCCCATCATCGCGCCTGTACGCGTATCCAGACGAGGTGATGACGGCGAGAAACGCCATATCCCCGACCGATTCGTCGACCTTTCCCGCAAGCTTCTTAAGCGATGCGGCGGCAACGTCAACAGCCCGGGGGCTGATCTTCACCTCGATTGCGCCCCAACGGCCATCGGGAGCCACCGCGACGGCATCGACCTCAAGGCCCGAAGCGTCATGATAGTGGTAAAGTTCTCCCCGCATCGCCCCCATGTACACGCGGAGATCTCGGACGCACATCGACTCGAACAGAAGGCCCAAGGTTGGAAGATCGCCAAGCAGCATGGCAGGCGAGGCATCGAGCGCGGCGGCTGCGAGCGACGGGTCGACGAAATGTCGCTTGGGAGTTGCTGACACGCGTGTCTTGGCCCTCAGCGAGGGTCTCCACGCCTCGAGATCCTCGAATACATAAAGCTTCCTTAGAGCCGCCACGTATTCGTTGAATGTCGAGCGCGCCATCTCATCGCGGCGCTGGGCGATGTTGCGTCTGATGCTGCTCATGTCGGACACAGTGCTCACACAGCGGGCGAACGATCGCATAATGAGCATGGCATCACGTGGATTGCGGGAAACACCATCCACCTCGCTGATGTCCTCTTCAGCCACGGCGGCAAGATAATCGCCCGGAAGCGTCGTGTCACCGCCCTCGCCCGATGCCACTGCCGCCGGCCATCCTCCACGGCAAACCTGCTCTGCAACGTTCTCGACATCGCCCAAGGCCACGCCCTCGATATCCGAGGGCGAACCGAACAGGGACGAGACGGAGACTTCGCCGGACGACTCGCGTGACTCGAACAGGCTCATGGGACGCATGGTTAGAAACGAGAAGCGGCCGGTTCCCGAATGCGAGGGCTTTTTGCCGGGAGTCGCGGAACCCGTGAAGATGTAATGGCCGAACCCTCCCATGCGGTCTATCGCGAAACGTGCCGCATCCCACAGCTCGGGGGCGTCTTGCCATTCGTCGATGAGGCGCGGCTCTGCCCCGCGTAGCAGGATCGACGGCTTCGTCGCGGCTAGCTCGAGGTTGCTCGCACGTGAATCTGGGTCCTGGAGATACAAAGCGCTTCGAGCCTGCTGCTCCGCGGTCCTGGTCTTTCCGCACCATTTTGCTCCGCGAATAACCACCGCCCCGGCATGTGCAAGGCGTTCTTTCAGCAACTTGTCCGCTATGCGCGGATAGTAATCGAGCCCCATGCCTTCCTCCAATGCTCTTGAAGTGCGATTGCATCATGCTCAGCAATCACATTGGTGCTTGTTTATCAGTCATATTGTAGCCTATTTAACAGACACATTGCGCAATATCTGTCGGTCACATTGCTATTCGTGCACTTGTTCAAGCAACAAGCCTGGGTTGGTTCGGGGCCAAGCGCGCAACCGCCTTGATGCTAGACGGCAACGTTGGGAGCGAAGGAGAACCCCGCGCTTTCGCGCTCGACGAGCTCGTCAAGACAGAACGCCATATAGATAGGCGCATAGAGCACGCGCCCTTCCCGCGATAGCGGGTTCCTTGACAGCACGAGCGCGTTGCGGATCTTGTACTGCTCGACCTTCATGAGCCGGTCGAGCGCAGCGTGGCTGCGGATTTTCCGGCCTGACTTGACTTCGACGGGAATCACGCGCCCGCCTTTCCCTTCCATGAGGAAATCGACTTCACCCACGCCATCGGATGCGTAATACCACAGGGGGACATCTGCGGCGGCGAGCTCCTGGGCGATGGCGTTCTCGTATATCCCCCCGAGGTTCTGGGTCTTCTGGTCGAGGTACACGGCGCGCGCGGTGCTTTGGGGGTAGCGCGAGAGCAGCATGCCCGTGTCTGATTGGTACAGCTTGAAGCGCTCTGCAACTTCGGTCCGCTTGAGCGGGGCCTTCGCCTCTGTTGCCTGGCGCACCATAAGCGCCGCCCCCGCGTTCGTCAGCCAAAGGAAATCGCGGTCGTACCGAGAGTACCGCGCATCGCTTTTCAAGGCGGCGTACATGAAGCGGTGCGGGTCGTCTTCGAGTTGGGCCGGGAGCTGATCGAAGATTTCGCGGACCTCGCGAGAACGGCTTCCTGCGTATTTGGAAATATCCTGTCGGTATTGCCCTACGAGCTGCGATTGCAGGGCGCGCACCTGCGCGAGCGAATAGCCGTCGTCGACGTAGATTTGCACGACTTCGGGCATTCCGCCTGCGATCATGTAGGCTCTGAAATTCCGAAGCATGGCTTCGTGAAGATAGCCTTCGGGCGGGCGCTCGGATCGCATGCATTCTCGAAGCGTGTCGAGCGGCTCGGTTCCCAATCCGATGCCCCAGCAGAATTCCTCGAAATCCATCGGCCTCATGACCACCTGCTCGACATAGCCTACGGGAAACGAAGAAACGCCCTTGAACTCCGTTCCCAGCATCGAGCCCGAAAACGCGTAACGATAGCGCCCGTCTTCCACGAGAGATTTGGCCAACGTGATAATTTCGGGGCATTCCTGGATTTCGTCGATGAAGATGAGGGTGCTGCCTTCCTTGAGCGGCGCGTGCGAGAGAAGGGAGATTCGGTTTATGAAGTCGGTGGCGTTTCGTGCTCCGATGAGGGTATCGCGCGCGTCGCCATCCACGGCGAGGTTGGCCTCGTAGTATGTATCGAAGTGCGCTTTGCCGAATTCGCGTATGGCGAAGCTTTTGCCGATTTGCCGCGCACCCGTGACGAGCAATGCCTTGCGTGAAGAATGCTCCCACGAAACGAGGCGGTCTGTCACTTTGCGCTTCAGCATTGCAATACCTTTCTTGACGGAAATCGCAAAATTAGATTTGAACAATTATACGGAAATTTGAAAATAAATCATAGCAGCCCTTACGCAAAATGATATATAGGAACGTGTTTGGCTGTACCATGAAACCTGCATGAGAGAACTTGCCCTTCGAGTGCGAACAAGGCGGAGGGGGTGTTCACACGCCCGACGCCTTGACGGTGTCCCTGCCAGGCGCCACGCGCGTGAACGCTCCTCCGTCCCTTGTTCATTCCCTTTGGGCTCCATGAACCGCGTGGGGTTACCCTTGTCGGTATATGCGGGCGTGCGATCGATGATCAACTCTCCAGATTCTTCCATGCCTCGTCAACAAACTGAAGGATGGATGGGCCGGGGGCGATCAGACGGCCCCCGATGGCCGGCTACCTCAACGCAAGCGGCGGATTGCCCCGCATCCTGCCCACGAGCGCGTGGAGCGCCGCCTTCACGTCGGCCGACACGAGCTCAGTTATCGCGGTCACCCGCTCGACCGCCGCATCCTTGGAGGAGGCCCCGCAGTGGAAGTACCGTTCCCCGGGGTCCCCGTAGTCGAGCACGACGAACCGGTCGTGCATGATGCCGCCCGCGGTCGTGAACGTGACCGAGATGCCAGGGAACTCCGCCCGGAAGTCCGCGAAGTCGCTTGCGTGCAGCCGGTTGCCGAGGTGTCGCTGAACACCGTCACCGCCACCCCGGGAGCCACGCTCTGGAGGAGATAGAGCGTCTTCAACCCGATGTAGTTGTCGACGATGTAGACGCTCTTGCGCGCCCTGGCGTAGATCCCCATGTACGTGACGTCGGCCCTCGCTGCGCGCCCGTTCAGAAGCAGAAACTCTCTCTGGTCCTCGGGCAGGTCGAACTGCAGCAGCACCGGCGAGATCTCCGACCTCTTGACGGCCTCCCCCAGCTCCTCCAGCGCGCCGGCGATCAGGTCGTCATGCTCGAGCAGCATCTTGCGCTGCTCGTCGAGCAAGCCCCTCTGCTCCACCAGCTCAAGCCTTGCCTCGCGAATCGCGTCGGCGTTATCGGCGACCAGCATCGACAGTCGCAGGAGATCCCTGTGGGCCGCGAGGCCGCCCATCTCCGCAGCATGGTCCTTCAGGCGCTTGAACAGCCTGATGAGCGCCTTGCTCTGTTTTGTCGCGAGATCGCCGCGCAGCACCGTCATGAGCATGTAGACGCCCTGCTCGGTGAAGGCGTAGGGGCAGTACTTGAAGTTGCTGCCGCGCCCGGTTCTGTTCAAGGTCACATTTTGTGACCTTGAAAGCTCCGCAGTCTCATCTGCAGTGAGCTGGAAACGGAAGTCTTCGTCGAACTTCTCGATGTTTCGCTGGACTTGCTGGTTGAACGCCTTCGTCGTGTACCCGTAGATCTCGGCGAGCTCGAAGTCGAGCATCACCTTCTGCCCTCGGACTTCGTACACGCGGTCGCGAAGCACCCCCTCGTCGACGGCCGCCACGGGGACGACGGGCTCCTCGGGATGCACGGACCTCTCGATTGGCTGCTCCATTGCGCACTCCTTTCCTGGTTCGGCGGCTGTCCTCCGGGAAGGAGTTAGGGTGCGATGGCGGCAATCCGGGGCATCAGGGCCCCGCGCCCCAGCCTGGCGGGCGCGTGTCGGCCCCGCCTGCGCTTCTGATAACAGTACATATGTTCGCATATATCGACACGGATGTCAATCGAACAAAGCGTGGAGTTTTGCAGCTTCAGGTTGATTGCCCACCCCGGGGGTGATCGATCACCCCCGGGGTGGGCAATCAACCTGAAGCTGCAATAACTATTCTCAGTCAAGATGTACAATTATCCTCACGGGAAAACATGAGGAAGCGAGGCGATCGTGAGCGAGCAAGGGCAACCGACAACCACAGCGCAGCAACCGCCGCAGGGCACGGCCGAGCAGCCGAAGAAGCGGAGTAGGGCATCGTGGGCCGTACGCATCGTGCTGCTCGTCGCCCTGTGGCTTCCCCAGCCCATCCTCTTCCTGCAGGAGCTGGTGTCGGGGACGACCAGGTACGGGTTCCTCGGGATACTGAACTACTCGCTCGTGGGCTTGCTCCTCTTATCGCTGAGCCTGCTCATCATCTTCGCCCAACCGCGCCACAAGCCCACCATCGTGCTTGGGTGCACCACTCTGGCGCTGGCCGCCGTCTGCGCCGCCAACTTCATGGATGCGAGCGGCCAGTTCGTCGACGACGCGACCTACGATCAGCAAACGGCCAACAACATGTCCGAGAACGTCCTGGCGAACAACCTGGAGGGCGGCTACGAGCAGTACCGCCCGTTCACGGGCGAGTCGGTCATCCGCCTCGACGAGCCGAGCACGCTCATCTTCGACGCAACGGACGACCTTCCCCGCGTCGACAGCGCGACGGCCTTGCTGCCGCTGGCCTCCGCCTTCGTCACGGCCACCTACCCCCAAGAGGCGACAACCGTGGGCTGGGAGGGCAGAGCCTACATGGACGATTACTACAGTGGTCACATAGACGGGTTCCTCTACTGCTACATGCACGCGGACGGCTCGGATGGCGCCACCCGCACGGGGAGGGCTTACCTCGAGCAATACGAGGACTACAAGGCTGGCGTGGGCGCGGGCGAAGCCTCCGAGGCCTACCGCGTGGGCTACGTAGCCGGCTGGGAGGACGCGCTTGCAGCGCAGCGCGAGGGTGTGAAGCCGGACACCGACGAGTATTACCGGCGCGAATCGTTCGTCGAGACCGACCCATCCCACGACTTCCCCTCGGAGCAGGCGACTTTTCAGTATAACAACTCGACATCTGGCTTCATGAGCCTCGCCGATGGGTACACCGATGTGTTCTTCGGCACGAAGTCGGACGCCTCCCAGGAGGAGCACGCGCGAGACCGCGGCGTGGAGTTCGAGTACACGCCAGTCGGACGAGAGGGCTTCGTGTTTCTGGTGAACGCCTCCAACCCGGTGGACTCGCTCACGATCGAGCAGGTCAAGGGCATCTACTCGGGCAAGATCACCAACTGGAAGGAAGTCGGCGGCAACGACGAGCCCATTCAGGCCTACCAGCGCAACAGTAACTCCGGCTCGCAGTCGATGATGGTGCGCTTCATGGGAGACACGCCGCTGATGAACCCGCCGAGCAAGATGCACAGCGCCGGCTCCATGAGCGGCCTCGTGAAGGGCATCGCCGACTTCGACAACGGAAAGGGCGCCATAGGCTACTCGTTCCGCTACTACGTGACCGACCTGGTCGGCGAGTACGACGTGAAGCTGCTCGCCATAGAAGGCGCCGAGCCCACGCTGCAAAACATCGAGGACGGCAGCTACCCCATAACGGGCGAGTTCTACGCGGTGACGCGCAAGGGCGATTCCGACGCGAACTTGGCGCGCTTCTTGGAGTGGGTGCGAGGTCCGCAGGGCCAGGAGCTGGTCGCCAAGTCGGGGTACGCGCGGCTTGCGGGATAGGATTGGCAAGCTCGGGCGAAGACGGGAGTAACGAGGCATGGAATCTGCGGCAAGCGAAAAGACGCCTGTGCGAAGGCGTCTACGAATGGTCGTCCGTCCTGGCCAGGCCGGACTGCATCGACGATTTGGACGAGTTCGAGAACGGGGAGTGGAAGCGGCGCCATCCCTCCCGCACCGCCTACCTCTTCGGGAGCGAGCGCTTCGAGCGCGACTTCGCAAAAGTGGACGAAGGATTGCGCTTCTTCGGCTCCATCGAAGGCGAAGGGGACGAGAGCCGCGAGCTCACAGTGTTCTGCGGCCCCTACGAGTATCGAGGCGAGGGCAAAGGCGAGATTGCAATCCTGTTCGACCGCGCGGAGGCGCTTCGCTGGTTCGAGCAATGCGAGAAGCCCTACATGCACTGGGACTACGACGGCCCAAGCGGGGGGAAATACTCATACGAGGACTCGCCCTTCGAGCTGCAGGCGCCGAGCCTCAGCACCGAGGTCTACAAGATGAACCTCTCGCTCTCGGACAGCTTCGTCATAACGAGCGGGAAGGTTTCGAGGACGCAGGCCGCCTGATGAATGCAGTGGAGTACCCAGGATTCGCAGTCGCCTTCGGCCGACATCGAAGATATAGTTTCGACTCATGCATTACTGTTAACTTGGCCTCCTGCGTAGTATCCCCAGTCGTCGTCCGAGAAGGGAGCGCTTGCATCATATTCAAAATACGCACGGACGAAAAACTCGATGGGACTGGTTGATATTCGCTCAACGACCTGCAAACAACCACGCTCGTCCATCAACTCGATGGCATCGTCTTTGCAAATATAGGAAAATGGGCCGAAGCTCGGATCGGGCTCATATGCGTCGGCTGAACGCTTCGCCATGAAATAGCTCGTCTTTCTAGGCCCGATCGTTTTAGATGAAGCGTTGTACGTCTCGTTTATCTCGACGTTCAGGATCTCTTCGGAGGACAACTTCACTGTGATTGTCTTCATGAACTCCAAGCGATCAAGAAAGCCTTCGGCGCCCACCTCCCTCGTGAAGGAGTACGATACATCGGCATCGTTCTCGACCGCTGAAACCTCTATTCCGTCGCCGCCCAGCTTACGCCAGTCGCTTAGGCGCTTTCCTCCCATCGAATTAGAGAATTCGTCCAGGTCGCATGCCAGCATCTCATCAGTGATGTTCCGGACAAGTATGTCTCCATTGCCGGTACACCCCGCTAAACAGAGCACAATCATTCCGAGCAGGAGGATCGCCGCCCGCAGGCGGACGATCGCTTGTGCGGCGGCAATCCTCACAGGGCAAAGCCCGCCTTGTACTCCACGCGCGCATGTTCCACGACGCCGCCGTCTATGAGCTGGCTGATGCTTATCGGAATCGCCATGCCCCGCCTCCTCTCCGCATTCGGCAGCATATCATGGCGATGGGAAACTGTCGACTTAACTGTCGACTTAACTGTCGACTTAACTGACGCGTCGAGCACCTCGCTAGCCGTGGCATTGAGCGCGGCGGCATCGCTGCTCGCACCCAAGATAACGCGCGTCCCGTCGACGTCCTCCACGGTCGCGCCGTCGGCTAGCTTGAAACGCACTTCCGCAGATTCGCCCCCGTAACCCGGCAATGGCTCATAAACCCACATATGAAATCGCTACGTCACCGATATCCTCAACTGAGAATCGCTCTCCAACACCCCGTTTGCACGCAAGAAAATCGCCGACGAGCTTGGTGAGCGCGAAATCGCGGGATAACGACTCGGCCTTTGCGAGAAACGCGTTATTCTCGCGCTTCTCGGATTCGCTGGCAATACGGTAGGGCATCGCCGACCCATCGGCGAGGGCCAGCCAGCACACGTTACCCCTTGGATCATCCCCGAGCCCGGCACTCCGATAGAGCGTGGCCCCATCGCACGTCATGCTCGCGTCATCGGCCGCATAGCGCCACTCGGCCACCGAGACCAATTCGGGGGCAACGTCATCGGCCAAAGAGCAGACGAACCTCACCGAAACTTGCGATTCGCCCAATTCGATCGCAGCCGACTGGATGCGCAGCCCTTCGCTTTCCGCCATCGACCCAAAGTCGCCGAAATACCTGCACTCGATAACATAGTCGCAATCCGGAAAGGCCTGACGCCTGACCTCCACGTCGGGATTCAAGGTGAAAGCGTCGGGAAGGCCCAGGGGCAATGCGCGGTAAGCCCTGTAGCAATCGGCCATCTCGTCGAAAACGTTCCTATCCGCGGCGAGGCAGCCAAACGACGCTCCTCCCGCGATGATAAAAGCAAGTAGCGCAAAGACCGCCGCAATGGCGGCTCTCTTTCTGCCAACACGTCTCATGCGCACTTCAACCTTACGATGAAATCGTTGTATGCGGACGAGTAAGCCTTCTTGAGCCTCTCCTCGCGTTTCGCGCGCGATTCGTTTGCGTAGTATACCCTACCTGCTCTGAATATAACGTCCTCAAACCCCTCCCAAGTCAGTCCGATATTGTTCATGAACAAGGTGACCAAAGAATCATGAGCGGCGCTATTCCCTCTGGGCTGGCCCATCGAGTCGATTTTGGGAACCCCAACAGCAAGAGCAAAAGCCCTTGCGATCACGCTCGCAAAACCTCGCCGAGTAATACTCTGGTCCTCAATCCCTATTGAGAATGGCATTTCGCTGGCCACTTTATACCTCCTCGTTGATTATCAAGTCATTCGCAAACCCCGCCAAAAGATCTGCAGCCGCATCCAAATCGGAAAACGCCAGCACGCGCGCAGGCAGCCTGAGGGCTGATAGCATTCTCGAGAGCGCGACCAAGGCCCCAAACGAAAGGCGATTCCCCATTGCGAAGCGCAAATTTTCCTAAACGCGAACATCGTGAGTCGCGGAAGCAAGTTCGGCAAACGGAGCGTTTGGCCGGAAGTGGGGGAACACGACACAAGCCACCTTGCTCTTGACGAGATGGCTAGCGCCCGCGCCCGATCTGACGGGGACACCGACGAAGTGTCAGGTGCGGCAACCCTGCGCGCCCCTCCCTGCATCGGGTCATTCAGCCAACGGGCGGATACATGCAGGCGAGCAGCTCCGCGCGCTTCCCCTCGTTCAGCTCCCAGATGCGCCGACGCGCCTCCTGCCGCACGCCGCGCGCCGCCGCCCGATCGGCGAGGATGCGCGACAGGGCGACGATCTCGCATCGGTACACATCGTCCTGCCGCCACCGCGCCCATCCCCTGGGCCCGTCCGGCGCGAACGCGACCGCGCGCCCGAGCACGCTCCCGCGCGGGACCTCCTCCGCCCTGCCGGAGAAGTCGCCCTTGCACACGAC
This sequence comes from uncultured Eggerthellaceae bacterium, assembly GCA_946618265.1. The sequence goes on from CAMOLA010000026.1 coordinate 9,565, forward strand.
CGCCCCGCCGACGGCGGCGACGACGCGATGCAGCGCCAGCCCGCCCCCGGGAAGCGCGACCAGGCACAGATCGCCCACCCCGGGGTCCGGGCACGCCGCGACGCGAACCCTGTCGCCCGCGACGAGCAGCGGCTCCATGCACCGGCCCGAGAGCGCCACCTCGGCGAAGCCGAACCGCGAGATTCTCGCCGCCACGGCCGCGGCCCCGGGGGCGGAGGGCCGCGCCGCACCTGGCGCCTTCGCCGAGCCTGCACACCCCATGTCGTCACGCCTCGGGGAAGCGGACGCCGCCGACGAGAGCGGAGAAGCGGCCCGACCCCATGAACTCCGAGTAGGGGAAACCGTCGCCGCCCGCGCGGGGCTTGACGTGCATCCACACCATCCGCGCGCCGCGCCGGGCGTACACGTCGCCCGAGTACTCCCCGCCCCACTCGGGGCTTCCCTGCACGAGGGCGGTCCCCTCGGCGTTCCCGAGCGAGACCCCCCAGCTGCTGTTGCTGTCCAGCGACGCCGACCACTCCACGTAGTCGCCCCAGCGCCGCTGGAGCGCGTAGTCGAGGTACTCCCCCGCGTCCGCGATCACGTACACGTCGGCGCCGTCCTCGGGAAACTCGACGACCAGGGTCGCGTAGCGGACCTCTTCGCCGTTTGCCACCTCGAACGCGACCTCCTCGCTCCTGCAGCCGCACCCGTCGGGCACCTCCACCCTGATCCCGTCCAGATCGCGCGAGGCATCGCCCATCTTCTCTCCCTTCTCATCCATACCGCATCCAGCGAGCAGCGCCATCGCGGCCAAGAGGGCTGCAATGGCGAGCAGCAGTTCAGGCGAAACGGGCACGATCGCCCACTGGCACTTGCCCGCGCCCATATCAAGACGCCTCCGTAAAGGTCTTGTTGTCGACGAAGGTACCCGCATACCCCGCCTCGCCCGTCATGGCGCCAGCATCCCATGATTCGATTGACATCTGGGAGGTCAGGGACGGCGAGCCCCCGTCTCCGTAGTCGTTTACCGCAAGCACGTAGTCCGTCCCCACGTTTGTGTAAGCCGCATCTCTAAGCGCAGCCTGCATCGCGATTTCGCCCAAAGAAACCAGGGTAAGAAGAGCTCCGACAACAGCGGCAGCCTCTGGCCCCGCACACCCGAGAGCGACCATCACCCTCGAAGTTGCCTCTTGGGGCAAGCTGCTCACGACGAACCCCCAAATTGAGTCAAAGAGCGCATGTTGCGTCAGATCGTAGAGATGATAGGAAAACGCTTCTGAAACGTACCACCTCATCCGACAAATCGGCGAAGCGGTAGGCCGTATCTCCCAATCGTCAGGCGTCCATTGGGCGCCATACCCATCATGGCCAGCTAAATCCTGCAACAGCGAAAAGCTGCATGTTGTCACGCATGCGCCCGTGTATCGGATCTTAACTTCCAGCCTTAGCGCGAACCTTACGAAAAGCAGATGGGTGACCGTCCCGTTCACGGTTTCATACACATGAGTGCTGGAGGACCATCCGCCGCTATCGTATGCGGTTACCAACAGCGTTGCTGTCTTCGAGGTGCTAACGGTCAAACGGAGAGCTCCGCCATGCTGCCTACTGTAAGTCGTGACATGATATACGGCACCTCCACCGCCGCTCGAGCCTCCTCCGCCGCCGGACATGGCGGCCTGAATGGCGTCGAGCTCGGCGGCGGGCCAAAAAACCACCTCGGGCTTCTCGTATGAAAGCTTCTGTTCATCGTTGCCGACCAAGACGCTCCTCCCATCTGTTGACAGCCATCCGACACAAAAGCCTTCCGCGTCACTCGACCTCGAGCCTTTCGGCAAACGTCTCGAACTCGGCCGAGCGCAGGAACTCCGAGAACATCGTGGACTGATCGCCGACGTCGCCCGATGGCCGCACGTGTAGCCAGATCAAATCATCGCCGATCGGCACGAACACGTCGCCCGATGTCTCGCCGCCGAACGCGGGAGTGCCCTGAACGAGCACGGTTCCCTCGCGAGCCGCCGCCGGCACGGACCAGCTTACGGCGGCGCCCCCGCCAACGGAGCTATCCACGTAGTCCCGCCAGGGCATCCCGTAGCCCCATTCGAGGTAGCTCTTCCCGCCGACGACCACGTCCACAGTCGCATCGCCGCGCCCGATGTCGACGTTTGTCACCTCGAGCTCGGCCTTCTCGCCCTGAGACATCTCGACCGGGACGGTTTCCACCTTGCAATCGTACCCCTCCGGAATCACCGCGGCGACCCCAGGCTTCCCGCTTGACTCGGCAGCACCCATATCCGCATTCCTCCCGTCTGAACACGCCGCGGCCAAGACCAATACGACTGCGGCCAAAAACGCCACAATGACCTTCTTCGGAAAAACAATAGCTTTGCCCATTCAAGGCACCTCCTAACCCTGGTAGACGGTCATGGCGTCGAAGGTGGTATTGCTCACGAAAGTTCCCTCGTAGCCCGGCTCCCCGCACATGACCTGGCCATCCCATGACTCCACATCTAGGTTCGAGGTGAAGTTCATCGTGGCCCCGTCGCCGTAATCGTTCACTACCATGACGTAATTCGTGAATAGGTTGTCTTCCAAATATTGATTGAGCTGGAGCATCTGCACGATCCCGAAGAGGTCCATCAAAGTAGTGAACGCCGAGACCATAGCCGCGGCCTCAGGCACTGTGCAGCCGAGAACCTCAATGACTCCCGCGATGGCTTCCTCCGTATAGTGATTGCACAGCAGCTGGGTGATCGAGCTCCAAAGGGCGCTTCGCAGCACATCCAGCAAATCATCGGAGTAGAAATCCGTAACGTACCACCTCATGCGGCATATCGGGGATGCAACCGGTCTTATCCCCAAATCGTCGGGAGACCACCTCGCCCCGCATCTTTCCGAATTCGCGTAATCCGACGACAAACCAAACGAACAATTCGTTGTCGCTGAGCCGGTGTACGTAAGTTTTACTCTCACATGAAAACCATAGCCCATCGTAAGGCGGTACGTGTGGGTCCCCGATATGCTTGCAGCTTTCAGGTTGGCAGACATCAATCCCGCATTGTCTATCTTCGTTATGACAAGGGACATAGTTTTCGAAGCGCTCACCGTAACGAACAACGCGCCGCCATGGTCCAATTCATACGTCACCGTCGTATATGTTGTAGTTCCGCCAGAACTGCTTCCGCCACCGTAGCTACCTCCACCTCCGCTTGACCCGCCACCGCCGCCGGACATGGCGGCCTGAATGGCGTCGAGCTCGGCGGCGGGCCAAAAAACCACCTCGGGCTTCTCGTATGAAAGCTTCTGTTCATCGCTGCCGACCAAGACGTTCCTCCAATCTGTCGGCCATCATCAGAACCCGACCGTTCGACGAGATGGCACCCTTGAGCCGGGCCGCGTACCGCCCTGCTTGTCGCCTACGCAGCTCCGACGAGCAATCCGCGCGACACGAGCTCGCCGACCACGCCCTCGACGTCGCGCCTCACCGTGGCCTCGTCGACGTCGTACCTGCCCACAAACATCGAGGCCGCATTCGCAATCCCGCCCTCGAGCACGGCATCGAGTGCCTCGCCGGCCGCAGCGTTGAGCACGGCGGCATCGCCGTTCGCGCCCAGGACCACGCGCGTCCCGTCGACGTCCTCCACGGTCGCGCCGTCGGCAAGGGAATATTTAGCGCACATTTCCATCCTCCTCACATGTCGCCCTCCACGGCCCGCGCGCCAGAACCCCGGGACCGCCGGCAAACCCAGCGACCAGCCGGGCAGCGGAATCAACATCCGAAAACGCCAGCGAGCGCACGGGTATGCGGCGCGCAGACAGCATCCGCGAAAAGCGGGCGAACGCGGCCGATGGCGGGCAATCCCCCATGGCCGAGCCCAGCACGCAGCCGACGAGCTCACCGCGCGGCAAGGGCGCCATCTCGGCAGCCGGGCCGCCTGGATCGAACCTTGGGAATACGACGCACGCCACCTCGCCCCGGGCCGCAGGGTCCACATCGCCGTTGAGCTGGCTGCGAGGAACGCAGCGCGCCGGCCCGTTCGGCCCGCCTTCAACGCACAGCGCCCGAGATAGCTCCGTCCGCGCGAGCACGTCGGCGTTCGCCTCCTTTATCTGCACGGGGAACGGCTCGCACCACGCGAGGCCCGTCTCAGCGTCCACGAACGCGCACTCGTCCCCCATGACCGTTCCGTATGCGGACATCGCGACTGCCAGACTCGACTTCCCCGACCCCGATGAGCCCATGAGCAAGACGACCCGGCCATCCACGCGAACCGAGGCCGCATGGAGCGCCAGCACTGGCCCTTCTGCCCACGCGCAGACCGCATCGCCCATGTGCTGCACGACCGCCCAATAGGCTTCGCCGGCCGTAAGGCCGGTGCCGAGCGGGGTGCCGGCGACCTCGGCAGCAAAGAGCCCGACGCCCTCGGCGCGCACGTCGTACCGCACGCTCGGCAAGCGCCTACCTTGGAGCACGACGCCCGACGGTCCGGCGTCGAACGCGCCGCGGAACCGGTCGGCCGCCGCCGCGTCGGCGCAAACCACGATGCATTCGCGCCTCGACAGCCCGATGCGCACTGCGCCGCCCTCGAGCTCCACGAGAGCGACCGCGCCTGCGGACACATCGTCGAACAACGGGTCGTCGCCCGCGTCGGCGCGCCAGAACACGTTGGCGTGATCCCGGCGGAAAAAGCCCGCGCCCAACGCATAGCGCCGCCCCCGCAAGACATCGGCGGCGACCCCTTCCGGCAGGAAGGCGCGGAACAGGTCGGCGCACCCGTGCCGAATCCGCTCGACCACCAAGCGCTCACCCGCATCCTTCTTGATCGCAGCGTCGTTTATGAGCCTCTGCGCGCGCCGCCCGTATGCGCGGAGCTCGCCGGCGTACAACCCGAAGTCGACCTTGTAGGCCAGGAAGTCGGCCTCCCCCTCCAGCGGGTAGAGGCACGCCTGGAGGAGCCCGTCGTCCCCCAACCCGCCTGCGGGCACGGCGAACTCGACGGCCAGGCCGCCGTCGACGTCCCTAAGCAGGCAAGAGGCCATGTCGCCGGTGCGGAGGGAGGCGACGCCCGCCTCCCCTTCGGCGACCCCGACGGGCGCCTTCGCGGCTCGCTCGAACAGCTCTGCCCGAAAACCCCCGACGGCGCGCTCCCTCGCCAGCGCGTCGTCGAGCGCCCTCTCGACGACGCGCGCACCCCATCGGCTCGACCTCCGAGGAACGGGCGCCAGAAGTCCGCCGTCCGCACCTGCGCCGAAAACCTCCTCGAGGTTGGCCAGCACGACGCCGGCCTCGGCCTCCAGGCCGAGCTCCCGGATCAGGGCCACCGCATCGTTCCGGTCGACGTCAGAGCCATGCCCGACGAAAAACGCCGCCAGGTCCAGGTAGTCGCGCAGCACGGGCCCGCCGTCGAAGCAGTTCGCGTAGAACGACTCGGAGTTCTCGTAGGTGTTCGCGACGAGCATGACGAGCACGTCGAGCGGATCGTCCGCCAGGTGCAGATCGGATCCAACTGCGCGCTGTACCATGTCCGAGAGATAGCGCGCGGGAAGCTTGCCGAACGAGTCGTGCACCTCGACCGTCGGGCAGTCGGCCTTCACGAACGGCTCGAGCTCCCTGCTCGCGGGGCGGCGCCTCGACGCGCCTCCGCCGATCCCTGCAGCGGCCTGGCCGGCCCGCACCGCAGCGAGCGCGCGGCCAGCGGGACCGGCCACCGAGCTCGTCGGGCCGCCAACCTGGCGATAGCCCATGGCGGTCAAAGCGTCGGCCACAGCCTGCAGACTCCCCGGTTCGACGAGGAGGTCCACGTCCCCCACGTCCCTCGCCTGCAAGTCCCCGTATATGCACCTCTCGAACGCGAGCCCCTTAATCACGGCGTACTCTATGTTTTCCGACAATAGTTTTTCCTGCAGCTCCCGCAACACAGCCATTGATAACTCACGCTCTGACCTGTGCGCGCCAAATGCGGCTCGCACAGCTTCACCAGTGGTGTCAGACGCTATCGCGAAAAACGCGCTCGTTAATTTATTCTTCGCGACAAAGCACACCAATCGTTCGTCATCAATCAGTCCACGAGAGCAAAACCCTTGTTCGTACGCAGCATCCACCAATCGACTGGCCAAACAGCTCAGTCGTTCCAATTCCAACATCTGAACACCAGACGGCCTTTCTTTACGCTTTCGATCCTGAGCTAATCCGAAGAGACCCTATCGCCCACGGCCAGGACCTGGTCCCAGCGGCCCCGCATGAGGCTTATCATCTGCACGTCCTGACGCTTCCCACCATGTGCATATTGCAGATATCACAGCTCCAATTACAAATATCACCCAAACATGAGGCTTTTCAACTGCGTCGAAATCGCCTACAAGAAGAGAGCCTCCGAGCATGGCCACACACAAGACGAGCCAATACCGCACCTGATCCATTAAAATTTCCTTAATCATTGCTACGACCACATCAGGCTCGATAACATATACGAATACGAACTAGGAACGGTATCATTCGAGGTGGTCGGCGTCGCAGAGTTCCTCGTAGAGCGACACCAGCTCGCCGGCCCCACCGGCCGACCGGGCAGCCTTCTCCCTGACGCCGCGCAGCGCCTCGAGCCGGCGCTCCATGCGCGCCGCCGACCCCGCGCCGGCGCGGCCCCCCACCATCCTCGCGCTGAGCTCGCCCACGAAGGGGTTCCCCGCAAGCTGGCCCTCGACGTTCTCCGACATAAAACCATCACCGCCTTCGCTTTCGTGACTATCCGAAGCAAGCCCACATCCCGCAAGAAGACCTGCAAGCATGAGGCTCACCACAAAAGTTGCTGCATTTGTTAACCGCATGACGCCCTTCACCTTCCGTAAACGGTAAAACTCTTCTGGATGTTTATGAAATCGGTTTCAGTCGATTCACCCGGTACCGTATACGTAATCGTGACCGTTGTTGCCGTGCTCTCGGCGGGAACGCGCAAGGGCGCCCATGTCATCCCGAACGCGTTTTGTTGCGTAGGGCCAATAGTTATCGTTTTCTGGGATACATAAGCTCGACGGTAGCAACGGCCGCAGCAATCCCAATAGCCACATCACGAATAGAGTCCCATTCCGCCGAGGTTCTCGGCGCCAATCCCAGCATTGACCGAAACACGGTTTCCAGGGCAAACAAAGAACCAAGTATCAGGAGCACAGCTGCAACTCTGAAGAAAACTCTCTTCGGTTTGGAGGCATGCGAAAACCACGTCGTCAACCGAGAGCAACGCTTTGGGCGCATGTCCCTAGATTCTGCCCCCGGCTTCGCTCCATCGCCTTGCTCGATAATGCTAAGCATCCTTCTCAAACCAACTCTCACGCGTAATACGGGCAACTATTTCTCACGCTTGTCGGAACATCTGCCGAAAACGACGCCGGGAGCACCGTGCCACCAATTCCGTTTAAACGCTGCTCATCGAGATAAGCATCGGTTGCGGCAAAATGGCCTACTACGGCGCCCGCCGCCTTCCACCCGGGGCCCGCGTCGAGGCCGTGGGAGGGAGCGCGCAAGACCAACCTGATCCCCTGTGCAAACTCATTATATCGGTGATAGGCATAGAAGTGAGACTCCGCAGCCATGTTGTCGGACGCAAAAACTGAACAGCTTGCCCGCTTTAATCCTAGAGCACGCAGCTGGTCCATCCCCCCTCGGAGTTCCAGCACACCATCGCGGAGGCCAGATCTTCGTACGCGAAAACGTACTGGTAGCCGTTGTCAACGTAGTCGGGAAGAGCGTCGAGGCCGGCCAAGTCCTTCTTGAGAACCCTCGCGTCCTTCTGGTTAGCGAAGTCGAAGCCGTTGTCGAAGTCCCCGGCGAGGCGGGAGAGAACCTCCCGGCTCACGCCGTCCGGGACGCTGGCCAGGACGAGGAGCAGCCGGCCCCCCGCCCCCGGGCCGGCCGACGAGGCTCGCGTGCCGAATTCCCCCGCGATGCCGGCCAGGACCGAGCTCGGGACATCGTCGTCGAGCAGGACGAGGACCCGGGCGGTGTCGCTCGTGACGGCGGGCCCCGCGTTAACCTTGAACCCGAGGGTGCTGCCCATGTTCTCCTCGTAGTAGTCGCTGTACTCGTAATGCGACTCGCTGGCGAGGGCGGCGTAGGGGCCGCCCTCCTCCAGCCTCCCGTACGCCACGCCCCCGCATGCGTGGAACTCGACCGCCAGGGGGCGCACGCCGAGCGACTCGCAGCTCGCGAAGGCGTCCCGCTCCACGAGCGCGCGGATGTCCCCGACCTGGAAGCCGTCGGCGCCCGGGCACTTCCCGCTCCGTACGCCCTCGCGCGCGATTTTCGGGTCGACGACCACGGGGAACTCGGCCCCGCCCCGTGACACGACTGCCCTGAAGAGGCCCACGTACCCGGGCGAAACGTCTATGGGGTTCGCGCTGACAAGCCTGTCGGCGTCCCAGAGGTCCATGACCGGCGACACCGACTCGACGATGTAGTCCTCGCCGGGGGCCCATCCGTATTTGTCGTCGAGGTAGGCCTCCACCGCGCCCCGCGCGGCGGGCGCGTCGGCGGCAAGCTCCAGCGCCGTGCCTGCGAAGCGGGCAACTGGGTTGTAGGGCAGCCCCGCCGCCGACGTGATCGAGAAAAAGACCAGCGATGCGCCCAGCAAGCCGGCGGTGAACGTCAGGGCGGCGCGTCCCCTGGTGCCGAGCCTAATCACGGAATCCGCCTATGCCAGTACCGGTGCGACAAGGCGACAAGTGAGCCGTCGCTCGCACTGTCATCCCTGTACATGAGGTCCACCAGAACCTCGGACCCGCAGCTGTCGAAGAACGGAACGACCGCGTCAATCGCAGCCGGGGGACGTAGCTCCCGCCCCCGCCGCCTCCACCAGACATAGTCGCCTCGATGGAATCCAATTCTCCTGCGGTCCCAGTATCGCAAACTGGGCTTGCTGTAATTCAACCTTTGACTGTTCACCTTCTACCCCTATCCAAACAAGCCAGGCAATGCATTTGCCATCACGATCTATCCCGTAGAAGAAACGGGAGAACGGCTTCATTCCCGCACAGCGGGCGACCCTCCAGACGCTGGAAGCGCGTCTCAGACCCGCATACCCCGCGCACGGCGAGGCGCGTCCCTAATCGCATCGGGCCTTTCAGCCAACGGGCTGATACGGGCCGGCGAGCGCCCTTCCTCCGCCGGCCAGCCCCATCGCGAACCCGTTTCCCGCCTTCACGTTAACGGGGATTAGAAGTCCAGCTATAAATAGTTGCGGAATTAGGAAAACCAGCAGTTGCCACCTTTGCAGAGTCTAGTATTTGAACTTGTACGCTCACTAAACATTCCAGCTTATCATCGAGAAACCGATTGTTTAGCATTTCATCATATTGTCTAAACAGCTGCTTATCGAAGTGCGTGTCTTGCTCAAGGGTATATCGAATGAAAAGAAACCCATCGTTTTTGGGAATACAAACTAAAGGATTGTCTTGATCAAACTTACGACCCGTAAGGCACCGCATCGCCCCGTCAATATAATATGCGCATCCTGCATGGACCGAAATGCTCAAATTTCTTCCAAGCAAATTATCGTATTCCTTTGCCAGCGCCATATTAATCTCATCTGATTGCAGGCTGTCCACGCCGCCCAACTCGTAATAAGTTGACGAGCTGTCAAACGAGCAACGGGCGTAATGTATTTGACCCGAATACTGAAAAGCATAAAGTGAGAATCCAGTCTCGATCTGCTTGTCCAGTTTAACTACGCCGTCTTTTCCGAGCGCAAAGCGCGTTCGCTCCGTTTCCTTATACAACACTTTATATTCGTGCGAACTCAATCCGTATTTGCGGTTCAGATAGCTAGCTATCACAACGAACCTCCTCTGATAATCATGCACGCTTGCCATCCTTGCTATTGTCGCGACTCACACGCTCGGAACTGTCAGGGCCAGTCGTTGGACCAAGAAGCGTTATTCTGCCTATGTTTTCCTTTGTAAATAGCGAGTCCGAACGAGAGCCGAAGTAGTCCGAAAGGAGCGTCAACCTGATAGCGTCGAGCACTTGTTCTGAAGTTATCCGATCGGACAGAGGCTCTAATGAGCAGCTGTCGTAGACCTCGATCTCCATTGGCTTCTTCTCGTCCATGGGGTGATACCACATATACACCTTTACCCTTTCCCCATCTACGAGCTCAGCCTCGAATTCAAGGTATAAGTGAGGAATCAACGGGCTGCCGAAAGACGCGTGTTTGCTATACTCCACCTCAATCATGGATGATCCGACAAAAGCGGTTGAACTCGGAAAACACACCGAGCACCGTCCCGAGCAGTGCATCGTGCCGGTCCAGCCTCTCTCCTTTCGCTCTATTCGCATGCCCTCTATGTCATCGGCCGAGAAAGCGCCCTCGTCGGCGGAATGGGCCGAGACAGCAAAGCAGGCACAAATCTCGTCGAAGACGTTTTCGGGTTCAAAAGCCGCCGAGCCCGGTTCGGGCCCATAATTGACAATGCGAACACAGGAGGTCAGCAACAGTAGTAGAGCCAGGATGATGACGATAGCCGACAATGCACAAAGCCGACCTAAGTGACGGGAGTTCATCATGATGGCCTAGCTCTGTATTCGCATTTGCTATAACCCGTGGTGCCCAAGGCCTGGCCATCGACCGATACCGCAGCAACCTCGTCATAGACAAGATTGGGTATCGTCGGCGCACCCTCTACCAGCAATCTCGCCGATAGCGCGATTCCGAGATTGCGTATCAGGCCGATAGGGCTTAGCGTCATGGCGGCCGCAACAGCGGCCGCCATTGCTACTGCATTTGTATTGTCATAATCTATGGTAATCGGACGATCGGTTTCGCGAAGGCATTCTAGCGCGCAATCGCAGCAATTGCTCCACAACAGGGAGTATTGCCTTGGATTGGAATTATTTGTGTTCCGAATATCGAGCGCATTGTCGTTTATCCCATTCCCTATTTGCTCATGAAAAGCAAATCCGCTTATGGGTATTTTCAAATACCTGTAATACGGAGCGTCGTTTGCCTTGATTGCAAATGGCGGATCGTTATTGATTTCCATGAGATCAGATTTGAAGTTCGGAGAACCATTAACGTTGCATTCCATTACGCTCTGAAGCGTTATAGAGATGCTCGCGCCCATAGTGTTGACACATGTCGAAAGCCTTCCGTCACAACCATTCACTAGAGCCAGACCATTGTCAGTATCGGAAGCGAAGCTGTAGAACAATCCGCTTCCGTCTGAGCGCTCCAGGAAAAAGGCGGCATGATCCAAAGAGGTATCAAACCCTTCTATTACAATTGGAGAAAACAGAAGGTAAACGGCAACATAGTCAACGGTTGGAATCCATCCTCCGCCACCTGACATAGTAGCCTCAACCGAATCCAATTGCTCCACCGTCCAGTAATGCAAATCCGGTTTTGAATACGCAAGCCTGTTCATAGCGACAATCGCCCCTTCCATCATTTCTCGCCTCGCGGCCTGGTTCAAATTCCATATCAGCACACGAGCGCTCTCGCTCTCGGCGTTGCCGCTCTCTTTGCCTATAATCGCGGATAACGCAGCCAGCTCGGCACATTCGCTTTCGCTACGCGGGTCAGCCACCCAGGATCCGCCATCGAGCGAGAACTCTCTCGCGACCCCGAGAACGCGCGACGATCCGAGCTTCTCGGACTTGCCGGAATAGTCGCCTTTGGTGACAACAGCCCCCTGGTCTACCGCAACGACCCTGTGAACCGCAAGCGAGCCATCATCCAATAGCACCAATGCGAGATCGCCTATGCGTACATCGTCGGTAAGCTCGACGAACGCCTTGTCGCCCTCGAGCAATAGCGGTTCCATGCAGCGTCCGCGCAACGTCAGCACGAAATGCCCCTCCGCGCGCAGCTTTGCCTTTACGACTGACACAAGCGGCGAAGTCATCGCTTGGCCTCGACGAGGCCAAGGTCGAGCAGCCGCTCCGCGAACTCCGCCACGTCCCTGCGGGCCACCTCTTCCGACACGTCGTAATCGCGCAGAATTCGCGCCACGCACGAATCCACGCCGCCGTCCAGCAGGCCCTCGACGACCGTCCTTCCGACCGAGTCGAGCACGGCGGCGTCCCCGTTGTCCTTCAGGAAGACCCCGGTGCCGTCGGCGTCTTCCATGCTAACCCCATCAGCCAATTTGAACACAACAGCTCCTCTCGCATCCCTCGACGAGCTCGACCAGGGACTTAGCCGCTGCCTCCGCGTCGGAATAGCGCACCGAAAGCAGCCTGATGTCGTATGCGGAGACCATCCTCATGAATTCGCCAAGCAGGCCAGCCTGGCGCCCCTCGCCCAGAAGGGACCCGAGAACCAACGGGACGAGTGCGTCATGGGCGGGCCTCCCGACCTCGGTCCCTCGAATCCCCTCGTCGTACATCGGAAAGACTATCGCCCTTATCTTGGCGCGTTCCAGAGGATTCGGGTCGGACGTTACGGTTTGGCGGTTGAAGCAGAACGTCCTGCCGTGGAGGCCGGACTCGCAGGGCAGGGCCTCCCTGCCGCCGGCCAGCCCCATCGCGAACTCGTTGCCCGCTTTCACGTTAACGGGCAGGGGTTCCGTCCACGTCATGCCAGCGCCGAGGTCGACGCAGGAGCACTCGTCTCCCCGCAGCGGCCAGAACCGTGCGAGCGCGAGCGCCAGGCTGGTCTTGCCGCTGCCGGAAGGCCCCATGCAGAGCACGGCGCCGTCTCCAACCCGGTTCGAGGACGCATGCGCCAGCGCGGACCCCTTGACGAGCTCCGACACCGCCCAATCGGTGATGTCCTGCACGAGCAACGTGGAAGCTTCTTCGCGCGACAGGCCGCGGCCGACCGGCGTCCCTTCGACCTCAACCGCATACGTCCCAGGCGCATCGCGCGTCACGGCGTACCCCCTGACAGGCTTGCCGTCGCAGTCAACGGGAACCCCAGCACGCGCGCGCTCGAACACGGTGAGCAACGACGCGAGCAGGCCCGCATCATCGCTCGCGATGGCGCACCGCGCGAAAGAGAGCTCCACGGCGACGCTTGCGACGCCCGGCCCGCAGTAGAGCGAGAGACGCCCGATCGGCACGTCGCCGGTCAGCATTTCCTTGCCCCTGCAGCGCGCCCAGAACACGTTGCCGCACTTCCTATCGAAGACGCCCGCAGATATCGCGGTCTCGCCTTCTCGCAGCAGCGCGCAAGCTATCTCGTGCGGCATGTCGACGATGACGCCTCCCCCGTCGACGTAGCGGGCCAGAAGGCCGACGCCGCCCTGCGCCCACGTGCTGAACCCGTCCTGAACGCGGTCAAGCTCCCGGTAGAACGCGATTGGAGAGCGCTCCCCGAGGAGAACGGAGACCCTCCTGCACAGAGGAGGCCCGTCGCCCGAGACCGGGAAGAAGCCGACCTCCACGAGGCACGACCCGTCGCGCCTCGCCTTGATGCCGTCCACCCTCAGGACCGTGCCGTCGCCGAACTCGAGCAGCGAGTACGCGAAGGGGGCTGCGGGGCCGGGCTCGGGGAGCGGATCGCCTGCCACTCGCGCAAGGCCGATCTTCGCTCTCCGCGCGAGCGCCCTCAGGTCCCTCCTTATCGTTCGCAGCACGCAGCGCCTGCGCATTCCAGGGTCAATCGCCCTGTCGCGAACGCCCGCGCCCCAGAGGCTCTCGAACCTCGGGACGCCGGGAAGGACCCCGTCCGCCCCGCCGGGCAGCAGTTCGTCCAAGTCGCGCAGGACCCTGCCCGCCTTCTCCTCCATACCCAGCGCCCTTATCAGCGCATTGGCCTCATCCCAGTCAAGCGAATCGCCTACCAAACTGAAAAAGCACGCCAGGTCGACGAAGTCCCGCAGCACGATCTTGCCGTCGAAGCAGTTGCTGTAGAACGACTCGGCGTTCTCGTAAGTGTTAGCGAGAAGAAAGATGAGCGTGTCCAGCGGATCCTCCACAAACGACAGTCCGTTGCCTTGGGCCCTCTCGACCGCCTCGTCTGTATACCAGCCGGGCAATCCCCTGAAGCCGTCATGCAGCTCGACAGCCGGATAGCCCGGCTTCACATACGGGCAGTAGGCGTCCTTGTAGGGGAAACGGCGCAGCGGCGTTTCCGAGGCGACGTATTCCTGTTGCGAGATGCGCGCGGCGAACCTCGCACGGCCCAGGCTCGCAATCGAGCCGCTAGAGGGTCCCAACTGCTGCTTGTAGCCCATCTGGCAAAGCTTTTCGTGCGCACGCGGAGCGTCGTCGGATTTAACAAGGATGTCGACATCGCCAACGTCGCGCATTGGTTCATCCCCATAGATTGCCCGTTCGAACGCGAAACCCTTCATCACGGCATACCGGACGCCAACGATCGAAAACTCCCTTTGTATTTCACGGAGCGATTCGCCTGCCGCACGTCTTGCCGCCTCTTGCCTATCTGCCTCAGTGGAACAATCCTCTGCATCGAGCAATCCGGAAGCCAAGAATGTCGAAAGGAGTTTATTCGATATCGCAAACTCCAAAACTGTGTCAAAGCTTTCCAGACCCGCTTTCGACAGTAGGCTACGTAATAGACGGCGAGTATAAAGGTTTTCGTCTAATTTGCCATGAAGCTGAAATGCCATAATAAACATAACTGCCACGAGTGCGACAGCTCACCACACACCCCTTACATACCATCCGATATCTACCACGAGAAGAAAGACGAACGCACCCGCAAGCATATGTGGAATATCGGATTCTTGCAAGAAACCCAACGCAAGCAGCGCGAATTCGATGGCAAGCGCTACCGCAATCCCGCAAAAATTAGTGATTATTATCTTAAGTAAGACAGGTTGTTTTCCAGAGTCTTTGACCTTCATAGGAGCTCCCAAGCGGGGCAGGAAGACTCCATGTATGAAACCTCAGTGGAAATATTCGTATAGGCTGTTGGACTTGATATGGGCACAAGCCTTAATCGGTCCTCATAATACTCGGTCACCACAACTTGGCCGCAAACATAACCAACACCCATTGACTGATTATAAGGAAAAGCACGCAGCAAGTATTCATATGACCTATAGTATACCGTTTCGATACCTGCATTTATAATCGCGTTGGCCGCCTGCTCGGCTACTATTCCTGCCATCGCTCTCGCCACTGTCCCGTTTTTGGTCGCCGCAGCAACAATAATTCCAACCACCACGCTTGCAGCAAGGCCCACAAGGCTTACAGAGGTAGTCTCAGCCACATTCGGCTCTTGATCCCATTCGTAGTAAAACCCAAATCCCGTCCCGCTGGACCCACCCCCAGACATAGTTGCTTCGATTGCGTCAAGGTCTTCCGCCAGCCAATACCGTAGGCCAGGTTTTTCATAGTGAAGCCTTATGTTATTCATCCCTCACCTCTAACCCTAATCGTCTCGCCATAGACGCTCTATCGCGCTCAAGCCCGTAAAAAAGGCGATAGAACACCACCATTTCGGACGCCATGTCGTAATCGAAGCGTGAGGGGGCCACAACGCGCGCAGTCCACAACATGCCAATCGACTGCGCGAATACGGCCGACCCGAGGATGCTGTGCATTAGCGCGGGCGCGACGGCGAACCTGCCCTCGCTGATGGCGCGTATGCCCTTCCAGAGCTCGTACACCTCGCCTTCGCAGGAGAAGAACGACGACGGGAAGGATGTGTCGTCGAGGATGACGAAGTCCGGGTCCTCCTCTGCGAGCGCGGCGAAGTCGACGGTGCGGCCCTCGAAGTCGTACGGGCGGGTCACGGGCTCCAGGCCGAGCGACGCCATGACGTCGACCTGCACCGAAACCCCCGCCGTCACCTTCTTCCCGGCGACCCTCGGCCCGTAGAACACCCGGAGCTTGCCCGCCCCATCAGCCATTGCCGCTTTCGCCCTGGACTGGGCATCCTCGACGTAGGCTGCGAGCTCCTCCGCGCGGTCCTCACATCCGAGGAGGCGTCCGAGCATCCGATACGACTCCTGCAGCTTGCCGAACGAGATATCCAGGAACACGCACGGCGCGCCCGTCTCGGATTGGACCCGCTCGAGCTCCTCTGCCACGCCTGCGCGCGGCACGCCCGCCTGCAGGACGATGTCGGGCGCGAGCGCGGCTATCAGTCCGGGATCTACGCTCTTGCCGAAATTCGCGCCGGGCGTGCCGGTCTCGACCAGGCCCGCGATGTCCGCAAGCCCGGCCTCTGCGAAGTCCGCCGCGTCGCCCGAGACCTCCTTGGCGAGGGAGGCGAGCGCGCCGGGGTAGAGCGTCTCCATCATGGTCTGGGCGTAGATGCCGAGCGGCACGACGGAGCATACCGGTAGGTCGAGCTCGACGGACCTGCCCAGCGAGTCCTCGAAGGCCGTCTTGGCGGGGGCGGAGGTTCCGGCAACCAGCCCGTCTGCGGCCAAAGCCCGCCCTGGTAGCGAGAACATCGCCACGCCCCCTGCGAGGGTGATGGCGCAGGAGACGAAATCTCTTCTACTTAGCTTATCGTCAAAGATACGTTGTGTGTTAGCGCGAGTCATGATGAACGCCTTCCTAACAGTCATTGTTAACTGGAGGGCAATATCGCGGTCTGCAGCTGCGACGGCAGAAACGCAAGGCCGCATAAGCGGACCATCTGGCCGCGAGAGCATGCCCATGCCGTCGCGCGGCGTTGAACCGGAGTTTATCCGAGGAGGCTGCCGGCCACGTTGACAAAGCGCGGAAGGGCGGGCCATCACGGGGACGGCCCGCCCCATGGACGCCCTACCTCTTGACCTTGACCTTCTTGGCCTTGGACCAGGCGCTGTAGACGGTGTTGTCACCCTGCGCCTTGAAGGCGCGCACCTGCACCTTGACCTTCTTGCCCTTCTTGACCTTCACGGTCTTGGAGACCTTCGCCGCGCCCTTGACGGTGTAGGTCTTCTTGCCGACCTTCAGCTCGTAGCCGTCGGCGCCGGCGACCTTGGACCAGGCGGCCGTGAGCTTGCCCTTCTTCTTGGACTTGGTCTTGGCCGTGAGCGCCGGCTTGGCGAGCGACGCGGACGCGGCGGCCTGCGCCTTGGCGGCCTCGACGTCGGCCTTCAGCTGCTCGGCCTGGGCCTTGGCCTCGGCGGCCTCCTTCTGCGCGGCCTCCTTGGCCTCCTTCTCGGCCCGCAGGGCCTCGTCGGCGATCTGCTGCTTGGCCTCGGCAACCTTCGCCTGCGCGGTCACGAGCGCCGAGAGCGTGTCGGCGCCGATGTCGGCCTTCTGGACGTCGTTCATGCTGGAATACGCGCTTACGGCATCCTCGACGGCGGCAATCGCGTCGGGGTTGTCGGCCGTGATCTCGTCGGCGGCCGGCAGCTTGGCGACGTCCTCGACGAGAGCCTTGACGGCAGCCTCGTCGGCCGCCGCCTTGCCGTCTTCGGTATCGGCGATCGTGAACGATGCGCTCATCGTGCCGACGTAGTCGCCCATGCCCTTGACCGTGACGGTCGCGGTGCCGGGCTTCATGTTGTTGGCGTACTCGATGGTGTAGTCAGCGCCCTCGACCAGGGTGACGGCCTCGTCACCAGTGCCGTAGGTGAGGGTCGCGGGCGTGATGGCCGCGCCCGTGTACTCGATTGACTCGCCTGCGCCGGGTAGGCCGGAGAGCGTGGCGGAATCGGTACCAGCGCCGACTTTCACGATCTTTCCACCTATGTCAGAGAAGGCCACTTCCACTTCTTCACCGGCAGTTGTCATCGGAGCGGCGTTCGTTGCGTTAATGCTTCCATCACTCGTTAGGAAGAATTCTTTGACGGCTTCGCTACACGCATATATATGGAGCTTCTTAGCAAGGAAGAATTTATCCGTAAACGCTGTCGTTTTCGGATTTTGCTTGTCCTTCGATGCTGTAGTGACCTTCAGGCTAACATTTGGGTTAACAAGGTACATGTTGAGCTGACCAGAAGCATTTGTTCCGAAATTACAGAACGGACCCCATCCTACATTCTTGTATTTTTTCCCGTTAACTGTTTTGTTGCCGCCGGCTGCGCCAAGCTCCAGCGCGCCATCCGTCTTGAATACCAGCGATACCAGTGCCGTACAACCATTGAACGTCTCACCTGCAACTGTATGAAGCGTCGACGGCAACGCAACACTTTCAAGCTGTTCGCATTCCGAGAACGTAGCGTCAAGCGAGGTCACACCCTCTGGAACAATCATGGCCTTTATCGGCGTATGAGCGAAGGCCAGCCTCCCAATGGAGTTAACAGTTTCGGGGATAATATAGGAGTCCAGTCGAGTGTTGTTAAAGGCGGACACACCTATTGTTTCCAGTTTTGGAGGTAAATCGATATGCGTAATGCTGGTTGCGCCGTTAAAGGCAAGATCACCAATTTCTGTCACCGAATCAGGGATGACCACTTCCTTTACAGCAGTATTATTCTGTAACCATCCGCCTATTTTTTTCAGACCATCCTCAAAAACAACCTTCTCTGGCTTGCACGCAGGCTGGTTAAAGGCATTCGCTGACCCTAAGAGCCCATCAACAACCGAAACGGTCGAAGCTGGAACAGTGATTACCTTTGTTGCGCCCGGAATAAAATCGATTTCTGTACAACCCTCGCTAAACAACCAACCTTCTGAATATTCGCATTCTTTATCGAGGAAGGAGATCGCCTTCCCGCCAACTAGCCCGAATGACTCAAGCGACGATAACGTATTGGGCAAAATCGTAGCTAACTTTGCCCCGATTAGACACTTCGCTGGAAATTCAAGAACCTTCAGCGAGGTGCATCCACCAAATACACTCCAGCCCGCTCCACTGATCGAAGCGTTTACTGTGGGTGCGTCGGAGAGTGAACCATCAGCAGTTGCCCATTTTCCATAATCTGGATCTTTAAACTTGTCGTTCTCGTTTACTGTCCCGTCATTGTTATAGTCTACGCTGCCCGTATATCTGCGGTTATCATTGCCGATATGGCACCGATAATAAGTAGGCTCAACAAGCACTTCGACCGTTTCCGGAAGTCTCAACTCTGTTAGATTTTGACAATCGTAGAACGCACCCTGGCCAACATAACGAAGCGAACTATTGTTTGGGAAAACAATCGAGGACATCGCAAACCCTAAGAAGCAGTTGGTTTCGATTTTTTCTACGGTTGAAGGAATATAGACCGTTTGCACCATCTCATTCCATCCCCGCAAAGCTATCTGATCTTGCGCTTCGTTGGAGCCATAGCCCGATATACCATTGGCGCGAACCGCCGATGCGTCAAACCTAGATTCCCCGAGGTTCATGACGTTCGAATTGCGTCCAGCCATAGGGATATACGGATGCGCGATAGCGTACTCCAGATATCCTTCATTGCTTGGACCCATTCCGCCATCGGTGTTCTTACTCTGCAAGCACCAACGAGGCACGAACTCATCAATTGGCTTGTACCAATATCCGAGAAACTCCTGGTCGATAGTCGTTCCATCATGAGCTTTGCTCCCAAACTCTGCCCCAATTGCAGTGACCTTGAAACTTTGCGTTTCGTCACCCTCGGAAACTGCAACGGTGCCAGGAATGACAAGGTCAAAACTCGAGCTAGCTTCCTTCGAACCATTTTGGTCGCAGTGTTTGTCGATAAAAGTTAGTTGGATCTCGCCAGGATGATTAGCCTTATCGGGATTGGTGAAAAACCAGTACACAACCCCATTTTCGTCGGGGTTCGTTTTCAATAAATCTACTTCACCCCAACAAATCTTTCCATCGACTTCTTCATATTGCACATACGTGTCGTAAGAAGCACCATCCTCAACCGTATCCACCCACGACGCCTCAATCGTACGATTGTCGCCGTCGTCTTGTTGGACAGTTCCCACTGCCAATAGTTCGGAACTCGACGCTTTCGTATTTTCCTGCGCCCAAGCTTCAGTAGAGGGAGCAAAAGACGCAAGCGCGCTCAATAAGAGAATCATCCCCATACAAATTACCAAGTAATAACGTCTCAAAGCAAACTGCACAGCACACACCTCCTCATATGCAAACTGCAGTACTCTTCTTTCTAACCCTCTTCCGGGGGCCTGTTATGCGCGCCGCCTTCCTTCGACCGATTGCGGCGCGTGCTCTTTTCCTTCTGGCAAGCACCACTCCTTTCTGACTCGCTCCTAATTACCCACGAGGAAGGATTTCGAGAGATTCGATTCTCTTACGACGATTATTTTCTTCGTCGTATATTCCTTCACGGCCACGAATTTAAGCAGATTTCCGGAAATCTGTCTTCCACTGAAACAGTTGAATTTTCGATATTGTTTCAATTTTTGCCGTTTCATTAAACTAAATCAGTTGAATTTACTCCTTTTAGTTCCGATTTTCATACTTGCGATTTTTTTCGGTTTGCCGTTCGGCTCAAATAATCAACCACTCGACTCAACGCGAAATAGATTCAATCTCAAATAGCTTACGAAACGGGAGCAAAATCGCGTCTCGAAAGCCGTTTCCGCCCGGATTTCGAGACGTTTTGGGCATCCTCCGGCGTTGTTTATTGGAGGATAGTCACCCAGATACTACTCATAGTTCCTCTCATAGAGCGCTGTCAGGCATACGATTTTGCGCATGGCCGACAAGAAGACAACGCCGAAGCATTCCTTCGTTTCCCTGGGTTCGCGCGTGCGGGAGCTGCGCAAGGAACGTGGCATGACGCAAAAGGAGTTCGGCGCCATGATCGGCTACTCCAACCGCTACATTGGGGGCATCGAGCGCGGGGAGCGCAACTTGAGCTATTCGGCGCTCACGCGGATCGCCTGCGCCTGCGAGTTGTCGCTCTCCGAATTCTTCGACAACGTGGACGACTCCCGCGAAATCGTCTACGGCCTGATATCG
>CAMOLA010000027.1 GCA_946618265.1 uncultured Eggerthellaceae bacterium
GCTACATCCAGGACCGCTTCCTGCCCGACAAGGCCGTCGACGTGCTCGACGAGGCGGGCGCGCGCATGCGCATCCGCAACATGACGCTTCCGCCGTCCATTCGCGAAATCGACGACGAGCTGCGCCGCGTCAAGTCCGAGAAGGAAGAGGCCATCGCCAGCCAGGACTTCGAGCGGGCCGCGTCCTTGCGCGACGAGGAGAACAAGCTCAAGGAAAAGCGCGAGACCGCCAGCAAGGAATGGGAAGAGGAGTCGCAGCGCTCCATCCAGGAAGTCACGATGCAGGACATCGCAGACGTCATCTCGATGTCGACGGGCGTGCCCGTGTCCAACCTCACCGAGGCCGAAACCGACAAGCTGTTGCGCATGGAAAGCGTGCTGCACGAGCGCGTCATCGGCCAGGAAGAGGCCGTCACGGCGCTCGCGAAGGCCATTCGCAGGTCCCGCAGCGGCCTGAAGGATCCCAAGCGCCCGGCCGGCTCGTTCATCTTCCTCGGGCCCTCGGGCGTCGGCAAGACCGAACTCTCCAAGGCGCTCGCCGAGTTCCTGTTCAACTCCGAGGACGCGCTCATCAGCTTCGACATGTCCGAATACATGGAGAAGCACACCGTGTCGCGCCTGGTCGGCAGCCCTCCGGGCTACGTCGGCTACGACGAGGGCGGTCAGCTCACCAAAGCCGTTCGCCAGAAGCCGTATTCGGTCGTGCTGTTCGACGAGATCGAGAAGGCCCATCCCGACCTGTTCAACATCCTGCTGCAGATCCTTGAAGAGGGTAGGCTCACCGACGGTCAGGGCCGCACGGTCGACTTCCGCAACACGGTCATCATCATGACGAGCAACGTCGGCGCGCGCGACATCGCCCAGACGCAGACGCTCGGCTTCTCGAGCGAGCCCAACAAGGGCCTGTCCGACAAGGAGATCCAGAGCCGCGTCATGGCCGAGCTGCGCAAGATGTTCAGGCCCGAGTTCCTCAACCGCCTCGACGAGATCATCGTGTTCAAGAGCCTGACCGACGAGCAGATCGTCGAGATCGTCCGCCTCATGGTGGCCGACCTGCGCGAGCGCATGATCGAGCTCAACATGTCCATCAACTTGACCGATGCCGCATGCCAGCTCATCGCCAAGGAGGGCACCGACACGACGTACGGAGCCCGTCCGCTGCGTCGCGCTATCCAGCGCCTGCTCGAGGACCCGCTTTCCGAGGAGATCCTCGAAGGCAAGTGGGTGAGCGGCATGATCGTCGACGTCGACGTGAAGGACGGCGAGCTCGTGTTCTCGCAGGGTTCGGGCGACATCCCCGAACCGCGCAAGCGCGACACCATCGCGCAGGAGGCCGAGCTGCTGCTGCGCGACTACAACCTTGGCCATGCGAGCGTGCCTTCGGGCGGCATCGCCGCAGGGGGCGCTGCAAGCTAGGCGAAACGAGCCTCCAGGGTGATCGTTCCATAAACGTAACGGCCTCCGCCTTCGGGCGGGGGCCTTATACATTTGGGGACTGTCCCCAAATGTATAATCTGCCCATACCGTCAATATCCTCGTAGCCGAAAGCTGCATCGAAACGAATGAAGGCCAGCGTGATGGGTGAAACGGAGATCCCTGGAGACCCGTTTAGCCGTCTGTTTTCGTGGCTTCTTCGTAGGGGTTGTTCGCAATATGCGCTTCTATGGTCAATCAGTCCTGTTCAGCAGTTATAATTGCCTTATATGAACCGAAGCGGGGTGGAATGATGGAGCCTAATAATCTTAGGGCTGCCGATTCGGCATGTAAGCAGGAGCGAAAGGACATCGTTCCCGATGCTCCGACGTTCTCGGAGGCGAAAATAGACTTCGACGAGCTCAGCCGCTCGCTCTCGGGACTCGAGGGCAAGCTTGATAAAAAACCCAAGACGGCCGCCATCATCCTTGCCGGCGGCACGGGCGACCGATTCGGGCGCGAAGGCGGCAAGCAGCTCGTGGAAATAGCCGGGCGGCCGGTGCTCACCTGGTCCGCCGAGTCGTTCGACGCCGTCGGAGACGTGGGCCTCATCGTCATCGTCTGCCCCGAAGAGCGCCATGCCGAATACCTCAAGCGGTCAATCGACCCGTTCCCGTTCGTGACCCCCGTAATCGTGGCGCCAGCCGGCCCGACGCGGCAGGAATCCGCGTTCGCCGGTCTGGAATACGTTCCCGACGAGTACGAGTACGTGGTCATGCACGATGGCGCCCGTCCGCTTGTGAAACCCGAGCTCATCGAGCACACCATCGCCATCGTGAAGGGTAACATCGACTGCGACGGCGCCGTCGTGGCCCATCCCGCCATCGACACGCTGAAAGTCGTCGAAGACGGCGTCATCCAGGGCACGCCGGACCGAAACGTGTTCTGGAACGCGCAGACGCCCCAGGTGTTCCGTTCGGGAATCTTGCGCCGCGCGCATGCGGCCGCGCTCTCGGACGGCTTCGTCGGAACGGACGACTCGTCGCTCATCGAACGCCTGGGGGGCAGGGTGCTGGTCGTCGAGGGCCCGCGCGACAATCTCAAGCTCACGGTCCCCGAGGACTACGAGCTGCTGGAAGCGGCCGTCAGGAAGATGTACGGGCGAAACCCGGAGCTATAACCTTAGAGCTGGCGGGCGCGCAAGGCGCGCAAGCGAGCGTCCGCGTTCCCCTCGTGATGCACGTGGCGTCACGCCGAGCGGGAGACGCGCGAAAGAAGAAATGGAGCGATAGTGGACGATCTGGAAAACCGCCCGGTGGTCGACCTGCGCAACCTGCGCATCGGAACCGGCATGGACGTGCACGCGTTCGCCGAAGGCCGCAAGCTCATCATCGGCGGCGTCGACATCCCGCATCACAAGGGGCTCGACGGGCATTCCGATGCCGATGTGCTGACCCATGCGGTCATGGACGCGCTTTTGGGTGCCGCGCGCGCCGGCGACATCGGCAAGCTGTTCCCTCCGGACGATCCCGCCTACGAGGGCGCCGACTCCATCAAGCTGCTCGAGCACGTGGCCGCCAAAGTGCGCGAGCTCGGGTTCGAGATCATCGACGTCGATTCGGTCATAGCCGCCCAGGCTCCGAAGATGACGCCCCATCGCGATGCGATGCGCGCCAATTTGGCGGATGCGATGGGCATTTCCATCGACAACGTCGGCGTCAAGGCCACGACGACGGAATGGCTGGGCTACGAAGGCCGCGAAGAGGGCATCACGGCCACGGCAAGCTGCCTGCTCATGCGATGTAGCAGCTCGGCAAGCGCTCGCTAGGCCGAGCACGCCCGGGCAACGAGCCGAATGGGCAGGGCAGAAGCTCGTTGCACGTTGAGCCGCAGGGCAGCGCGGACGCTCGTTCGCGACCTTCGAATTAATCGGCGTTTTCAGGGGTTGGCGGACGTCACCGCGTCTGTTTTTCGCTACAATTTCGCATGCAACGATACAAGGATCCAAGGGGAGTCTCATGATTCGCATTTACGATACCAAGATGCACAAGAAGGTCGATCTCAAGCCGCTCGAGTTCGGCAAGATCAAGATGTACGTGTGCGGCCCGACCGTATACAACTACATCCACATCGGCAACGCGCGCACGTTCATCAGCTTCGACATCATCCGCCGCTACCTGGAGTGGCGCAAGTTCGACGTCGTCTTCGTCCAGAACGTGACCGACGTTGACGACAAGATCATCGCGAAGGCCAACGAGGAAGGCCGTACGGCCGCCGAGGTCGCCAAGGAGTACACCGAGGCGTTCATAGCCGACATGCACGCCGTGGGCGTCAAGGACCCCACGATCCGTCCGAAAGCGACCGAAGAGATCGACACCATGATCGCGCTCGTGCAGAAGCTCATCGACACCGGTCACGCCTATGCGACCGATGACGGCGACGTGTACTTCAACGTGCGCTCGTTCAACAGCTACGGCTCGCTGTCGGGCCGCAACGTCGACGAGATGGAAGCGGGTCACCGCGACCTGCGCACCGAGGGAATCGAGGACCGCAAGAACGACCCGCTCGACTTCGCGCTGTGGAAGGCCGCCAAGCCCGGCGAGCCCGCATGGGATTCTCCCTGGGGGCAGGGACGCCCGGGTTGGCACATCGAGTGCTCGTGCATGTCCAAGAAGTACCTCGGTCTGCCGTTCGACATCCACGGCGGCGGCGCCGACCTGGTCTTCCCGCACCATGAAAACGAACGCGCCCAGTCCGAGGCCGCGGACGGCGTCGAGTTCGCCCATCACTGGATGCACGGCGGCATGTTGCAGATCAACGGCGAGAAGATGTCGAAGTCGCTGAACAACTTCTTCCTGCTGCGCGACATCCTTGAGACGGTCGATCCTAACGTGCTGCGCTTCCTCATGCTGCAAACCCATTACCGCAGCCCGCTCGACTTCTCGGACGAGCGCGTCGACGAGGCGGGCGTGGCGTTCGAACGCATCAAGAACACCGTGAAGATGCTCGATTGGGCGCTCGGCAACGCCAATGGCGACGTGGACGTCGTCGACGCGGCTGCGGCCGCCGAGCTCGCCCGCACGGCGCGCCTCAACTTCATCACCGCGATGGACGACGATTTCAACAGCCCGAAGGCGCTCGGCCAGGCGTTCGATTGCGTGAGCGAAGTCAACGCGCTCGTGGCCGGCAAGACGCTGTCGGCGGCCGACGCCGAGGCGGTGCGCCCGCTGCGCGACTGGATCGTCGAGCTCATGGGCGTCTTCGGCATCGACATGGAAGCCGCCATCGCCTCCGAGAGCGCCGGCGCGTCCTATCCGCCCGAGGTCGTCGACCTCGCCGCGGAGCTTGCGGGCTACGACGGGTCCGATGCGCAGGCCGCCATCGACGCGCTGCTCGCCGCCCGCGCCGATGCCCGCGCGAACAAGAACTGGGCCGTGGCCGACGCCGTGCGCGACGGCATGGCGGGCCTCGGCTTCACCATCAAGGACACGCCCCAGGGCGCCCAGGTGGAGTACGCCGGTTAGGATTGACGACTGGTAGGGCTCATCTCCGCACGAGTGGGGATGAGCCTTCTTTTTTGAGGACGATGCAAATGGCAAATCCCGGTTACACAGAGCGCCCGACGTCCAAGAAGCCGGAGCTGCTCGCGCCTGCCGGCGGATGGTCGCAGCTCAAAGCGGCCATACGCTTCGGGGCGGACGCGGTTTACCTCGCTTGCGAAAAGTTCGGCATGCGCGCCCGCGCGACGAACTTCGCGCTTGCGGAGATGCCCGAGGTCGTGGCTTATGCGCACGAGAGGGGAGTGGGCGTGCACGTCACGCTCAACACGCTCATGGACGCACGCGACATGGCCGAGCTTCCTGCGTACTGCGAGGCTCTCGCAGCAGCTGGCGTCGATGCGTTCATCATCGGCGATCTGGGCGCGTTTTCGGTGGCTCGGCGCGTGGCGCCCGACGTGGAGCTGCACGTGAGCACCCAGGCGTCGGTCATGAACGCCGAGGCGGCGCGAATGTGGTACGAGATGGGCGCCCGCCGCGTCGTGTGCGCTCGCGAGATGTCGCTGGCCGATATAGCCGAGATGCGGCGCAGCATCCCCGACGATCTGGAAATCGAGGCGTTCGTCCATGGCGCCATGTGCGTGGCGTATTCGGGCCGCTGCCTGCTGAGTTCGGTGATGACGGGGCGCACGGCCAACAAGGGCGCATGCGCCCAGTCGTGCCGTTGGAGCTACGCCCTCGTCGAAGAGCAGCGCCCGGGCGAGTACTTCGAGATCGAAGAGGACACGCGCGGCACCTACATCCTCAATGCCCAGGACATGAACATGATCCGGCACCTCGACGAGCTCGCCTCAGCCGGCGTCGATTCGTTCAAGATCGAAGGCCGCAACAAGCAGGCGTTTTACGTCGCGACGGTCATCGGGGCCTATCGGCGCGTTCTGGATGGGGGAGACGTCGACCGCGCGGAGGCCGAGCTCTATACGATCTCCCATCGGCCGTACAGCACCGGGTTCTACTTCGGGCGTGCGCTGCAGACGCCCGAACGCGACGGTTACGTCAAGGAATGCCTGCACGTGGCGACGGTCGAGGAATGCGAGCCGGCGGGAGAGGGCGTCTGGCGCGTCACGGTGATGTGCCATAACCGCTTCGCGCGGGGCGACGAGCTGGAAACCGTGAGCCCGGGCAAGGATTCGCGGTCGTTCACGGTCGGCGATATCGTGCGCTGGGCGCCGATCGACGGGGGAAAGCCGTTCGTGGAGCGCGATCCCATGTCGCTTGCCGACGTGAAGTCGCTTGCATACGAGCAGCCCGAGCAGGTTGCCAACCGGTCAAAGGAACATTATTCGTTTGATGTGCCAATACGGCTCGAAGTGGGCGATTACCTGCGAAGACGCGTCGACTAGCGCAAGGACGGCGCCACATGGGCGTGAAATAATCGTACCTACCGTAGAATACAGCGTGATTCTCGCAGAAAAGCACCGCCTTAATTGATATTATTAGTTCGTTGTAACAAGCAAGACCGAAAGGGGTCGATATGGGAGCAAAGGCTGAGGAAAAACTCGAAATTTCTCTCGACGAGCTGAAGACGTACCTACACGCAAATCATTCAGTCTACATGGACGTTAACGGCGCAAGCTACTACCTTACGGATGTTAATGACCGCTACTGGCGCGTTCAGGATACTTCGAAACTCAACGAAAAGGGCCACTACGTGGACTGCAGCGAGCTCGTTCCGACGCTCAGCGAGTTCTTGGACCTTCCCTTCGGCGAAGAGGGCAAGTCGATCAACCAGCTGTTCGAGGAGGCAACGCTTTACGCTTCCGTGAAGTAGCGGCGCATAACTAAATAACGCGAACAGCGGCGCGCCCCATGCGGGCGTGCCGCTTTTTTTTGTCACGAGGAGCTGGAGGCCGAGAGTTTTCGAGAACTCCCATTGATTGCTTACGCATCTGCTGCGAGCCGCTTTTCTGGGGTGGTCGGAAACGCAACATACGAGCTGGGGTAGATACGGCATTCACGTCCCTGAAAAGTGCTTGGTTGCTGTCGAGCCTGTGACGGGCGGGGCGATTCGTGCATTTAGCCCAGAACTCGCCAATTGTTTTTTTCATGGCAGAAATAGAGAGAAATGTACGACGCGTTGGCAGAAACGAAGCTAAATGTACGAAAAATTGCGTCTCCGCCGCCTGCGAATCGTACATTTAGGCCTATTCCTGCCACGAAAAATCCTGCATGGCAAAATGCGAGGGAAATGTACGATGCCAGATACCTACCTGGGAGGCGCCCAATCGCATTTGCATCGTTTGGCAGGCGCTTGTCCGGCAAATGCCCGGTTGGGACAAGAGGAAGTGCGCGGCGCCTTTGTGCAGAGGAGGGCGTGCGGCGACCGAGAAGGCGAATGCGCAGTGACCGAGTGGTCGGATGAACGGCGGACAAATCTACCCAGCATTCCCATTCTGTTGGCTCGTGTGACGGGGAGGGCAGGTGACTCGGCAACTTGCTGGCGTCGTTATAAGATAACCAGCTAAAAGGCAAGGGGGCCTGATACCTCGTTAGGTTAGGCTCAGGCTGGGCCGAACTGGCAGATTGACGTAGTCGTTGGCAGGCTGGTTGCCGAAAATGTGAAGAGTGATTCACAACGGGAATTCTCCCTTGACCCCGAGGGCTGTTCTGCTAATATAGTCAACGCACTTTTACGGGGCATTAGCTCAGCTGGGAGAGCGCATGGCTGGCAGCCATGAGGTCAGGGGTTCGATCCCCCTATGCTCCACCAAATTCCCGACCGCCTTTCGGCGGTCTTTTTTTGTGCTGGGAAGACAACAGGCTACGTCCCCGTTGTCTTCGGACAACGGGGACGTAGCCTGTTGTCTTCGCCTTGCACAAAGCCCTCGTCCTTAAAACGGGTCCATGCCGCACAGGCGAAGTGGTTCTGCGCGCATCACTTCGTAGGTGATGCCAACCGACGAGAGCTCGTCGAGGAATGCCTTGACGAACTCGTCGGAAGAGAAGGTTTGCCCTACCGCCAGGAAGAAGCTGTGGTTGATGCAGGCGATCCCGCACACGACATCCGAGACGCCCGGCTCGCCCAACACGTAGAGCTCCTCGATGTAGGGGTCCAGCGGGCCGAAGGACCTGTTGTTCGTGTAGGACACGCTTATGCTCCACCGCGCGGTTGCCGCGGCTTGCGCGATGAGGCCGGTCTTCATGTCCAAGGGCACCTGGTCCAGTTTCTCGTACTGCGCCTTTCGCTGCTTCATCGCCCAAAGGGAGCTTTCAGGGTCGGCCTGCAAAATCATCTGCCCCCGGGCGATGGTGCACGATTTCATCAGGTCGTCCAGCGACCTGCTCTTCGGGAAGTCCAGCTCTATGACATTGGCGAACAAGCGGTAATTGTCGGTGTTCCCCAGCATGGCCTTGTGGTCGATGGCAACGGAGATGCTGACCGTCTTCTCGCTCGCGGGGTCGTAACGCCGCGCGGCCCGTGCCATCAGAACGGCGATCAGCGCGTTCGGGCTTCCGTCGTAGTCTCGGCAGTACTGCATCAGCTGCGCCTCGGACAGCTTTATGTTGGTGACATGGGGGTCGAAATCCGTCCCGTCGCTCAGCTGGAAGAAATCGGGCGTCGTCTCTTTGGAGACCAGCGGCTCCTCCGCTCCGTCGATATCGAGGTCGGCAAACGGGTTTCCGGTCTCAGACTCGGGAATATCGTCCCCAGGCAGGCGGAAACCCGCGCGATCGAAGGTCAGGCCGTGTTTGCGCGAGAGATACAGGAAGAGCGCGCTTTTGATGTACGGGAGCACCCCCGCTCCATCCGAAAGGGAATGCGAAATCTCAAATGCAAGCCGGTTTCCCTCGTGCTTCCATGCGCCCAGGTGGAAGTTTGACTCCTGCGAATTCAGGTTGATGGGCGCCCACGTGCTTCGCACCGTCATGGGGAGCGGATTAGCTTCCGGGTGCAAGTCGTTGTCGCGGGGAGCTGCCTTTACATAGAAGTACGGAAACCGCGTCCGAAGGCTTTCCACCACATCACACAGGATGTCGTGGTCAACAGCTTCCTTCAGAACGACGGCCACAATCATCGTGTTTGGATGCTCAGGTGTGCAAATATAGAGCATTGGCTCATAGAACTCTGTCATCTTCGGCTCCTTCGCCACAGCAAGGCCCGACGCGCTATTCAGCTGGCTCCAAGTTTCGCCTGTCAGCTTACCATCATACGCGGGTCTTTAAGGGGGTCGGAATGGGCGGCGAACGTTGAAGGACCCTGTCGGCGTTTATCGTCCATCAGCAGGGAAGGGGACGGGCCTCTATGGCTTTTCCATCTCGGTGTCATCCGCGATGGAAGCGAGTGTCCGCTCGAAACCGGTGAACAGGTCGATGACACCCTGCGCCTCGAAGGCGCGGCTCCTCTTGCCGGTGTTTACCTGCTTAACGGCACCGGCGCTCTCGAGCCTGCGGATGGCGTCGTTGACCTTCGGTGGCGTGAGGCCCGTCGCCTCGACCATCTGGGACGAAGTGAACAGGGGGCGGCCGGCCATCTTGTCGGTTACGGCCATAACGCCCGAGGTGGGCTTGCCGTCGACGGCGTCCAACCAAGATTGCCTGAGCGCGTCGAGCCTTCGCTCGAACTCGGAGGCATCGCGGCAGGCGCGGACGGTGCAGCCCGCGAAGAGAGAAAGCCATTCTCCCAGGCCCTCGGCGGCGTTGTTTCCGTTGGGGTCGCCCTCATGCCTGAACGAGGCGAGCGCTTTGACGTAGGCATCGGCGAACGTTGCCAGCGACAGCGAGATGGGAGGGACGGCGTGCGCGCACAGGCCGCGTCTTCTCAGCACGACGGGTACGAGAGCGCGCCCCACACGCCCGTTGCCGTCGGCGAATGGGTGGATGGTCTCGAACTGCGCGTGTGCAACCGCGGCCTGCGCCAGCGGAGGCAGGCAGTCGGTGTTGCAGAAGGCGACGAGATCGTCGAGCAGCGCCGGCACCGCCTCGGGGATGGGCGGGACGTACTCGGCACGGCACGGGTTGTGATAGTTCCCGCCGAGCCAGTTTTGCTGGGTGCGGATGTGTCCGCCGTGTTCCTCGGCAAAGGTTCCTGCCAGAATGGATTTGTTCAGCCCGCAGAGCCCTTCGACCGTGAGCGGGCCGGATGCGGCGAGGGCTATCGCCTCGTCCATGGCGCGTATATTGTTCACGACCTCTGCCGCCGTGACGTCGCTGCTCTTGGGGTTGAGCTCTGCCTTCAGCAGGCGCCTCGGGCCGATGACGAGCCCCTCTATACGCGAGGACGATATGGCTTTCGCGCGAAGGATCAGGCGTGCGAGCGCCTCGGTGTTGCGCAGCGCGCTCGCCGACGCGTCGAATTCGAAGAGCGCGCGCTCAGCATCGGAGACATCCGCGGCGATCTGACCCTCCATCGTGAAGCGGCGGCCGCAGAGCTTGTCGGGCTCGTAGACGCGGTAGGGCCCGCCTTTGCGCTCAGCGCGCGTGGCGCCCTCGAACCCCGCTTTCCAATGCTTCGTCACGTAGCGAGCCCTAGCCACCCCCGATCTTAAATTGCGTTTCCCTTTTATTTAAGAAATCATAGATATTTTAAATTACGGATGAGGGGCAGTAAAGGCTTGCATCTATCGGAAAACGGCACCTGCAAGCTATTCTGCGAATCGCCAGCATGCTTTCAGGAACACCCATAACCATGGGTGGCCCCTCTCTGCTGCGTCCTCGCCGACATCGCGCCTGGGCTCGCAGCTTGGCACCTCAGCGCAAAGCTCGCAAGGTCACGGTGTTCTTTGGCGCCGACGGGCGTCTTAGCTACGAGCGCCTTCAGCCGTGTTGCTCGTAAACGCTTACCGTTCAGCGCGAAGGTGAAGCTTGCGTGTTCGGGCGGTGTGCGATTGGTGGGGGAATTGCGCGGCGATTTGCAACGGTCTACAATCGGCGCTCTCGTGCGTTGCAACCAGGTCGGACGGGCTCGGTTGTCGATGGAGGATGTGTCGTGGATATAGATCTGATAAGCGTGTTCAGCCAGCTTCCGGTGACGACCGTCATCGACTACTTGGGCGTGGTCATCGGTGTTGTCGCGGGCACGTTGTACGCCATCGACCGGCAGATGGACACCCTCGGCGCCGCGTCGCTGGGAATCGTCACCGGATTCGGTGGCGGCATCATCCGCGACCTGCTCTTGCAGGATCAGGGTATCTTCTTCATGGAACATCCTATGGTCATACTCGCGGGAATCCTCATCAGCGTGGTCATGTCTCTCGGGCGGCGTTTCCTGACCGATTTCTACCAGCGGCTGTTCTACATCGACGCGTTCTGCATGGCGTGGTACGTGCTTGCGGGTGCCAGCAAGTCGTGGTTTGCGGGCGTCGGCGCCGTGATATCGGTCATTCTGGGCAGCGTTACCGCGGTGGGCGGCGGAGCGCTGCGCGACATCTGCACGGGCGAGGTGCCGCGTGTCTTCTTGCCGGGTAAGTTCTACGGCGTTTCGAGTGTGGTCGGAGCCCTGTTCTACGTGGTGCCTGTCGAGCTCGGCGCGACGCAGGACCTGGCTTCGGTGCTCTGCGTGGCGTCGGGGTTCGGGCTGACCGTGCTCTCGGAGCGCTTCGGCTGGCATACGCATGGCGCGCCGGCGGCGCACCGGCAAGAGCGCAATGCCCACAAGGACGACAAATAAGTTGCTTTCGTGTTGCTTGCAGCAATCAGCCCTGGCCTACGCTGGCCTGCGCTCGGGGGCTATGGCGCTTCAACTGGCTGGCCGCCGCGGCGAAGGGGGCGACGCCAGCTTCGTGTGAGGTATGATTGGAACATGAGCGAACGCGCCCAGCAGTCGATTAACGAGTTTACCCGGTTCGGCTTTGGGGAGTGATTCCGGTTTGCGGGAAGGCGAACGGCCGGTTCGCGCACGTCGAGGCAAACGTCGCTACGACGCGACGAAGCAGATGGGGAAGGGGAGCGCCATGCAGTTGCGCGACGATATTGCGGCCTTCCAGCCGTTCAACGAGCAGGAGGAAGCGGACAAACACGTCATTCTGCGTGCGCTCGACACCGACCCGAACTGCTTCGAGCGCAGCGCGCAGGCGCATATGGCCTGCTCCATCTGGGTGGTGGACCCCGCGTTCCAGCAGACGCTGCTGGTGTACCACAACATCTACGACTCGTGGAGCTGGATCGGCGGTCACGCCGACGGCGAGCGCGACCTGCAGGCGGTGGCGCTGCGCGAGCTGTGGGAGGAGACGGGCGTGGAACACGCACGCATCGTGCCGTGCGGCCCCGGCAACATCTACTCGCTTGAGGTGCTCACCGTGAACGGCCACGAGAAGCGCGGGGAATACGTGAGCTCGCATCTGCACCTGAACGTCACGTACCTGGCGGTCGCCGATCCCGCCGATCCCATCCGCATAAAGCCCGACGAGAACAGCGGCGTGCGCTGGGTGCCCCTGGAAGACGCCATCCGCCTGTCAACCGAACCCTGGATCCGCGACCGCATCTACCGCAAGCTCATCGACAAGCTCAAGCTGTTTGGGCTGACCGCCTGCTACGATACCCCGCATCCAGAGGAAACGGGTTATTGCTAGGCAGTGTATCGCGTGCATTGGTTGGGCAATAACCCGGATTGGGGTCCGTGCGTATTGCGTGCCTGCTGATGGAAGTCGATCTACGCCTAGGCAGGGTACGTCCTCTTCCTGATGGGGGAGTCTTCTGCGGTTTTCGTGGCACAGCGGTTGCTGGCTGGCCTGTACGACGGCTAGAAGGATGTCATCATCACCATGGGCGTCAGCGCGTACGATCTGATAATTGAGATTCGTTGATAACGGACCAGATTCGCTACGCTGTTCACATCCATATGAAAGCCGAATCAAGAGAAAGGGAGACCATGGAATACAAGGACCTCTCGCCAGAACAATGCGAAAAGATCGAACGCCTGCAACAACGTGGAAGAAATTTTGGCGGTTGCGAAAGAAGAGGGGTATGAGCTCTCCGATTCCGAGCTCGATCAGGTTTCGGGCGGCGCTTGGAGCACGTATGGCGTAAATTGCCCCGAATGCAAGAAGGTCATCAAGCTATCCTCGAACGAATCGCAGGAAGTGACGTGCCCCTCGTGCGGCCATAGTTTCACTTTGATCCTTTCAAAATAAGCCCGTGACAAACCGCTCGTAGCTTAATGTCACATCCGCGGTTGCGGCGAGAGATGCGCGGATTACAGTGACGCGAACAGGTTGCGCGCAGCTTGCAGGTAATTCTGCTCGGCATGGGCGAGGGCGTAGTCTAGCGGTTGTCCTTTGCTTATTTCTATTGCGCGGGAAATACCGGCACTGCGCAATTCGTGTTCGGTTAGCTCGATGCGGCCGCACAAGACTGCCACGGGCACGCCGATCCGTTTGGCATGGGCGGCGATGCCGCTTACGACCTTGCCTTGCAGTGATTGACCGTCGAGCTTCCCTTCTCCCGTCACCACGAGGTCCGCGTTTCTTGCCACGGCGTCGAAATCCACCCAACGCAAGAGCTCTTCGACGCCTGGCTGCATCTGCGCGTTTAGGAAAACCGCAAGCGCCATGCCGAGCCCCCCGGCCGCGCCGAAGCCGGGGGTTGCGAAATCAGCAGTGGGGTGGATTTCTCCGATGGCAACGTTCGCGTGACGGTGAAGGAGCGGCTCGACCATTACCTGGTAGGAGCCTTGCGCGGTAACGTTGCTGGTTGCGGCGCCGTTCGTTAGGGATGCAATGCGCACGATTTGGCTCATACGGCATTGTGAGCCCGAAGGGGCTGGCAACGGCATCTGCCTTGGCCGACGGGGCGAAGACCCGCGGCTCAGCGCTGCGGGGTTAAAGCAGGCAGACGAATTGGCCAGCCGGTTCAAGCGGGTCGAGCTTGATCGAGTCTACACGAGCCCATTGCTACGAGCGCGTCAAACGGCCAAACGGCTTGGCACCGCTACTGTGTTGGACGGCTTGACGGAGCAAGACATGGGAGAATGGGATGGTCTCAGTTGGGACGAGATACGAGCGTCTTATCCCGAGCTGTACGGGTTGCGCGCTGCGGACAAAAGCCTTCTGCCTCCAGGTGCCGAAAGCTGCGAGGTTGCTGCGAGCAGGTACGTGCAGGCGCTTGGGTCAACCGAGGGAGACTGCCTTGCTATCGGGCATCGCGGGTCCATCGGGGCTTTCCTGTGCCGCGCGCTGGGGCATCCCTACTCGGATGCCTGGTCTTTCCGCATTCCCTATGGCTGCGTGTTAAGGTTGAACGTGCGTGGTGGTCGATTCGAGCCATACCCGACGCCTGAGCAAGCGGAATTGCTATACCGAGAATGCGGCACGCCCGAGCAAGTCGTGAGTCATTGCCGTTCCGTCGCAGCTCTCTCATTCGAGATTGCTTGCGATCTTGCGAGCAGGGGCGTGCCCCTGAGCCCTGGCTTGACGAGGGCTGCTGCGCTCGTCCACGATGTGCGTCGTGCAGAACGCGAGCATCCTGCACGTGGGGCGGAGGTTCTTGAACGTGCCAGATACCCGATCGTGGCCCATGTTGTCAGGAAGCATCACAGCGTCGATCAACGGGTTGATGTGCTTGATGAAGCTTCTGTCGTGTTTCTGGCTGACAAGCTCGTTATGGGCGCGAAGCGCGTGAGCCTGGAGGGACGTTTCGAGTCATAGGTTGATAACCTAATAAACAACTAGGATGTTGCCGAATCGAGAGTTACGGGAATGCAGTAAAGTACAGAGAGGGCATCGCTGGGGCACGCCTATTGGGGAATTGGGGGGATGGATATGAAGATGAGCGATCTGGAAGAGTGCGTGTCGCTGTCGAAGACCTTGAGCTTCACACAGACCGCATCCGAGTTCTACATCACGCAATCAGCCCTGACCAAGCATATCACCAACTTGGAAAACGAGCTGAAGGTTCGCCTGTTCACCCGCGGAAGAAAGGGGGTTGCACTGACCAAGGCGGGTGAGGCTTTTGTTGACGGAGCCAAGGACGTTTTGTCGGCATATGGTAAGACGCTCGATCGCGTGAGCCAGGTTGTCGACGACCAGCAAAGCGTGATACGAGTTGGGTTCCAGCACGGCGCGGCGTACCAGTTCCTCGCGTCGGCGAAGTCGGACTTCCTAAAAGGGAGGAAGGACGTGACGGTCCAGCTTATCGCATACGAACAAAACGAGATCGTCAGCGCGGTCCAAAGCGAGGAAGTCCATCTAGGTATAGCCAGCATTCTTGAGCTCGAGAGCCTGAACTCCAGCCTTTTCGAATGGCGAGAATTGTACGAGGACAGGCTCTGCGTGATAACCCCCGCCGCAAGCAGCCTCGCGCGCACGCACGATGGCGTATCGTTCTCTGAGCTTAAGGGCGTTTCGCTTGTGCGCACCTCGACGGCCATCTTTGAACCGGGGGACTCGTCGCGGCTTGCACAGCTCATTCGGGAAGTCGAAGCTATCTGCGGCGCTCGGGAAGAGATAACCGATATCATGTCCTTGAAGATGCTCATGGGCGCCGGCAGCTACGCCTGCATCGTGCCCACGCATACCGTGCCCTTCTTCGGGTCGAAGTACAAAGCCCTGCCTCTCGACGACAAGCGCATCGCTCCTGGCGCCGTCTGCGCAATCTGGAGGAAAGACGAGGCGTTTGAAGGCCTCGTTCGCTTTGCGGACTGCGTTGAGGCAAAAGTCGCCGCGCGCAGGTAAAGGCTTCCCGCCAGCGGTCGTCGGTCCTCAGATGGAGAGGGGCTGGTTGGAGGGTTTCCTCCAACCAGCCCCCAATAGGCTTTGATTCCGACGAATCGTGTCGGATGGCGCAAACTAGCTGATTTGCTTAGCGATACTTGCCGTAAGTTTGCACCGTCTCGATGAGCGTTTCCCAGTTCTCGCGCTTGGTGGTGTCGTAGATCCCGCCGTCGATGTCGAATACGTAGCCGCCGCCATCGCCGAGTATGTCTATGAGGCGTTTTGCTTCCTCGGCGACCTGTTCAGTGGTGCCGCGCTCGAGCAAGCGCACCGGGAACAGGCCAGACACCGCAGCAACGTCCTTGAGCTGCTTCTTAATCTGTACCGGATCGCCCTCCTCGAAGTGCACGATGGTCTTACCCACCGGCAGCTGCTCGAGGAATTTCATCCGAGTCTCGTATCTACCTTCAGTGTAGATGTAGGGGATGGCGCCTGCATCGATCCACGCGGTGATGAGGCGCATGAGATATGGCCAGTAGAAGCGTGCATAGTGCTCGTCGCTGAGGAAGCCGTCCATCCCCTTGTGCATTGGCATGAACATGATGCGACCGGGTTGGGGCGGGTTGGCCTTCATGCGCTCGATTTGCAGGTCGCAGTACTTGGAGAGCCACGAGTCGAGCAGCTCAGGGTCGTCGTATACGTCGACCGAGGCGAGCATGGTCCCGCGTAGGAAGTCGCTGTAGAAGTCGAAGGAGTTGACCTCGGGGGCACTGGTCATGACGGGGAACCCCATCTGGGTCTCCTGCTCCTGTGCCCAAGCGCCCACCTTGCCGATGAGCTCGCCGAACGTCGCGGCAATCTCCTGCAGTCCGGCTATCATGTCCTGCACCTCGGGGTCGAGCAACGATGCCCCAAGCGGGACGAGGCCGAGGGCGTGCATGGACATCTGGAAAGATTGCGTGCCCTGGATCTTCTCCATCGGCTTCAGGAGGCCGTAGGCGCGGGGAAGGTACTTGAAAAGAGTGAAGTAGTCAAGGTTTTGCATCATTTCGTTCAGCTCGCCGTCCTCCATCAGCTCGAATTCGATGAACTGGTGCACCTCGTGGTCCTTCACCTTGCCGTCCGGCGCGCCCGCCCACAGAACCGCCTGAGCATCGGCGCGCTCGAGGATCTTCCCTTGGCCCTCGAGGCCAGAGGGGAACGTGATTCCAGAGTCGATGTCGTAGTGCTCGAGGTAGTGCCTCATTGCGAGTATGGCCTTGTCGTAGTCGTAGATGGTCTCGGCCATGGTGAACCCAGCGTCGTGAGCGTAGAACGTGTTCGTGCCCGGGCTGAGGATTGGGACGCGGTCGGGTTCCTTAAGCGCTACGGCGTCATGAAACCTCGCAAGCTTCTCCTGCAACCTCTGTTCTGCTGTTGTCATGGTGTGTTCCTTCCCCCGATGGTGTCGACGTTTGGCCCGCTTTCTGCTGCCAAACCGAAGATAGCCGACAACATGACAACAAGCTTATTCCGCTCTGGAATGAGCTATTCCATAGTGCGAGGGAGGTGCGGCTGGCCATGCGGATACCCTGCGATTGCGGTGTTGAAGGCGTGATTGAATCATGCGCCGATCACGCTACATGCAGCTTTTCGGAATTAACGAACGAGAAGGGGGAATCAATGGCAAGTACCGATTACGTGCTCGTGCCGCATGACCGTCCGTTCCAATATGAAGAGAACGGGCTCCATGTTACGAGGGGGAGCGCCTGGACCGGTCCGGGTTGCCACATCGGTTGCGGTGTGCTCATTTACACCGATGATGACGGCAAGCTGGTGAAGGTGGAAGGCGACAAGAGCAACCCGTTCAACGGCGGGCGGCTGTGTACGCGCTGCCTGGCGCTCGGAGAGGTTATTTACAATGAGGATCGCATCACGACACCGATGAAGCGCGACCCGAAGGACCGTGGTAAGGACAAGTGGGAGCCCATCAGCTGGGATGAAGCGTACCAGCTCATCTTTGACAAGTTCACCGGATTCAAGGAGCAGTATGGCCCCTGGACGGTTGCCTTCTACCAGGGCACAGGGCGCGACATCGCCGCGTGGATCACGCGTCTCGCGTGGTCGTTCGGCTCTCCCAACTACATGTTCAACATGACGGGAATGTCCTGCTACGTTCCGCGCGTTGCCGGCTGCCACGCCACGACGGGCGCGTTTTGGGTAGGCGATTACTCTCAGCAATTCGCCGACCGCTACGACAACCCCGAATGGAAGCGCCCTGAACACATCATGATCTGGGGCAACAACCCCATCGTGTCGAACTCCGATGGTTTGTATGGGCATTGGGTCGTTGATTGCATGAAGAGAGGCTCCAAGCTCATCGTGGTCGATCCCAAGGTGACGTGGCTCGCTGCGAAGGCCGAACACTATCTACAGATCCGTCCGGGTACTGACGCCGCAATGGCCTTGGGAATGATCAACTATATCGTCGAGAACGACCTGTACGATCACGACTTCGTCGATTGCTGGTGCTACGGATTCGAGGAGCTCGTCGAGGCCGCTAAGCCCTACACGCTTGAGAAGGCAGCGGAGATAACATGGGTCGACGCCTCGAAGATCGCAGCGGCGGCGCGCGCGTTCGCGGAGGGCGACAGCGGCATCATGCAGTGGGGCGTGGCCGTGGACATGACCAAGGAGGCCCTGCCTGCCGGTCAGGCCATGAGCGCGATCTACCAGATCTGCGGCTTCGTGGATAAGCCGGGTTGCATGATCGCCCCAACCGAGATTCTGAACTATGCGGGCGGGTTCGGAAGCGAGCTCATCACAGACGAAATGGACGCCCACCGCATCGGCTTGAACAAATACGCGCTCCTGCGCTTCGGGTTCCTGCTGGGGTCGACCGACGAAATGATGAAGACGCTCGAGACCGAACAACCCTACAAGATGCGCGGCGCGTGGCTGCAGACGACGAACCTGCTCGCTTGCACGTCACCCGACTACGAGCGCACGCTCAAGGCGTTCCAAAACTACGAGTTCGTCGTTGACGTCGACCTGTTCATGACGCCGACAGCCATGGCACTCGCTGACGTGTTCCTGCCCGCTGCCACTTACGCCGAGCGCAATGGTATCCGAGTGGGCGATGGCGTGCAGCGCGGTGAGACAATCAACAAAGCCGTCGCGCCGGTCGGTCAGATCAAGTCGGATCAGCAGATCAACCTTGAGCTTGGCAAGATGTTCAACCCGGAAGCCTGGCCGTGGGAGACCGTCGAGGAGATGTACGATGAAATCCTCACCTGTACGGGAATGTCGTTCTCCGAACTCCAGGAAAGCGCGCCTGCATACATCCCATTCGAATACCGTCGTTACGAGAAGGGCCTTATGCGCCCCGATGGCCAGGTGGGTTTCAACACCGAGACCGGCCGCATCGAGCTTTGGTCAACGTTCTATAACATGGCCGGTCTCTCCCAGGTTCCCTATTTCGAGGAGCCGACCCCCGGCCCGATCTCCACGCCAGAGCTCTACGAA
Organism: uncultured Eggerthellaceae bacterium; assembly: GCA_946618265.1. The sequence goes on from CAMOLA010000027.1 coordinate 19,060, forward strand.
GAGTACCCCCTCGTGCTGACCTCAGGCGCGCGCAACTGGTCGTTATTCCATTCCGAGCACAGGCAGGTCCCGCATCTCCGTGCATTGCACAAATGGCCGTGGGTTCAGATCAACCCGAAGACCGCCGAGAAATACGGCATCACGCAAGGAGAATGGGTCTGGCTTGAGAACAACCTCGGACGTTGCAAGCGTGTCGCCGAAATCACGCCCATCATGCCTGAGCGCGTAGTGAGCACCGACCACGCTTGGTGGTTCCCGGAGGCTCCCGGCGAGCTCGACAAGGGGTTATTCGGCGTGTCTGAGCTCAACGTCGGCAACCTCATCCCGTACAACCCGGGCAAGGCGGGCTTCGGCGGGAACTACAAGTCCCTGCTGTGCAAGATCTACAAGGTTTCGGAGGGGGAATAGAGATGAGCGGATACGGTTTCCTGATCGACTATGAATGGTGCACCGGATGCCATACCTGTGAGGTGGCCTGCCAAATGGAGCACGCGCTTCCACCCGAGCAATTCGGAATAAAGGTCGCCGAGATCGGCCCGTGGGAGTACGGCGAGGGGAAGTGGCAGTACACGTACATGCCAGTCCCAACCGACCAGTGCGACCTGTGCGCGGGGCGGCGCGCCGAGGGCAAGCTTCCCACGTGCGTCCATCACTGCCAGGCGCAGTGCTTGAAGTTCGGCAAGGTTGAGGACCTAATGGGGGTCTTCGATCCCAAGGGCAAGCAGGCGCTAATCCAACCGTAGCGCGCTCGCAGTTATCGGTGGCATGCGATGTCGTGCGGATACGCTTGTATACGATGCGGGCGATGCTCGGGAAAGGCTCAGACTATCGTCAACTTCAAAAACTGCCTCCGATGTGGTGAAGTCATATCCGACAACGCCTCTCATTGCCCGAAATGCGGAATGGAATTGCCATCCATGCCAGGAGTAAAGAGCCGCAGTTTTGAGGGGGGAAGGCTTTTATCTCAGCCATCCCGCCCAGCTTGAGGTGCGGGATGGCTGGCAGGCATGGCAGCGGGCCAGAGCTTCCTTGTCCGCCGACAGCCATGAGCTCTGGTGCTCGATTTCCCGATGCTCCGCTAAAGTGACCAGGTTAGCCCAAAGAGGGTACTCCTCTTTGGGCTAATTCTGGAAGCTCGATGCTCTATTAAGACCGCTCAATTCCGCACAGGCGAAGCGGTCCTCTTCGCATCATGGTGTGGGAATTGCGCGGCGGTTCGCACAGCGGTGCGCTGCGACATTTGCGACCGTGGAAGCTGGGAGCACGAGTGGCGTATGATGCAACTCATCCGGAGTAGACCGGACGGCAACAGGTCAGAGGCACCGTGAAGTTTGATGAATTGTCTCCCGAGCTGGAGGAAAAGATCAAGGCGTGCAAAACCAATGAAGAGCTTGCCGCCATCCTGAAAACCGAGGGTATCGAGCTTGCCGAGGAGCAGCTTGAGGTTTTGTCGGGTGGGCACAAGCACATGTGCTATAGCTTGGACGATTGCGGGCTTTACGTTTGGGACGATTAGAACCGCTCGGCATGATCTGCGAAACGGGCAGCGCTGCGCTGCGTCCGGAACACATTGAAGATGGAGGCAAACGGGTCTGACCCTGCGATGCAGGTCAGACCCTTTCTTTTTTCCGGCACTGAGAAAAGGGAGTATCCCTTTCGGGGCTCGTGGCGGCCGCTCCCACTACTGCGTATAGGCCTATTGCGGAACGCTGTAGCAGCGAATTATGAAACCACGTTGCAAAAAATGGCGAAGTAGCCAGCAACGCCGATTATCGCATCGACCTATATCCTAAAGGATCCCCGCCTCCTTTCGCTCCGCCTCGGCGAGCATGGCGCGCAGCTGGTCGGCGGTGAACTCGAGTGTTAGCGCCGTAGACTCGGGCTCGGCGAAGGCCCCCGTGAAGTTGATGCCGAAAGCCTCGTCAGTCCTCTGCTCGTGTACATCATCTGAGTCCTCCTTGCCGGTTTTCCACAATCTGAGGGTCGACGATTCCGACCGACATCGTGACCGGCATTTTGACTGACAGATGACTGACATCCGCTCGCTCGGAATCGCTGAGAGCCGTGAGAGGGAAACCGCGTTCCTGAAGGTGGAGAGCGGAAAAAACAGTTCGGAAACCCGCCATCTTCACATCCTGAACACATGGAGATCCAGGTCAAAGACTTATCTCGCGCTGGCAGCCATGAGGTCAGGGGTTCGATCCCCCTATGCTCCACCAAATTTCCGACCGCCGTCAGGCGGTCTTTTTTTGTTCGTGAGCATAGGGGGATCGAACCCCGCGAGAGTTCGACAGCCCTGTGGGCTGTCGAAGCCCGAGCACGGCGATAGCCGAGCGCAGGGCAGCGCATGCCCGAAGGGCATACGCCCGATCCCCCTATGCTCCACCACGAAAACCGCAGGTCAGACGCAATTTCTGGCCTGCTTTTTTTGTAGTCAGAATGTAGTCAAGCACATCCCTGACTTCATTCTGACTACATCGTGCTCCAAAATCAACCACGTTTTTCCCGCTGAACCCCCATGGTTGCGCCGTGGCGCAAGTGGAAAACTTCGAGGTTGCGCGCAGGCGCATATTAGGTTGCGGCACACCGCAAGCGCAGGTTGCGCTGCAGCGCTGGCAAACCGGCCAGAATCTGCGCTGTGCCGCAACCGTTATTAAAGAGAAAAGGTAACTAAAAATAAAAGGCCTCGTCTCCGGCTGCGGAGCCGTTGCCGAGCGCGGCGTCATTATCTTGGGGACGTGTGTTCCCGTTTTGGGGACAAACGCCCACAGGCGGAAAGGCCTGGTGTATTCTGGCCGCCGATTGGTAAAGCGGACAAGGAGGGCTGCGCATGAGCGAGGAGACCGCGAGGAAGGCGCTCGACGACGAGGGCAGGATCATCACGCGCGCGCTCCATGGCAGGTCGAGCGCGTCGGCGTACGGGATGACCGTGTTCCCGAAGGAGTCGCGCACGCGCCTGTACCTGAACTTCAGGTCACCCACCTCGCCGGCGAGCGTCTTCTCCCGCCTGTCGTGCACCCCGCATCCTTCCGGCAGGTCGAGGCATGGGCTGGCGTCGAATCTCTCCAGGGCCATCGACATCGCGTCGGCGATGATCGAGTGGCCCAAGGATATGCACCTCGACTCGAACGCTTCGAAGCCGATGCCCTCCTCGCACGCGACCTCGAAAAAAAAGATGCGAGCAGGGACGACGCCTCCGCCCTCGGCGTTGCTGTATCATTCATTTTTACGGGGTTCTCCTTCCTTGCCTTAATATCCCAAAACAAGGATAGTGGAGAACCCTTTCGAGTTCATCGCTCCGATTTCTCGGCCAGGCTAAAGCCTGCCCTCCAAATCGGAGGGGCTAACGCCCCCGACCCCCAAAAAAACTTTACGCCGTGAGGACTTCTTCTTTAGGTCAATACCCAGCTCCTCCGCTTTATGGTAGAGCTCATTGCGGTCCATTTGCTCGTATACTGACTTCCATGGACAACAAATCTAACAGTCTAGCTAACGCGTGGTGGATTTATGAAGCAGATTAGCAGCTCGTCCATCAAATTGTGTGAAGCGGCTTCCAGCGGCATCAAAAGCAAGATTGCCCCACCAACTTTGTGCCATCTAGTGCCGCCGTTTGGATTGCCGACTATAATTGACGGATAATAGAATCGCGCGGCAAAGGCATAATGACTTAGCACTGTGAGGTGCAATAGATGGCTGAAACCAAGAACATGCAAAAGCACGCTAGATACCGCAGCCAGTTCGAGAGGCTCGATTTGGCCATGGAGAACAAGTTCTACCTCGAAGCGATCTTCATAGAGTACGCGATCCTCGAGGACAAGGCCTGGTCGGCTTTGAAGCATGCGGAATACGACGGCTGCGGGAAAACCGACGGCCTGGAAAGGAAGCTCGATTCCGTAAAGGCGCTGCGGAAATCAACCGACCTCGCAGCGAAGTACTTTTCGCCGCAGCTCATCGGCGATGCCAAATGCTGGAAGAACGACAGGAACAAGCTCGTCCACAACCTCATGGAGACCGAGCTCGACACAAGAAAGCTCCGGGGCCTCGCGGTCCGGGGCAGGAAGCTGGTCGACGCGTTCGGCAGCAAGGTCTCCCAGTTCAACCGCGCCTTAGGGATAAGGAAGTCCTCGTGAACACGCAAGCCAACCTAGAGGGGATCACCATCGTCGCAAGCCAGCAGCCAGGACTTGCGACGTTCAGCAACTATGATGAGCTCAAGGGGCTGCTCCAGAGCGTGCACGATGCGTACATGGCCATCGACTACGCGGAATTCCCGCTCGACGTCGCCGAGGCGGACCTCAAGGCGCTGCGCAAGGCGAAGAAGGTCCTCAACGACGCGAGGAAGGAGCTCGAGGAGGGATACACGAAGCCGTTCGCGGTCGTCCGCGACCAGCTCGACGAGCTCATCGGGCTTTTGAAGGAGCCCGAGAAGCGCATAGCCGACCACGTCAAGGAGCTCGAGCGGGAGGCGAAGCGCGCCGAGATCGTCGCGTACGCCGCCGAGCGGGCCTCTTCGCTTGGAGAGCACGCCGCCCGCATCACGGGGAGCCCCGCCTTCTTCAACCCGAAGTGGCTGAACAAGACGTGCTCCGCGAAGCAGTGGCGCGCGGACGTAGACGCCATCGTCGAGCGCGCGGCCGACGACATCGCGAGCATCCAGGCCGCGGGCGGCGACGCGCGGCAGCCGCTGCTCGCGCGCTACTACGAGACGCTCACGATGGATGGCGCCAGGGAGTTCGTCGAGGCCCTCGCCGCTGACGTCTCGGCTGACGCGCCCGCGGAGGCCTCCGGCGACGAGGGGCCTGTCGGCTACAAGGTGCTGAAGGTGACCGCGACGGAGCGGCAGATGCTCAAGCTCATGGGCGAGCTGGAGCTGGCGGGCTTCGACGTCGAGGTGCTCGAGGACGGCATGCCCCAGCCCATGCGCGAGATAGATTCGCCCGACTTCGCCGACTACGTCTGCTTCGACATCGAGACCACCGGAACGTTCGGCATCGCCCGGGGGGACGCCGAAGCCGAGATCACCGAGATCGGTGCCGTGAAGGTAGTCGGCGGTCAGGTGGTCGATAGGTTCGACATGCTCGCCAATCCCGGGCGCAAGGTCGTCCCGCACATCGCGAGGCTCACGCGCATCACCGACGAGATGCTTGCCGGTGAGCCGCCCGTCGACGAGGTGATCGCGCGGTTCGCCGACTTCTGCCGCGGGTTCGTGCTCGTTGGGCACAACGTCAAAGGCTGCGACATCCCGCACATCGCGCGCGCAGCCAAGAGGGCAGGTGTAGCGATGGAGAACGAGTTCTTCGACACCTACCAGTATGCCAAAAAGTTCAGGGACGTGCAGGGCTGGGACAACGTGAAGCTCGAGTACCTGTCGGCGCAGTTCGGCCTGGAGCACGAGGATGCGCACCGTGCCTGGTGCGATGCAGAGGTCAACGTAGACGTATTCCATCGGTTGAAGGAGCTTGCGTCTTATCATGCTGGCGTTCTTTGAAATAGAGGACGGGCGTTTAAGGAGATCGCAAGAAAAAAGAGAGCTGAATCTTGGGTTTTGAATCATGCATAGCTGGCGAAGATGATGACTAAGGCTGCCAAATTTGAAACCGAGGAAAGTGTTAGTCCGATAAAAAACAAGATTTGAGGAGCTGAAAGGACGGACAATTATGTCCTTACAAAGATATAGCAGCTTTCAAAGCATGGGTGGTGAAGAAATATCCAAATGCTACCTTTGAAAACGAAAACGATGACAGCGTAACGATGACGTATTTTGATGGCATGTGTGATTCGTTCGAGGGTGATAACTTCTACAAGTTTCTAGATTCGGTTGAAGCAGCGTTTCCCGAAATTAAGTATGAAGCAAAGTTTCAAGAAACAGTAGATGTTGTTGATAGGGTTATAAGCGATATAAGCGCTAGATATGAGAATGGCGTGCGTACCGATCGGGACAGCGTGCTGGACTATAATCCAGAAGACGCGCTTGCGCTGATGAGCCATCCTGATGTCAAGGAGTTCATTGACCGATATCCTACAAGTTTCAAAGATTGGTTTGTGGACGACGAATACGATGCCGTTTATGGCACGACCGTGAACGAATGGAAGGACGGCGTGATCGAGCGTATCCGCTGGGGTGTTAACACCGTCGCACCCGACGACGATGCGCTGGAGGAGCATATCTACGATGCATCGTTTATCGACCTACTCATGTTGCTTTGCCTATGCAATAAAACAGAAAGTTTAGGGGAGGTAGATAAGAAGTTCGTGCCAAGGATGCGCGAGCTAGCTAAAGCTTACGGATTGTCCAGCGTTTTGGACTATCTGCCGAATGATTAGGGAAAATTGATAACTTTTCCCTGCTGCGGGATGGCTCTTTACGAACCTCAAGCGCCGATTCTATGGATGTGTTTATGGAGATACGGATTGATGTTGAGAGGCTTCGCGAATACATGCTGGACGAATTCGGAAGCGCTGTTTTTAACGGGTTTCCAGCAGCCGTCATGGATGCGTGGGAGATTGAAAGCATGGATGGATACGAGCTATGTCAGAGAGCTGAAAGCTTAGGCGTCGATCTAAGGCGATTCCAGAGCATCTAACGGCAATGCGCGCTGGATTGATGTGTGGTAGCAGTTAACGAGAATCAACGATTATTGAAAGGAGAGGGCATGGCAAAGAGAAAGCGCGAGATAGTGGAATATGCGAGCGAGGGTTCAAGCGCCATCGTGCGTCTGGCTGTCGGTTCCAGGAAATTGAAAGCTGACCTCGATTACCATGAGGGCTCTTGGTGTTCGTATGTCAATGTGAACGACACCTTATCAGAGCTCTTGCTGGCGGAATCCCAACAAGCCATTGCAGAAGCATTGTGCAAGACGTTCAAATGCTGGGATGTCGATGACGATGGTTCGATGGGGGCTGCGGAGCAGACCGACGAAATCAAAGCAGAAATCGAGAAGCTGATCGAAGCCGTTCGAAAATGTAAAGACGTCAAATCCGTGAAATACCTCGAGGCGTCATCGATCGAGGATGGCCGCTTTTACGCAATCGAGTGCGATTTCCAAAAAGGCAGAGGCGGATACTACCAGCTTCCTGACGAGTTTGTGGATTGCGAGACCATTCATCTTGTTGACAGAGACTCGGAATATGACAAAACGTTTAGCGGAGATGCCGAGATTGAAGAGGCGTTCCCTGAATTCTTTGAAATCCGGGAAGACTTTCTCGCCATGCCAGGAGAAGGCGTTGATGAAGTGTTTGGCGCAACGGCATGGCCAGGACAGTAATTACCGCTTAGAGAAAACCTTAAACTGAAGCCAAAAAAGCGTAATAGAGCGCTGATTCATAGCGAAGCAAAAGCAATCGAGTCAACTAAACCTAAAGCGCCCCATCGAGGCGCTTTAGGTTTATCGAATTATGATTCTTAGCCGATGAAATCTTCTGGTGAATCTGGCATTTTCCCAAATAGCGTTTCTTTCCACCATTTCGAAGTCATACACCCAGAAGCGCAGAGCATATCCAACAGCTTGCCCTGGAAATCACTCTACGCTAGACAGCTTGAGCGGGCTGCGAGGTACAGCGGGCTCTCGCGGGTGGAGAACGCGGTGTGCATCCTGGCCGGCCAGGTGGGGGGCGGGGGCGGCTTCGCCGCTTCCGCGCTTGCCGGCATCACGGGCGCTCAGGCTTCCGAGGCTGCTTATCGGTTCTCAGGCATGCACGAGTTGGATGAGCCAAACTTCGATTCATTCGTCGCCTTCGATACCGAGACAACGGGGTTCGGACGCAATGATCAGATTACCGAGATCGGTGCCGTGCGCGTTGTGGACGGTGAGATCACCGAGCGCTTCCAGATGCTCGCGAATCCCGGGAAGAGCATCCCCGTCGCTGTTCAGGAGCTCACTGGAATCACCGACGCGATGGTCGCCGATGCGAAGCCGTACCATGATGTGGCCAAGCTTTTCAAAGAGTTTGTGTGCGATGACGTGCTGGTCGGCCATAATGTCGGGTTCGACATTCGAATGCTGGCTCAGGCTGCGCTGCCGACCGGCACTGACTTCACGAATGACTATTTCGACACGAACCGGTACGCGAAGCGTCTTAAGCAAGCCCAAGGATGGGGGCAGACGAAGCTCGGTTACCTGGCCGAGCAGCTGGGGGTTGAGCTGAGCAACGCGCACCGAGCCCTCGTGGATGCCGAAGCTACCGCGGGGGTATATTTGAAACTGATGCAAAAACACGGCAGTTAAACTGAGAGTTGCAAGAATGATTCAGCGATGTGGGGGGGTATGGAGTATGGAACAACAAAGCTTTTTTGAAATCACTTTTGAAGGAAGTCTCGAGGTTGTCCAACAGGTGGCCGATTGGCTTTCGTCGCCAAAACAATCAGATGCCGATGAAAGCCGTTGGAATACGTGGGCAATCGGAGAAGCGTTCTACGACGTCTATAAAAGCAACAAAGCAAATAATAGCGGGAAGTACTCATGGAAGTACTCGGCTCTCAACGGCGGCCCAGATAACGAGGATGAGCTTTATGCATTTACCGAGCGGCTTCGCAGTGAGTTCCCGACACTGGATTACGAAGTAAATGCCCGCAGCGACATTCTTTCAGGTGACGGCATGTGCGTGCACGACGTCAAGGAAACCTGCATGGCCGGTGAAGTGACGGTCTCAGATAGGCTTGCGAACGACGCGCGCGCAGCTGAGGAACATGCGAGCCTGTTCGATGAAATCGCACAGTATCTGGGAATGAGCAGCGCCGATGATTTGTCGGTTGCTTTCGGCGGAGACCTCGATGAAATCGGAAGCATCCTGGAAAGCGAAGGAACTGAGCAAAGCGAGCTTCTCCTGAAACGGTTCAGTAAGTTTAGCTATGCAACAGACGAAGACTATGGCACTGAGCTGTTCGACGTAGTCTATGAGTACACATTCGAAGAGGATGAGAACCTGCCAGATGAGATTTCCTCGCTGCTTGGCGATGCCGGCGATCTATATGAGTCTTATTCTGATTTCGAGGAAAGCGGCGAAAGCGTGACACTGGAAGCGGTCAATGGGATATTCGACGCAAAGGCTGAGCAGCTCGAAGCGTTGTCCGCAAGCAACGATGAGGCTAAAGGCCTGTATGAGCGCCTATTGAGTGCAATAGCCAGAGAGAGGTCGCTGTATCGCATCTAATGCATGGGCTGTCTGTTGCGAGTTTGGCAAACGCGCGGAGGGTCGGCAACGAGTTCGTGCCGAGAATGCGCGAACTTGTCAAAGCTTTTTGATTATCCGATGCGATGAGCTTTCTGTCCGATGACGAAACGATTCGCATGTGCGATGCTTGGAACGGGACTTGCCATGGAGATACAGGTTGACGTCGAGAGACTTCGGGAATACATAGTAGATGAATTCGGTGCCGCTGCTTTCAGCGGGTTTCCCACTGCAGCAATGGATGCATGGGAAATCGAGTGCGTGAACGGATATGAGCTGTGCCAAAAGGCGGAGGAGATGGGTATTGATTTGAGGAAATTCCAAGGCCGATAAACTTGGCAGTTCGCCAAATCTTACGTAAAGCGAATCGCGCATAAAGCGATCCAGTAAAAAGGAGTCGCCGATGTCGCCAGCATAACCCTGCGGGACATCTTGTGGGACATTTGCCAGATGCAGCGAGTTTACTCAGGTGCATGCAAGTAGCATCCTCCCACGTCAAGCGTAAACCAGATATACCCGACACCTATCGCCGCCAGAATTTGCAAGCCATGAGGTCAGGGGTTCGATCCCCCCATGCTCCACCAAATTTCCGACCGCCGTCAGGCGGTCTTTTTTTGTTCGCGGGCGAAGGCAACATCCTCCTCCGTTGCCTTCCTGCAAAACTGTGCCATTACACACGTGACTTCAATGACGAATTCTGCGGTCGTTCGTGGTGTTTCGAGTATGTGGTACAATTAGGCCACGTTCTAAAAGGGGCAGAGAGGAGCGAGCTTATGACCGTTACCGCACCGGTGAGAGACGTCAAGGATACCGCCGCTTTCGTGGACCTCGTCGAGCGCGAGGGCGAGGTCATCGTCACGAGGA
>CAMOLA010000028.1 GCA_946618265.1 uncultured Eggerthellaceae bacterium
CTTAGGCGCGCGCATCTCCGGGGGCGCTCGCAAGGCCCCGGGAGGGGCGCCCGGCTAGGCTGCGGGCTCCGTCGACGCGCATGAGAGCTTGAAACAGTTTTCCTGGGCGGGTTCAGGCGGCCATTGCACCTCCAGCCAGCACGTCATGCGGGCCTTTGCCCTCCCGAGCTGACATTCTGCTTCGCATCGACAGGCAAGCCGTCTCGGCGCACGGACCGAAAGGGAGTCTCCCCTTCGGTCCGTGACCGTTGGGGAGACTCCCTTTCGGTCCGTGCGAAACACTTACCCTGGGAGACTTGCTTCAGAGGCGGGCGGTGAGTACGCGGGGGCGGTCGGCGAGGTCGTTGACGATGCGCACGTCGGAGAATCCGGCGTCTTTTGCGAGGGCCGCCGCGGCATCGAGGCAGGTTTCGTGGAGTTCGAAGGCAAATGCGCCGCCCGGCTTGAGCGCGCGGGTACACCAATCGATGAGGCGTCGGTACGTGTCGAGGCCGTCGGGACCGCCGTCGAGGGCGAGCGCGGGTTCGTGATCGGCCACCTCGCGCGGCATGCCGGCCAGCACGTCGGTCGGAACGTAGGGCGGATTGGAGACCACGAGGTCGAAGCTGCCGATCAGGGAAGGGTCGATTCCCGATCCCAGGTCGCATTCGATGACGGTCACGCGGTCCTCGAGTTCGAGGGCGGACGCGTTCTCGCGTGCGAGCTCGACGGCGACGGGGGAGATGTCGGTTGCGATCACCGACGCCTGCACATGCTCGTGCGCGATCGAACACGCGATGCAGCCTGATCCCGTGCAGATATCGGCTACGAGCAGGTCGTCGCAACGCGCCTCTTCGGGAAGCTGGTTCGCCTCGAGTTCTCCCAGTTCCACGAGCTGGGCGAGCAGTTCCCTGTCGAGGGCGTCTTGGGGTTTCGCAGCTGCGGGAAGCAGCGCGAGCGCCTCGCTCACGAGCACTTCGGTTTCTGGGCGGGGGATGAGCACCCCTTGGCGAACCTTGAGCGTGATGTAGCGGAAATCGACCGATCCGGTGAGGTACTGCAGCGGCTCGCCTGCGCCGCGCCTGCGCGTCCAATCGCGCAGGACCGAACGCTCCTCGATGGTCAGCGGGCGTTCCATGTCCAGGAACAGCTGCATGCGCGAGACCCCGAGCGCCTCGCTCACGAGCCATTGGGCCGAGAGTCTCGGGTTTTCGTCATCGTGGTTCGCCAGGTATCCCTCGATCCATTCGAGGATGCGCTTCACAGTCCAAATGTCGTCGGCCATCGCCATGCCTATCTTCGTCAAGCTTTCGCAGTGTTATCACCGCTTGGTGCAACGACCGCTTCATCAAAGCGATTCTCGGTAATCTTACAGTGCGGAGCGATAATCGTGCGGAGCGTTTCCAATCGGATAAACGAAGCGGGACGGCGGACGGGCGTGTTTCGGCGATTTTGCAGGCACTGGCTATTAATCTTCATATAGATTAGCCGAAGCCAAGCCGAAACACGCCTGCCCGCCGTCCCGCGGGGGGACGGTTTGTCTCGCGGCAGATAAACCGCTTTTACACAGCCTGCTCGAGCTTCTTGGCGCGTTCGGCCGCCTGCAGGGCAGTGATCAGCTCACCGAGGCCCGCGCCGCCCGATCCGAGCAGCACGCCGTTGTACGTGCCGTTGTAGCCGATCCGGTGATCGGTCACGCGATCCTGCGGCCCGTTGTAGGTGCGGATCTTCTCGGAGCGGTCGCCCGTGCCGACCTGGGCGCGACGTTCGGCGCCTTCGGCTTCGCGCTGCTCGGCAAGTATCTTCTCGTACAGGCGCGCACGCAGCACGGCCATGGCCGCGATCTTGTTCTGCAGCTGGGATTTCTGGTCCTGCGATTGCACGACCAGGCCCGACGGGATGTGCGTGATGCGCACGGCGGAGTCCGTCGTGTTGACGCACTGGCCGCCAGGACCGCCCGCGCGGTACACGTCGATGCGCAGGTCCTCTTGCTTGATGTCGACTTCGACCTCGTCTGCCTCGGGCAGCACGGCGACGGTTGCGGTCGAAGTGTGGATGCGTCCCTGGGATTCGGTCTTGGGCACGCGCTGAACGCGGTGCACGCCCGATTCGAACTTCATGAACGAATACACCTTGTCGCCCTTGACCTTGAATTGGATTTCGCTGTAGCCACCGGCTTCCGAGGGCATGACGTCGAGCAGCTCGATCTTCCACTTCTGCTCGGATGCAAACCGCTCGTACATCTTGAACAGGTCGCCCGCGAAAATCTTGGCCTCGTCGCCGCCGGCGCCGCCGCGGATTTCGACGATGATGTCCTTCTCGTCGGCGGGGTCGGCCGGTATCAGCATGAACTTGATCTCTTCCTCGATTGCGGGAAGCTCTGACTCGATGCGGGCGATTTCCTCCTGCGCGAATTCCTTCATGTCGGCGTCATCGAGCATTTCCTTGGCCGCGGCCAGGTCGTCCTCGGCTTGCACGTAGGCGCGCGCTTGCTTGACGAGAGGCCCTTGGTTGGCGTATTCCTTGGCCAGGCGGTTGTATTCCTTCTGGTTGGCCAGGACGTCGGGGTCGCCCATCTTTTCCTGGAGCTCCTCGTACGCGTCGATGATTTTCTCGAGTTTGTCTCGCATGTCGGTATCAGCCATTGGTCGGCTCCTATCTGTGCATTGTGCGGGTGAACGATAGAACGGGGTGAGTTCTGCGGGCATGCGAATATGCCCGCAAGGCGGTGAAGCTCGCTAGTATTTCCCCGGTTTCATCAACATGGGAGGGTATTTTAGCAGATGATGTTCTGCTTTTTTCCGTCTCCGCAGCTTGCCCATGTATTAGTTCTTGATATAAGCTACTATGTCGTGGTTTGGCGGATGATTGCCCGCGGAATGCGTTCCGGCTAGATTCCGGGCGTCGCTCGGCCACGTGTTTGGGAGTGCTTTTCGGGAGGTCGTCCAGATGGTCCAAAAAACGTCCGACATGCAGCGCCGGCACCATGGCGCTTTTCGCGCGGTTGCCGCGCTCATCGCGTTGTGCCTCGTCGTTTTCTCGTTGACGACGTCTGCCGCCAGCCGCCCCGAGAAGGCGTTCGCGACGGATGAGGACGCCACGGCCTCGTTGGCGCAGGCGACGGGGGATTCCCAGGCCGCCGTCAAGGCTTCCGGCAAGAAGCTGTCGAAGTACGAGAAGGCCGCCAAGAAGCGCAAGGCCAAGAAGCGCCCGCGCATTGCGATCGTGAACAAGAACGGAACGCGCGGCCTCGCCTCGTGGTTCAAGCATGTTGGGTGCGATACGGTCCTCATCACGAAGACCTCGAGCATAAACCCGAAAAAGTACGATGGGCTCGCGCTGCCGGGCGGCGGCGACGTGACGCCGAAGTTCTACCACGCCAAGCGGCATCCGAGGACCTACGATTGCAACGCCGCCAACGACCGGCTGCAAATCGCGGCGGTGAAGAAGTTCAAGAAGGCGGGCAAGCCAGTCCTCGGCGTTTGCCGGGGAGCGCAAGTCGTGAACGTCGCGTTAGGCGGGACGCTCAACCAGCACATGAAGGAAGGCAGGCATCGGGGCAGGCTCAAGGTCAAGATAGCCGAGGGGTCATGGCTTTACAAGACGTACGGCGCATCCGAGCGGGTTTGGCACAACCACCATCAATGCGCGAAAAAGCTCGGGAAGGGCCTCGTGGCGACGCAGTGGTCGTTGAAGGGCAAGCGCATCGAGGGCTTCGAGCACGAAACGCTTCCCATCTACGGGGTCCAGTGGCACCCGGAAAGCATGGGCGCGAAAGGCCGCAAGGTTGCCAAGCTGTTCAAGAAGGTATGCCTGGAATCGATGTAGGGCATCGGGCGATCGCCCGCTTTCACATCGTCCTTGCAGCTCGTCCGCACTTCTTTTGCAGGGCGTCGAGATTTAACGTGCGGGATGCTTCGTCTGCTGGTACCATGGCGCGAGACACAAGCTGCGAGAGAGGACGAACATGAAGGTCACGTACAATCCCGACGAGGAAATGGTCGCCGTCGTCAAGGAGGGGCTCGAGCGCACGGGCGGGTACTGCCCTTGCCGCAGGGAGCGCACCGAGGACACGAAATGCATGTGCAAGGAGTTCCGCGACCAGCTGAAAGACCCCGAATTCGAGGGTTTCTGCCACTGCCTGCTGTACTACAAGTCGCTTGATTAGCCGCGCAACCGGCGCCAGCCGAGGAGCGCCTTGGTCGCGCCCAACGTGCGACGCTGCGTGCCATGGCCAACGGCATTCGCCCGAGGCGCCGGCCGGCGGGGGTGTCCGCCTACAGCTGCTCGGCGCATAAAGATGAAAACAGTTGCGCCTGCGCAAGCGGCGGACACCCCCGCCGGCCGGCGCCTCGGGCGAATGCCGTTGGCCATGGCACGAAACTGCATGACTTCAACGTTATCGTGAGGATTTTGGCGGTTTAAGGCAACAATCGAGCGATTCGGGTACCATGACACTCAATGTAGTAGTTTCGGTTTCGCGGACAAAGTAGGTGACGAAATGCCTTTGAATAACGCATCGAGTACCTTTGGCGGCATGTTTGACGACCTCAAGTCGAAGCTCGGGTTCGGGCATGCCGAAGAGCGCTACGATGATTACGACCAATACGATGACGGATACGCCGACGACAGGGCGTATGACGATGATTATGCAGACGATTCGTACGAGACCCGGGAAGCCGTCGGCGGGTTCCGTCCGGCGTCTCCGTATGCCAATCGGTTCAATCGCAACGACATCAGCTCGAGCCTGGTGTCGATCGACGACGTCAAAGCCTCCACGCCGCTGCCCGACCGGCTGCAACGCGATCCGATAGCGCCTGCATCGCAGAGCTACGATTCCCCGAGCACGGCATCGCGCACCCAATCGACCGTGCGCGCTTCCGACGCTTCGGGCTACGACCCGTACGAAGCGTATTCCAGCTCGAGCTCCGCATCGTATTCGCCGATGCGGACGTTGACCGTCATCAAGCCGATGGCCTACTCGGAGGTCGAGCGCATCGCGCGCGCCGTGAAATCGGGCGACGTGGTCGTCCTCGCCATGCGCAACACGCCCGACGACCTCTCGAAGCGCATTCTCGATTTCTCCTTCGGCGTTGCGAGCGCCCTCGACGCCAACGTCGAATGCCCGGCCGACAAGGTGTTCGCGATTGCGCACGGCAAGGCGCTCACCGACGGCGAGAAGTCTCGCCTGCACGCACAGGGGGTCATCTAAATGCCAGATACCAGCAACAGGCGTTTCGTCATCGTCGGCGGTGGGAAGATGGGCGAGGCGATCTTGTCCGGCTGGCTTGCATCCACCGAAAAGCCGGCCGATACGATAACCGCATCCGACGTGGTCGTCGTCGATCCGGGAGAAGACCGTCGCGCGCATCTCGAGGATGCGTACGGCGTGACGTGCGTGGCGTCCGTTGCGGACGCTCCCGCGGCCGATGTGGTGGTGCTCTCCGTCAAACCTCAGGTCATGATGGGCGTTCTGGCCGAATGCCGCGAACTCGACGCGTTCAAGGCGGCGGATGGCGGGCCCCTGTACGTGTCGATTGCGGCGGGGCTTACCACCGAAAGCCTCGTCGAGGCGCTTCCCGCGGGCGTTCCGCTTGTGCGCGTCATGCCCAACATGCCGTTGATGGTAGGCGCGGGGGCGTCGGCCGTATGCGCGAGCTCGACGTCTTCGAGCGAGCACGTCGACTACGTCGCGAGCTTGTTCGGATGCCTGGGCCGCGCCGTGGTCGTCGACGAATCCGACATGGATGCCGTCTGCGCCGTGAGCGGGTCTGGCCCGGCCTATGTCGCCGCCATGGTCGAAGCCATGCGCGACGCCGCCGTAGCCGAAGGCCTCGCAGCTGATCTCGCCGAAACGCTTGCCCTGCAGACGGTGCTCGGCACGGCGCGCCTGATCGCCGAGACGGGCGTGAGCCCGGCCGATGCGCGCATCGCCGTGTGCTCGCCGGGCGGGACGACGCTCGCCGCGCTCGACGCGATGAACGAGAAGGGGTTTGCCGAGGTGTTTCAGGCTGGGATTTCGGCGGCGGTGCAGCGTTCTAAGGAGCTTGCGCAATGTTGATAGGGATCATAGTCTCGTTGGCGAATGCATATTCCACGATCATATTCGTGTACGTCATCATGTCGTGGCTGCCGAACACCGAGACGGGAATCGTCGGGGACGTCTACCGCATTCTCGGCACCATATGCGATCCGTACCTCGATTTGTTCAAGCGGCTCATTCCGCCTATTGGCATGATAGACATCACGCCCATCATCGCGCTGCTCGTACTGCAGTTTGTTGTCCGTCTGATAGTGGGAATTTTGTAGTTTCGTTTTCGTAGTTTTTATCTATACTGGAACCATTATTGTTTCTGTTGATTTCGAAGGGATGAATCATGGCACTGACCGCAGCAGATATCCAAAACGTCAGTTTCTCCATCGTTCGCAAGAGCGGATACGACGTCGACGAGGTAGATGTGTTCTTGGAGCACGTCGCCGACGAGGTTGGCGCTATGAACATGAGGATCGAGGACCTCGAGCACGACCTCGAGGAGGCAAGGGCGGCTGCCGCCGAGGCGCCCGCCGACAGCGCCGAAGCACCGAGCGCTCCCGCCGAGGTTCCCAGCGATGTGGCCGAGCTCGAGGCCAAGATCGCCGACCTCGAGGCCCAGCTCGCCGAGAAGCGCGCGAACGACGCCGCCATTTCCCAGGCGCTCATCGTCGCCCAGCGTTCGGCCGACGAGGTCCTGTCCAACGCCAGGGCCGAAGCTTCCGGCATCATCAAGGACGCCGACGAAGAGGCCGACCGCATCATCGGCAAGGCCGAAGCCGACCGCATGAAGATCGCCGAAGCTATCAAGACGCTCGAGACCGACCGCTCCGACGTGCGCGCGGAATATCGCGAGATGCTGTCGAGCTTCATGGCCGACGCCCAGAAGAAGCTCGCCGAGATCGACGGCGACTCCCGTCGTGCGGCCGTTGCTTCCCAGGCCCGCAACGAGGCCAACGCCGCTGCCTATGCGCCGAACGGAGGCGTGCCCATCACGACCGGTTCCGCGAGCGTTGCTCCGGCGCCCGCCCAGGCACCGGCGCCCGCCGCAAGCGGTTACATCGACAAGGATTTCTCCGGCTACGGTGCCGCCGACGACGATTTCGAGTTCGACGACATCGACTAGCGGGCATTTAAATCCAGGCGAAGCGGGACGCTGCGGCGTCCCGCTTTTTTAGGGGGAGTAACACGGCGCGTGTCGCCGATGGCGCGAGGAGATGGCCTCAATGGAACAACGCGAGCTCAAGGCGTTGCTTGACGCGGTGGCGTCAGGCGCCGTTTCGGCCGAGGACGCATCGGTCAAGCTGCGCACCGATCCGTATACCGATCTTGGATTCGCGAAGGTCGATCATCATCGCGGGATACGGCAGGGCTCGTCGGAGGTCATCTACGGCGCAGGCAAGACGCCTGACCAGATAGCCTCGATAGTCGAGAACATGCTCGATGCGGGGCAGGAGCGCATTCTGATCACGCGCGTCGAGGAACAGGCCATCCACGTGCTCGAGCAGAGGCTCGCCATGCGCGTGACAGAAGGCCCGGAACGCGCAGATGCGTCGGGCGGTGCGGGCGAGCGAAGCGACTGCGGAGCCGACGCCCCCTTCGTCACGTACTACGACTTGCCGCGCCTCGCGACGGTGGGAGAGCCGCCGGAGCCCGACGGCGTCGGCACCGTGGTCGTGGCGTGCGGCGGCACGAGCGATATCGGCGTCGCGGAGGAAGCCGCGCTCACCGCCGAGATGATGGGCAACGAGGTCGTGCGTCTCTACGACGTCGGCGTCGCCGGCCTTCATCGGCTGCTGTCGCATGCGGATGAAATCGCGCGGGCCCGCGTCATCGTGGCCGTCGCGGGAATGGAGGGTGCGCTCCCCTCGGTCGTCGGCGGCATGGCATCGTGTCCCGTCATAGCAGTTCCGACGAGCATCGGATACGGGGCGTCGTTCGGCGGCGTCGCCGCGCTGCTCGCCATGCTGAACTCGTGCGCGTCGGGCATCTCGGTCGTCAATATCGACAATGGGTTCGGCGCTGGTTACCAGGCAAGTTTGATAAACCATCTCGAGAGAAACTGAGTCTAGCATCATGCAGCTTTATTTGGATTTGACGGAAAGCGCGACGCGCGCGGCGATTGCGGGCCAGCTGCGGGAGAAGCTGGGCGAGTCGGGCTGGGCCGCCGTGACTGCCGATGCCATGAAGGCGCATGTTCCGAAAAAGCACCATCACGGCATCGTCGAGGTTCGCCAGACCATCGCCGACCTCGCCGTCTCGCAGGAAGTGCGCGACCATCTGAGCGCCGTGTACGAGATTCTCGCGGCAGCCGAGGCGCAGGTTCACGAATGCGAAGTTGACGACACGCATTTCCACGAAGTCGGCAATGGCGGGGCGATTTTCAATGCGTTGCTGATTTGCTTGGGGTTCGTGCAGCTCAACCCCGATTTCATCACGGCGTCGCCCGTGCAGACCGGCTGCGGGGAAATCGAATGCGCCCATGGGCTGATGGACATTCCGGCGCCGGCGACCGCCGCCATCCTCGCGACGGGCATTCCCGTTTGCGACGAGAAGCGCGAGGGCGAATTGTGCACTCCCACGTCTGCGGCGATTATCAAGCATTTCGTACAGGAGTTCTGCTAGAATCTCTGCGATAGATAAATCGAAGACAGAGGAGCAATTATGATTGAGAAGACAGACGTAGCAGCAGTGCTCGACCTGATTCGTCCAAGCCTGATGGCCGACGGCGGCGACGTGAAGCTCATCGACGTGCGAGAAGACGGCACCGTCGTCGTCGAGCTCACGGGAGCCTGCAAGGGCTGCCCGCTTTCCGAGCTGACGCTCGCCAACGGCATCGAGCGCATTCTGAAGGAGCGAATCCCCGGCGTCACTGCGGTCGTTCCCGCTGAGGGAGAACAAGCATAAGGGGACATCGTGAAGCCCCGCCTGCAGTGCCCGAATTGCGCAGCGACCGGTTTTCGGCTCGAGGATTACGAGTCGATGATCGTCATCACGCTCGATTATGCCATGTTCACGCTGAGCTGCCCGCAATGTGGCGCTCGCGTCTCGAGCGTCTGCGAGATTCCCGATTCGATGCGCGACGAGATCCAATACGCCGCCATCGAGGTGGGCGCTGGCATGGGGCGTGATTGCTAGCTTGCCGCGGCGTTGGGATCAGATCGAGGTTTTCGTTCCGGCTGAGCTGACGAGGCTCTTGCCGGTTTCGAATGGCTTGCTCGCCTGATCGCGGCGTCGCGGTTCAGTCTCCCGCCTTCGAGGCGGGCTTTTATTTCTAGGAACGGCTATGCTCAACGACTTGTACCATGCCATAGACCCGATTGCGTTCTCGATAGGCCCGTTCGCCGTGCGCTGGTACGGCATCGCCTATGTGCTCGGATTCGTATTTGCCGGGGTCCTCATGTATCGGATCGCGAAGCGCTGGAAGATACGGTTCGACACCGACGCCCTGCTCACCATCATCTGCTGCGTCATCGTCGGCATCATCGCCGGCGCGCGTCTCGGGTATTGCCTTTTCTACGGAAACGGGTATTACTTCGCGCATCCGTTGGAAATCCTCGCGTTCAACCAGGGCGGCATGAGCTTCCATGGCGGCCTCATGGGGGCGTTGCTCTCGGGCATCGTGGCGGCGCGGTTGACGGGGATTCCCTATCTCACCTTGGCGGACATGGGCGCTATCGTGGCTCCTGTAGGATTGTTTCTGGGACGGTGCGCGAACTTCATAAACGGCGAGCTGTGGGGCGATTACACCGATCTGCCTTGGGGGGTCGTGTTCGGCGGCGCTGCCGGCAACATGCCGCGCCACCCTTCGCAACTTTACGAAGCGCTGCTCGAAGGCGTTTTGCTGTTCGTCATCCTGTTCGCGCTCTCGCGCAAACGCCCTCCGCGACCGCGGGGGACGTTCATCGGCGTGTTTCTGGTCGTGTACGGCATTTGCCGGTTCCTCATCGAATTCGTTCGGCAACCGGATGCCCAGCTGGGATACCTGTTCGGTGGTTGGGTCACGATGGGGCAGGTGCTTTCGGTTCCGCTGATAGCGGCCGGCATCATCGTTCTTGTTTGGGCGGTCAGGCAACGAAAGCCTCAGCAGGGGTTGCCGGTCTAAGAGGGCGCAGCTATCCCATGGCGCCACCCTCGGGTAGGCTGCAAGGCTCAGAATGAAGGGCGTCAGCGGCTCTTGACGCTAGTCGTCGAGGAACAGCGAGAGCCGCAAGAACGCGCGCTCGTTGGGGTCGTCGAGGTTGATGTCGGCGATTTCCTGGATTCGGCGCACGCGGTACTGCAGCGAATTGCGGTGCAGGTACAGCAGGTTCGCGCACCGTTGCGCGTTGCGATCGTTTTCCAGGTAGACCTTCAGCGTTTTGAGCATGTCGGATTGGTTGGACCGATCGTATGCTCGGAGCTTTTCGAGGGCGGGGTGGAGCAGTCCGCACACCTTGACGCTGTCGAGAATCGAGTGCTTCAGGTATTCGAGCGCCTTGCCTTGCGAGATGACTTCATACGAATGCGTGCCAGTGGCAAGGCAATGCGCTACGAGTCCGTAGAGCTGGGGGATTCCCGAAATGTCGTTGAACGGGAACGACACCACGATACGGTAGTTTTCGGCTTCCTTGCCGACGGCTTCCTCGACGAAATGGTCTATTTGGGCGTAGGGCACCATGATGACGGCCTGGTCGCCGTGCATTGCCGAGACGTGCTCGACCGGTGACCGCTTGAGCATAATCTTGTCGACGCCGTGTTGCCGGGGCGACCGTGCTGCAATCGCGATAAGCCCCCAGGGACGTTCGAGGATCCCGCCGAGCAGCAGTTCTGCCTCTTCCGATACCGTGCCGTCAAGGCACTGGGAAAACAGGCTTGAAAGCATGGCGCTGTCTTGCAAATCTGATGTTGCAGTGCCGGAAAGTCCCGATGACGCCTTGCTCATCTGCTCCATGTTGCGATAACCCCCCGTATGTGCTTGTCGCGCAATCCACTCTGCCCACGCGCCTGAATATGCGATGCAGCCACGTGGTGCAGATGCCTTACGTACCTGAAGCTAAACCAGCCGCAGAACATCGGGTACGTTACGGGCATTGCTGCCCTAAATGTCCATGATAGCCTATATAAAACTTTTTTATAGTACTATGTCACAAGTATAGTTGCTCTTTTATTTCTCCAGACTTGTAATAATTTGCCCATCGTTAGTCATTTTGAACAGTTTTGCCCGAAAGCGAGACTGTGGGCAATTCGATTTCTAGATTTGATATAATTACACATTGCATTGAAAAACGAATACGGGACAGTTGGCGTACCGCCCGTGCGGACGCGTTGGGGGAACCGGGTGAGAATCCCGGGCAAGGGACATTACTGTAAGGCGCAAGCCAAGCCAGGATGCCCAACCTGTTCCATCTGCAAGCAATGGCTGTGAACCCCGGTTGGTTGCTTTTGACTGCCGAATGGCATGTTCGCCCTTTGCTTAGTTGGATTCCCCCCGATAACCCGTGTTCGATGGCCGAGCGGTTGCGCGGCCAAGAGCTATGAGCGCTAAAGCGTTTGGAGGGGTGGGATGAAACGTTTTATCGTGATGGGCGCATGTGCGTTTGCCTGCGCTATTCTCGTCGTATTATTTGGGTGCGCCTCGGGCGCATCGTCTTCGCAGGCATCTCAGGCTGCGGCAGGCTCATCGGCCGCCGCGCCTTCTGCAAGCGTCTCGGCGAGCTCGTCTGCCGCATCGATCGAGCCGGGCACGTACAGTGTGAAGTTCGACACCGACAGCTCGATGTTCCACGTTAACGAGGTGGATAAGGGCCGGGCCAAGCTCGAGGTATCCGATGACGGAATGACCGCCCATATCCGCTTGGTCTCGAAGAAAATCACCAAACTCTACCTCGGGACGGCCGGCCAGGCTTCCGCCGATGAAGCCGGCGCGCTTCTGCCCACTACCGATACGGTGACCTATGACGATGGGGCGACGGAGGAGGTGTATGGATTCGATGTCCCCGTGCCGAGTCTCGATGAGCCGTTTGACGTTGCGATTCTCGGCTCGAAGGGCAAATGGTACGATCATAAGGTCACTGTCTCCGACCCGATAAAAGAATAGTATCCGACAACAAAAGGGAAGGAACACGATGAAATTCGTAAAGTCCGCCGCCGCGATCGCCGTCGCGGCATGCCTGGCAGTCGTGTGCGCAGGCTGCTCCTCTTCGAGCAGCTCCTCCGCAGCGAGCGCCAGCGCTTCTGCAAGCTCCGCTTCCGCAGCTGCTGCTTCTACTGAGGCCGCGTCTTCTGCTGCCGCTGCTTCTTCCGAGGCTGCATCGTCCGCCGCTGCATCTGATGCTGACGCAGCTGCCGCCGCCGAGGTCGACAAGCTCATCGCCGCTATTCAGGTCCAGGAGCGCACCGACACCACCGACGCCGACGTCAAGGCCGCCAAGGCTGCTTGGGATGCCCTGACCGACGCCCAGAAGGAACTGGTCGAAGAGGGTGGCTACTTCGGTGACGACACTGGCGACGCCTCCAAGGACGATCCGCTGGCATCCGCTCCCACCAAGGAGAACGAGATCCTGGTCGTGAGCTTCGGCACGTCGTTCAACGACAGCCGCGTTGACACCATCAGCGCCATCGAGAAGGCCATCGCCGCTGCGTTCCCCGAGTGGGACGTGCGCCGCGCCTTCACGGCTCAGATCATCATCAACCACATCGCCGCCCGTGACGGCGAGCAGATCCTCAACGTCCAGCAGGCTCTCGACCAGGCTGTCGAAGCTGGCGTGAAGAACCTCATCGTCGCTCCGACGCATCTTATGCATGGCGCCGAATACGACGAGGTCATGGATGTCCTGAAGGGCTACGAAGATAAGATGACCATCAAGGTCTCCGAGCCGCTGCTCGGTGAGGTCGGCAAGGACGCCACCGTCATCAACGACGACAAGAAGGCCGCTGCTGAGGCTCTGGTCGCCGCCGCCGTCAAGGATGCCGAACTCGAGAGCATAGAGGCTGCCGCCGAGGCCGGCACCGCGTTCGTGTTCATGGGCCATGGCACCTCTCACGAGGCCAACGTCACCTATGACCAGATGCAGACCGTCATGGACGAGCTCGGCTACAAGAACGTCTTCGTCGGCACCGTCGAGGGCGAGCCCGAGGACACCGCATGCGACGTCGTCATCGACAAGGTGAAGAAGGCTGGCTACAAGAACGTCATCCTGCGCCCGATGATGGTCGTGGCTGGCGATCATGCCAACAACGACATGGCTGATCCGGACGATCCCGAGTCCTGGTACAGCATGTTCACCGCTTCCGGCAACTTCGACAATGTCGAGTGCCAGATCCACGGTCTGGGCGAGATTCCGGCCATCCAGGAGCAGTACGTTGCTCACGTGAAGGCCGTTGTCGACGCGCAGTAAACGTGCAAAGCTGACCTGATACAGGCATCATGCGAAGGGGCGCTCGGCTCGAGCGCCCCTACGATATGCCATCTCTGATGTCATCTTTGCCTTTCCCTGGCGGGGCGCCCCTCCCGAAGCCCCTCGCTTGAATCCCCCTCCGACGCGCGCTAATGGAAGGCGGCGATTGGAGGCGACGGCCTGGCTCTCCCACGCGATGCCCTCTGCGCCTGCTTGCATTGCCGCCTTCTTAGGCGCGCGCATCTCTGGGGGCGCTCAGAGGCCTCGGGAGGGACGCCCCGCCAGGGAAAGGCGGCGACGAAGTTTCTCCATGTGGCCGTGATGAACGGCTTGCCCTCTTCGCGCTGGTGCGTTAGCGTAAACGCATCAGCGCGAGGTGCGGCAAGATCGCAGTGCGCCTCGATGGAATTCAAATTGGATGGAGTTTGCTATGAAGAAACTTGTTTACGGATTGACGGTGGCCATGATCGCCTGCGTCGTGGCATTCGGCGCGGGATGCGCTTCCTCGTCGAGCAGCTCGGCAGCGGCCTCGTCGGCTGCGGCGCCGGCTTCGACCTCGGCGGCGGCCTCCTCGGGTGCGGCGGCGTCCGCATCTGCAGGGTCCCTCGCGAACGGCGACTACCAGATAGCCGTCACGCTCGAGGGCGGCAGCGGCAAGGCGACGGTCGAGAGTCCCGCCAAGCTGACGGTTCAGGATGGCAAGATGACCGCGACCATCGTCTGGTCGTCGTCGAATTACGATCAGATGGTCGTCGACGGCGAGCAGTATCTCCCGGTGCCGCGTGCGGGCAACTCGACGTTCCAGATCCCCGTTTCGGCTCTCGACGTCGATTTGCCGGTCCAGGCCGAAACGACGGCCATGAGCGAACCGCACATGATCGACTACACCCTGCATTTCGATTCGAGCTCCATTCAGTAGGCATATACATTTGGGGACAGTCCCCAAATGTATAAACGAGCGTCCCGTCTGGCGGGATGCGTGCTGCGATGCTCTCGCGGAGGGAAAGATGTACATGATGGTTGGACGTATCAATTGTGATGGCGCGAAAGTGCGGCGCATGGACGCCGCGTCGGCGACCGTACGCATGGCGATGCTGGCACTGTGCGTTGCGGGACTGCTGGCGCTGGCGGGTTGCGGGGCGGCCTCGACGGGTTCGAGCCCCGCTGTATCATCGGACGTCTCTGCTACGAGTTCTGCCCAGGGTGATTCGGACGCGCCCACCACGCAGACCATCGAGAACTTTCGCAATACGGACCTGGGCAACGGCTGGCAGCCCCAGAAGAGCATGGAGCTCGCCTATGCCACGCAGTTCTCGGTCGATTACTACGAGGGCGGCTACAAGCTGTTCTGCCTGTCGGACGGCGGGCGCTACCTCACGGTGCCCGAGGGTGCTGACGTGCCGCAGGGCTTAGCCGAGGATATCGCCGTCATTCAGCAACCGCTCGGCGACGTGTATCTGGTTGCTTCCGACACGATGTGCCTGTTCGATGCTCTCGATGCGCTCGATTGCATCACCGTGTCGGGCATTTCGAAAGAAGACTGGCACATCGACTCCGCCGTGAAGGCCATGGAGGATGGAACCATGGCCTATGGTGGCAAATACAGCGCTCCCGACTACGAACTGCTGCTCGGCAAGAAGGTGCGCCTCGCCATCGAGTCCACGATGATCAACCACACGCCCGAGGTGCGTGAGAAGCTCATCGAGGTCGGCATCCCCGTGCTCACCGAGATGTCGAGCTACGAGGAAGAGCCGCTCGGGCGCACCGAGTGGGTGAAGTTCTACGGCGCCCTGCTCGATAGGGAAGACGACGCGCAGAAGCTCTTCGACGAGCAGGTCGACCAGATCACCGCCATCGACGCGACGCCGTCGGGCAAGACGGTCGCGTTCTTCTACATCAATTCGAACGGCGCGGCCATCGTGCGCAAGCCGGGCGATTACGTGACGAAGATGATCGAACAAGCTGGCGGCACGTACATATTCAATGAGCTCGACGAGGCCGAAGGCTCGACGTCGAACGTGACGCTCGAGATGGAACGGTTCTACGCTACGGCGAAGGATGCCGACGTCATCATCTACAACGCCTCGATCGACGGCAGCGTCGACAGCCTCGATGCCCTCAAGCGCAAAAACGAGCTGCTCGGCGATTTCAAGGCCATCCAGAACGGGGACGTGTGGACGACCGACCAAAACATGTACCAGCAGATGATGCAGTCGGGCCGCATCATCGCCGACTTCAACGCGGCGATCATCGGATCGGGTGCTGATACCACGTACGTGCACAAGTTGAAGTAGCGCCGCAAGGCCAAGCGAAAGGGATCCATGCAAAAGCAAAGCGATATCGACGACGCATTCGGAAGGGGAGTGCGCCATCGCCGCGTGACGATCGTGTTCACGACGCTCGCGGTGCTGCTCGTGGTGCTCGGAGCCCTCAACCTCTGCATCGGCAGCCTTAACGTCCCGGTATCCGACCTTCTGGCCATTTTGGGCGGTCAGGATACCGAGAGCACGAATTACCAGGTCATATGGTCGATACGCCTTCCGCGGCTCATCGCAGCCGCCTTGCTCGGCGGCGCTCTCGCGTTGGCGGGCTTCCTGCTGCAGACGTTTTTCAACAATCCGATTGCTGGACCGTTCATCTTGGGCATCAGCTCGGGCGCGAAGCTCGTCGTCGCGCTCATGATGATCGTCGTCGTGGGCAGCTCGGGCGTCATGACCAACACGATGATGATCCTTTCGGCATTCGTCGGATCGCTCATCGCCATGGTGTTCGTCCTGCTCGTGTCGAGGCGCATCAACTCGATGTCGATGCTCATCGTTGCAGGCGTCATGATCGGCTACATCTGCTCGGCGGCGACCGACTTTCTGATCACGTTCGCCTCCGATGCGAACATCGTCAACCTGAAGAACTGGTCGCTCGGCAGCTTCTCGGGCATCAACTGGAACGACATCGGCATCATGACGGTCGTCGTGATCGTGGCTAGCTTGGCCGTGTTCTTCCTGTCGAAGCCCATCAGCGCGTTCCAACTTGGCGAGCAGTACGCCAAGTCCATGGGCGTCAACATCCGCGTGTTCCGCATCGCGCTCATCCTGCTCTCGAGCCTGCTCGCCGCAACCGTCACCGCGTTTGCCGGCCCCATCAGCTTCGTCGGCATCGCGGTGCCCCACATCATCAAGCGCGCGCTCGGCACGTCGAAGCCGCTTGTGGTCATTCCGGGAGCGTTTTTCGGCGGCGCCATATTCTGCCTGTTCTGCGATCTCATCGCGCGGTCGGTGTTCGCGCCGACCGAGGTGTCGATTTCGGCCGTGACGGCCATCTTCGGCGCTCCCATCGTCATCAGCATCCTGCTGAAGCGCGAGAAGGCGAGGCGATAATGAGCGCGATTTACCTCGAAACCAAGGACCTCGTCGTCGGGTACGACGGCGTGCCGCTGCTCGAAGGCGTCAACATCCAGCTGCATGCGGGCGAGATCCTCACGCTCATAGGCCCCAACGGCGCCGGAAAATCGACCATCCTGAAGAGCATCGTCGGGTATCTCGATTCGCTTGGCGGCGCGGTGTACATCTCGGGCAGGTCGGTTGGCGAGTTCTCCGCCCACGAGCTTTCGCTCGAGCTGTCGGTCATGCTGACCGAGCGCATGCGCACCGAACTTCTCACCTGCGCCGACATAGTCGAGACGGGGCGGTTTCCCTACACGGGCCGTTTGGGCATACTCTCCGACGAAGACCGCGTCAAGGTGCGCGACGCCATGGACATGGTGCACGTGTGGGATTTGCGCGACCGCGATTTCATGCAGATATCGGACGGCCAGCGCCAGCGTATCATGCTCGCGCGCGCCATCGCGCAGGAACCGCACATCATCATGCTCGACGAGCCGACGAACTATTTGGACATCCATTACCAAATCGAGCTGCTCAACGTGCTCAAGCGGCTCGTGAACACGCGCGACGTGGCCGTCATCATGTCGCTTCACGAGCTGCCGCTCGCGCGCAAGGTGAGCGATTACGTGATGTGCGTGAAGGGGGACGGCATCGTCGCGGCCGGCACGCCCGACCAGATATTCACGCCCGAGGTCATCAACGAGCTCTACGACCTCGACCCGGGCGTGTTCGATCCCGTGACCGGCAACATCCAGCTCGAGGAGATCTGAGTTGCAGGCCAGGGGACGGGGCGGAAGCTCATTGTGCAGTATGGCCTATTGTGCGCTTCGTTTCTGCAGATAGAATAGTAGAGTTATCCATTGAGAGGAGGACTGTCGTGGCTGGTGCATTGTATGGAGTGAGCGTGGGGCCGGGAGACCCGGAGCTGCTCACACTCAAAGCAGTCAGGCTCATTCGCGAGGCTGACGTGATCGCCGTGCCCAATATCGGTCATGGTCGCCAGACGGCGCTTTCGATTGCCGCCGAGTACGTCGAGGGCAAGCCCTTGATGGAGTGTTCCACGCCGATGACGCGGGATGCCGAGGTCCGTCAGGCCGCCTATGCCGAAAACGCGCGGGCGATTTGCGAGCATCTGGAAGCCGGGCGCAACGTTGCCTATTTGTGCCTTGGCGATATCGGCGTGTACGCCAGCTTCGCACCCATCAGCGAGCATGTGTGCCAAGCCGGCTACGATGTTGAAATCATCCCGGGCATAACGTCCTTTTCCGCGAGCGCGGCCCGCTTGGGCGAGGTGCTCTGCGAGGGGTCCGAGCGCTTGCTCGTCTCGCCCGTGATGTCGGGCGACGTCGACGAGATCTTGGACGTGCCGGCCAACAAGGTGTTCATGAAGAGCGGGCGCGAGGTCATAGCCCTGCGCGACAAGCTCGCCGCGCGCGGGGAGCTCGAAGGCGCCTCGATGGTCGCCAATTGCGGCCTGCCCGACGAGAAGGTGTTCCCGCATCTCGCCGATGTCACCGAAGAGGACGCCGACTACTTCTCGGTAGTCATCGTGAAGGGCGTGTAAGCCCCGTGCAGTGTAGCCGGAAAAGCCATAGCAGGGTGTTGGTTTCCCGGGCGTGCGAGGCGCGACCGGGGGCTCCGAAGCAGGTGCGCCCATGATCGAGATCCGAAACCTCACGAAGAAGTTTGGCGACTTCGTGGCCGTCGACCACCTCAACCTGACCATCGAGACGAACGAGTTCATGGGTTTGCTCGGTCCCAATGGAGCGGGCAAGACCACCACGATCTCCATGATGTCGACGGTCCTGCTGCCGACCGAAGGCGAAATACTCGTCGACGGCATGCCGCTCAACCGCAAGGCGGCGGCTGCCAAGCGCAAGCTGTCGGTCGTCACGCAGGAGTATTCCATGCGCCAGGACATGACGATGAACGAGGTCATGGAATACCAGGGTCGTCTGTACTATATGCGCAAGAAGGAGATCCGCGCGAAGACGGCCGAGCTCTTCGAGTTCGCGGGGCTCTCCGATTTCGGGCATCGCACGGTGCGTCATCTTTCGGGCGGCATGAAGCGCAAGCTCATGATCTGCCGTGCGCTCATGGTCGAGCCGGAGATCCTGCTGCTCGACGAGCCCACGGCGGGCATGGACGCGCTCGCCCGGCGTCAGATGTGGGATTTGCTGCGCAGCCTGAAGGACCGCAACCTCACCATTTTGCTGACCACCCACTACATCGACGAAGCCCAGGCGCTCTGCAATCGCGTGGCGTTCATCGACGGTGGCAAGCTCGATGTCGTCGATGCGCCGCTGGCCCTCATCAACCAGCTCGGGCCGTTCGCCGTCGACAATTTGGAGGACGGCAAGCTGGTAAGTCGCTACTATCCCACGCGCGAAGCTGCGATCGAGGCGCTGCGCGTGCTTCCCGAGGATGCCGTGCTGCGCGCGACCACCTTGGAGGATGTCTTCGTGGAGCGGGTGGGGCACCGCATCACGAAGCGCTAGCAACAGGCGGGATGAGGGCCGGGCCCTTTTCCCTGTTTCGATTGATTTGCAAGATGCGGGAAGGGACCTGATTCTCGTACCGCATCAACTGGAAGGGAGGTGAGAACATGGGCATACTCACGGTACTGTGGGAAAAATGGGCGGAGTTCAAGCGCGATTTCTACAAGATCACGGTTGCCGCCATGATATCGCCGCTCATGTACCTGCTCGTGTTCGGGCTGGGAATCCAGACCACGTCGCACGGCGAGCCCTACCTCAACTTCCTCATACCTGGCATCGTGGCCATGGTGACCATGACGGGCAGCTTCAGCGCGGTGTCGCAGAACATGAGCGTCCAGCGCCTGTACGAGAAGGCGCTCGACCAGGTCATGGTGTCGCCGACGCCGCTCTGGCAGTTCATCGTGGGGCAGATTATCGGCGGAGCGCTGCGCGGCATGTACGCGGCGGCGGTCATCTTGCTGCTCATCTCGCCTATTCGCACGTCGCTCGTGTTCAGCCCGTTGTCGTTCGCGATTCTGTTCCTCAACGGCACGGTGTTCGCCACCATTGCGCTCACCTTGTCGTTTCTGGCCAAGAGCTACACCGACGCCCCGCGTTTCAACACCTACATCATCATGCCGATGTCGTTTCTGTGCAACACGTTCTTCTCGACTGACCAGATGCCGCACGGCATCAAGGAATTCGTGCAAGCCTTGCCGTTGTCGCAAACGTCCGACATGGTGCGCGCCATTGCGGGCGGCTATGACCCCAACCTCATGGGCGTCGTCGTGCTGCTCGTGTACCTGGTGGTGTTTTCCGCCATCTCGTTCATGTTCATCTACAAGAAGAAGAACCTGTAGCGGATGATGCGGAGATTGCAGTGATGGCTCGAGCAACTTACGGGAGGTTTGGGAAATGAAAGGCGTACTATCGGCGTGCTTTGGGACGACGCACGAAGACACGCGCGCCAAGACCATCGACGCGGTCGACCGCCGTTTGGCGGAGGCGTTTCCCGACCGCGCGTTCTACAGTGGCTGGACGAGTTCGTTCATCGTGAAGCGACTGAGGCAGCGCGGCGAGTGGCACGATACGCTTGACGAGGCGTTCGCCCGCATGGGCGACGATGGCGTGGACGATGTGGTGGTCGCCACGACCTGCCTCATGGACGGCCATGAGATGGACAAGGTGAAAAACGCCGCCGCGGCTTGGGTCGGGGAGGCCGAGGGCCGTGCGGTCAAGGTGGCCGCCCCGCTGCTTTCGAGCCGGGATGACAGGCGCGCGATCGCGCGGGTCCTGCACGACGAGTTCTCGTGGGTTTCGCCCGATGACGTCGTTCTGCTCATGGGGCATGGCATGCGGGCCGGCCTGCAGGCGGGCGTTCCGGGCGAAGCGGATCCCAACGCCGTTTACAAGCAGATGCAAGACGAGCTCGATGCGATCGCGGCGGGCCGTTTCGTCGTGGCGACCGTAGAAGGACAGCCCACGTTCGAAGACGCGCTGGCCGCCATCGAGCGGAGCGGCGTTCAGGGCATTTGCCTCGCGCCGTTCATGATCGTCGCAGGCGACCATGCGAAAAACGATCTCGCAGGCGAAGACGAGGGGTCATGGAAGAACGTGCTGGAGGCGCGCGGCTATTCCGTCCAGGTTGCGATGAGGGGGCTCGGCGAATACCCTGGAGTCAAGGAACTCGTCTGCAGCCACGCCCGCGCATGCATCGCATGATGGCGGTTTCGGGTGGCGGCTCGGATGTTTCGAGAGGAGAACGTCGTTTCGTGATCGGCGAGAGGCAAAAGACGATAGAGATGGCAAAGGCGTTTCGCGCGCTCGCATGCCTATGGTTGGGCGCGTGCCTATGCTTTGTCCTGGGCGCGGATCGCGCGTTCGCCGACGAGGCGCATAACCGCGTGGCGAGTGCATCCGAGATGGCGTCGTCCAAGGCGTTGCTGCTCGAGGGGATGGAGCCGATATCCGCTGACAAGGTGAAGGAAGGCACGTACGAGATCGACGCCGAGTCGTCCTCGTCGTTCTTCAAACTCGGCAAGACGACGCTCACCGTCAAAGACGGGCAGATGACGGCCACGGTCGCGTTCGATTCGAAGAGCTATCCGCTGCTGTACATGGGGACGGGCGAGCAGGCCGTCTCGGCGCCTTACGAAGACTATATCGAGTTCGACGGCGATGCGTGGACGTTCACCGTGCCGGTTACCGCGCTCGATGCCGAGATCGACTGCGCTGCGTACAGCAAGCGCAAGAAGCAATGGTACGACCGCAAGCTGATGTTCTATGCGGCGACGCTTCCCAAAGATGCGCTGCTCGTCGATTTGCCGGAATACGGCGACCCGGTCGAGGCATCGGGCGCGAGTACGGCGAAGACGGCGACCGACGTGGCGCTCGGGAAGAAGGGCAACGAGAATCCCGAAACGGGCGCCGTGCCAATCGACATGCCGGACGGCACGTATTCCATCGAGGTCAACATGACGGGCGGTTCAGGCCGCGCATCGGTCAGCTCGCCGACGTGGCTGATCGTCGAGGACGGCTACGCCTATGCGCGCCTCCTGTGGTCCAGCTCGTATTACGATTACATGATCGTGGACGAGACGCGCTACGACAACTTGACCAACGACGGGTCCAATTCGACGTTCAAGATTCCCATTCTGGCCATGGACGAGGAAATCCCGGTCGTGGCCGACACCACGGCGATGGGCGACCCGGTCGAGATCGAGTATTTCCTCACGTTCTATTCGAACACGGTCGACGATGTCGATGCCATTCCCCAGGAAGCGGCTATCAAGGTGCTCATGATCGCCGTCGTGGTCATCGTCGTCGGCGGGATTCTGAACCACGTGCTCAAGCGCCGCCGTAAGCGGTGAGCGAGTTGGGAATGTAGCTAGAAAAGCGGGTCAGCATTCCTGGCTGTCCGGCCCGCATTGGATTCGAAACGAGGCGTAGGGACATATGCGAGAGCTCGACGAGTACATCAACGTGGGCACGAAGCGCATGCGCTGCGGGTACACGACCGGCTCGTGCGCCGCAGCCGCCGCGCGCGCAGCCGCCGAGCTGTTGCTCTTCGGCGAAGCGGTGCCGGCGGTCGTGCTGCAAACGCCGGCGGGCATCGACGTCGTCATCGAAGTCGAAGAGCACGATGCTGGTCCTGGATGGGCACAATGCGCCGTGCAGAAGGATTCGGGCGACGATCCCGACGTGACGAATGGCGCGCTCGTGTACGCCCGCGTCGAGCGAAGCGACCTGCCCGGCATCTCGATAGACGGCGGGCTGGGCGTCGGCCGCGTGACGCGCGAGGGCCTCGATCAGCCCGTGGGTGCCGCGGCCATCAACTCCACGCCGCGGCGCATGATCGCCGAGCAGGTCCAGGCCGTTCTGGACAAGGCCGGCGAGGGCGGAGCTTCTGAAGGCTTGGCCGTCATCGTGTCCATCCCGGCTGGAGTCGAGCTGGCAGCGAAGACGTTCAACCCGCGGCTCGGCATCGAAGGCGGCATCTCGGTGCTCGGCACGAGCGGCATCGTGCGGCCCATGAGCGAGGACGCGCTCATCTCCTCGATCGAGCTCGAGATGCGCACCTTGCATGCGCGCGGCGTGCGCGACTTGCTCGTCGTTCCGGGCAACTACGGCCGCGATTTCGCATGCGGCCAGCTCGCGCTTCGCATGGACGAGGCCGTTTCCTGCTCGAATTACTTCGGCGCGACGCTCGATGCGGCCTGCGTGCTCGGCTTCGAGCGGGTGCTCATCGTGGGGCATATCGGGAAGATGGCGAAAGTCGCCGGCGGCATCATGAACACGCATTCGCGCGTGGCCGACTGCCGGGTCGAGGTGATCGCGGCCCATGCGGCGCTCGTCGGCGCTCCGCAACAGGCCATTGCCCGGATCATGGAAGCTGCGACGACCGATGCCGCCCTCGACGTGCTCGGGGAATGCGGGCTCGCGGACGCCGCCCTCGCATCGCTCATGAGATCCCTTGCCGACAAGCTGAACCATCGCGTCGCCGGTCGATTGCAGGTCGAGGCCATCGTGTTCTCGAACGTCCACGGCGTGCTCGGCATGACCCCCGGCGCCGAAGAGCTCACCCGCATCTGGTCGTAGATCGCGCCTTCGCCCGCAAGGTGAGGCGGGTCTCCAGGGCAACTGTCTCATACTGACCGAAAGGGAGACTCCCTTTCGGTCTCCTGGCGTGATGGGACGGCGGGTGCAAGGTGAGGCGGGCCTCCAGGGTAGCTGTTTCACGGATGCGAAACAGCTACCCTGGAGACCCGCCTCACCGCGTTTTCGCAGCCTTTGAATTTCTGTGCCGTTATTCGGTGGCAGCGCGCTGTTCGCGCATGCAGTGCTATAGTGATGCAATCTTATCGTCGACAAGGAGGTTTCCTATGAGCAGGGTTTACAACTTTTCCGCAGGTCCCGCCGTGCTTCCCGAGTCCGTCTTGGAGCAGGCGGCCGCCGAGATGCTCGACTACCAGGGTACGGGCATGTCAGTTATGGAGATGAGCCATCGCTCAAAGCCCTTCCAGAACATCATCGACACCGCCGAAGCCGACCTCCGCGACCTCATGGGAATCCCCGAGAACTACAAGGTGCTGTTCGTGCAGGGCGGCGCCACCACGCAGTTCGCCGCCATCCCGATGAACCTCATGAAGGCCGAGGGCGGCAAGGCCGACTACATCGTTTCCGGCTCGTGGTCCAAGAAGGCGTTCAAGGAGGCCAAGATGTACGGCGAGGCCGTATGCCTGGCTTCCAGCGAGGACGAGACGTTCAGCTACGTGCCCGACGTCGACGCGATCACCGTCGACCCCGATGCCGATTACCTCTATATCTGCCAGAACGAGACCATCTACGGCACCACGTACCACAAGCTGCCCGAATGCGGTGACGTGCCGCTGGTGTCCGACGTCTCCTCGATGTTCCTGTCCGAGCCCATGGACGTTTCCAAGTACGGCGTCATCTACGGCGGCGTGCAGAAGAACATCGGCCCCGCCGGCCTGGCGATCGTCATCGCGCGCGAAGACCTCATCCGCGAAGACGTCCTGCCGTTCACGCCGACGCTGCTGCGCTGGAAGACCATGGCAGACGCCGGCAGCCTGTACAACACTCCCGCTTGCTACACCATCTACATTTGCGGGCTCGTGTTCAAGTGGCTCAAGGAGCAGGGTGGCCTCGAGGGCATCGGCAAGCGCAACCATGACAAGGCGGCGCTGCTCTATGACTTCCTGGACAACTCCAAGCTGTTCAAGGGCACAGCGCGCAAGGAGGACCGTTCGATCATGAACGTTCCGTTCATCACGGGCGACGCCGACCTCGACGCGAAGTTCATCGCCGAGGCCGCCGACCACAACATCGCCAACATCAAGGGCCACCGCTCGGTTGGCGGCATGCGCGCCTCCATCTACAACGCCATGCCCGTCGAGGGCGTCCAGGCGCTCGTCGACTTCATGGAGAAGTTCGAGAAGGAAAACGCCTAGCCCCAGAGTAAAACCATCGTGCTGGGAGGCGATATTCGCCTCCCAGTTTCTATATCATGGCCGAATGCGGTGATTGGAGAATGAAGCCTTGAAATCCTGAGAACTATTTTCGATTTTGTTTGATTTGAGAGATTATCGAGTGTGTAATGTTCAGAAATGGCGATTATGTTTGATTATTGCTCGGGTGTTCGCGAAATCGCGAGCGTTTGCCCAGGTCGGAATCGCCGAATTTGGCCTTTGAGCAGCAACGAGCAAACATAATCGAAAAAAATGAACAATCAACGTGCAGATTTCGCCGAAATCAAACAAAACTGAAAATAATTCTCACTTCAAGAAGGGTTCTCACGAACACGCGCGGCGGCGAGCCAGCCGCCAGACAACAAGATAGGGAAGCAGGCATGCCACTAGATATCGAAACCTTGAACGAACCGCAGCGCGACGCGGTCCTCACGACGGAAGGCCCCCTGCTCGTGCTGGCGGGTGCCGGATCGGGCAAGACGCGCGTGCTCACCTACCGAATCGCGAACATCTTGCAGTCGACCGACACTCCTCCATGGGAAATTCTGGCCATAACGTTTACCAACAAGGCGGCCGCCGAGATGCGCGAGCGCCTGCGCGGCCTCGTGGGCGACCGCACGCGCGGCATGTGGGTCTCCACGTTCCACAGCATGTGCGTTCGCATGCTGCGCGCCGATGCCGAAGTGCTCGGCTTTTCGCAGAACTTCACGATTTACGACGAAGGGGATTCCAAGCGCCTGGTCAAGGACATCATGGCCGAGCTCGATATCGACCCGAAGCGCTATCCGATCAACGCTTTGCGCAATCGCATATCCACGGCGAAAAACGAGCTGGTGGTGGCGGGCGATTTCGCGGACCAGGCCATCGACCCGGTCGGCAAGCAGGCCGCGCGCGTGTACAAGCGCCTGCAAGAACGCCTGCGCGCAGCCAACGCCTTCGATTTTGACGACCTGCTGCTCTATGCGTACCTGCTGCTGAAGCACCATCCCGAGATCCTCGAGGCGTACCAGAACCGGTTCCGCTACATCCTGGTCGACGAGTATCAGGACACCAACCACGCTCAGTACGAGATCTGCAAGCTCTTGGCCGCAAAGCGCCGCAACATCATGGTCGTCGGCGACGACGACCAGTCGATCTATTCGTGGCGCGGCGCCGACATCCGCAACATCCTGGAGTTCGAGTCCGACTACCCCGAATGCAAGACCATCAAGCTCGAGCAGAACTACCGCTCGGTCGGCAACGTCTTGGCGGCCGCCAACGCGGTCATCGCGAACAACGTCACGCGCAAGCCCAAGAAGCTGTTCACCGCGAGCGAGGACGGGGACAAGATTCAGGTGTTCATGGCCTCCGACGAGCGCGACGAGGGGCGTTGGATCGCGGGCCAGATCGAGAAGCGCCATAACGAGGGGCTCAGCTACGAACAGATCGCCGTGTTCTACCGCACCAACGCGCAAAGCCGCATGCTCGAGGACATGTTCCTGCGTGCGGGCGTGCCGTACCGGATCGTGGGCGGGACGCGCTTCTTCGAGCGACAGGAGATATCCGACGTCATGGCGTACCTCACGCTCGCGGTCAACCCGGCCGACGACATGGCCGCCCAGCGCGTCATCAACGTCCCGCGCCGCGGCGTGGGCAAGACCACGATCGAGCGCATATCCCAGATCGCGCGCGCGGAGAACACGACGTTCATGAACGCGGCCGAGCTAGCCATCGTCGACGACACCCTGCGCGCGTCATCGCGCAAGGCGGTGGGGGAGTTCGTCGAGATCATCAAGAACGCGAGCTCTTACGAAGGGGACCTGAGAAGGGTCATCGAAGCCATCATCGAAGGAGCGGGCCTCATCGAGGCGCTGCAAGTCGAGAACACCGACGAATCGCGCGGGCGCATCGAGAACATTAAGGAGTTCCTCAGCGTCGTAGACGAGTTCGTCGACACGCATGATGACGAGGACGCCGAATTCGCCGCGCCTTCGGCCGACGACGAAGAAGGCGCCGAGCCCGTGCGCGTCCTGCGCGGCGATTCCCTCGCCGACTTCATCGAATGGGTGCGCCTGCGCACCGATCTGGACGCGGCTTCGGACGACGGCCACGCGGTTACGATGATGACCGTGCATTCCTCCAAGGGCCTCGAGTTCGACTGCGTGTTCGTGGCCGGCATGGAGGAGTCGCTGTTCCCGCACATGAACTCGATGGGCGATTCCGCAAGCGTCGAAGAGGAGCGACGGCTCGCCTATGTCGCCATCACGCGCGCCCGGAAGAACCTCTACCTCACCTGCGCATCGCAGCGCCAGCTCTTCGGTAGCACCCATGCCAACCCCGTTTCGCGGTTCCTGCACGAGATACCCGAAGAGCTGCGCCAGACGACGGGCGTCGGCTCGGCGGGCTTCTCGGGCACCGGTTGGGAAAAGCGCGGCAGCAGGCGGGGCATATCCGGGTCGGGCACCGAGGCGGGCCGCGGCAGCGTGTTCGGCCGTTCGAGCTCGTTCGGTTCGGGCGAGCGCACGCGCAACGTGCGCACGGGCCTTTCCGCATCCGCGAGGAAGAAGCCCGAGGCAAAGGTCACGTACGCCAAGGGCGACCTCGTCGACCACAAGACGTTCGGGCGCGGCACGGTGACCAAGGTCGATGGCGATGTCATATTCGTCAAGTTCTCGAAGCTCGGCCAGACGAAGAAGCTGCTCAAGGATTATGCTCCTATCGTCAAGATCAACGGATAAACGAATCAAGCGAGCAGGGCGGGGGCCATTGCTCGGGGTTAATGGACAGGAGATGCAAACATGGCTTCGCCAATCATCGTAGTAGGGCATAAGAATCCCGATAACGACGCCATTTGCGCGGCTATCGGCTACGCTTGGCTCAAGAACGAGCTCGCAAAGCGCGATGCGGAAGAAGGCGAGGAGCTGCTGGAGTACGTCCCGGCGCGCCTTGGGCCCCTCCCGCGTGAAACGGCGGGCGTGTTGGACAAATGGGGCATCGAGCCTCCCATGGTCATCAACAACCTGTTCGCCCGCGTGTCCGACGTCATGACGCACGAGCCGTTGTCGGTCGGCGCCGACGCGAAGATCATCGAAGCGGGCCGCATCATGCGCAAGCACAACATCCAGGCGCTCGTCGTGACCAACGACGACGGCACGTACAGGGGCCTCATCTCCACGCGCATGATCGCCAATCGCTACATCTCGGCAACCGACGTGCTCGAGACCGAGGGCGCGAGCGAGATGTCGGTCGCGGCCGACCTCATCGCCTCGCTCGACCAGACGGTCGACACCGTCATGGAGTCCCAGATCCTCACGCTCGACGCGGACGACAAGCTCGACGAGGCGGCCGACGATTTGCTCAAGCAGGTGTTCCGCGAAGCGGTCGTGCTCGACGAGCGCAACGTTCCCATCGGCATCGTCACGCGGTCGGATATCGCCGTTCGCCCGCGCCGCAAGGTGATACTGGTCGATCACAACGAGATAAGCCAGGCTGCGGCGGGCATCGAGGAGGCCGAGGTCGTCGAGATTATCGACCACCATCGCATCGCGGACGTATCGACCATCTACCCGATCAAGTTCATGAACATGCCGGTCGGCTCGTCCGCGACCATCGTCACGCTCGAGTGCCAGCGCTACGGCATCGTTCCGCCCAAGCCCATCGCGGCTGTCCTGCTTTCTGCCATCATGACCGACACCGTGGTGCTGAAGTCCCCGACTGCGACGGCCACCGACAAGCACATCGTCGACTATTTGGCCGGCATCTTGGGGGTCGATCCGCTCGAATTCGGCATGGAGGTGTTCTCGTACCGCGGCGGCGATGACGACATGCCCATCGACAAGCTGGTCAGCGCCGATTCGAAGGAGTTCGACCTCGGCGAGGGCACGGTGCTCATCGCCCAGCACGAGACGACGAACCTCGATTCGGTCATGGGACGCGAGCAGGAGATGCGCGAGTACATGCGCGAGCTCATCGACAACCACGGCTACATCTGCGTGCTGCTCATGGTGACCGACATCATCGCCGAGGGCAGCCAGTTCCTCTGCGAGGGCAACCGCCGCATCGTCAACCGCGC
>CAMOLA010000029.1 GCA_946618265.1 uncultured Eggerthellaceae bacterium
ATCAACTTCCCACGGGGAACGCGTTGCATCGTAGATCAACTTCCGATCAACTTCCCGCGGGGAACACGTTACGTCGTAAATCAATTTCCCACGGGGAAGATGTTGGGGAAGACGTGATTGTTATTCGTCAATCGTTTTCCCGCGGGGAAAATGGTCGAGCGCATTTCCGAACGCAGATTTGCTTTCGCAGGTTTCGACGAGGGAAAAACCGCTCGGTTGCAGATTATTTCTCGCAAACTCTGATAAACTCAGCCTATTTGAGAAAGCGCGTTTCGACATGAAGGCAGTGCGCAATGGGTAAATATAGCGCTAAACAGCTTGCTGGGTTCATAGTCCCCTCAATCATCGGCATTCTGCTGTTTATGATTCCAATCCAAGTCGACGGTAGCTGGACCATCGCCGTCAAGGTGATTGCGGACATCATCGGCAACGCCCTTGGCGACTTCCTGCCGCTGCTCTGCGTCATCATCGTAACCGTGTCGGCGGTGCTCGGCGTCGCATCGCTCGGCAAGCCTTCGTTCATAACGAGCTATCCCATCATCAACGAAACGTTCACCGCCACGCCTATCTGGGCGATTATCCGCGTGATCGGGGCGGTTTTCATCTGGCTTGTGTACCTGGGCGTTGGGGCGGAAGATGAGGGAAGCTTCCTGTACATGATAACGTGCGCCGATGCCGGAGGTTTCGTGCTCGGCGATTTGCTTACCGTGCTCGTCGTCATCTTCTTCCTGGCGGGCCTGCTCCTGCCCTTGCTGCTCGACTTCGGCTTGCTCGAATTCATCGGCGCGCTGCTGACAAAAGTCATGCGCCCGCTTTTCAAGATTCCGGGACGCGCTGCCGTTGACTGCATCACTTCCTGGATTGGTGACGGAACGCTTGGCGTCATGCTCACCGCAAACCAATACGAGGGCGGTTACTACTCGGCGCGCGAAGCGTCCATTGTTTCCACGACGTTCTCGGCCGTGTCCATCACGTTTTCCATCGTCGTTCTGGCGCAAGTCCAGCTCATGGATTACTTCGGCTTGTACTACCTTCTCATCTGCGCGGTCGGCATCGTTTGCGCCATTATATTGCCCCGCATACCGCCGCTCAGCCTAAAAAAAGACGAGTACATGGTCGAAGGGCGCGCGATGGCAGAGACGCTGCCCGAAGGGTACACGTCTTCGGTGCAATACGGTCTCGATCTGGCGATAAAGCGCGTTGACGAGCACCGCGGACCCGTGCAATTCCTGGAAAACGGCGCAAAGAACGCTGCCGGCATGTGGTTCGGCGTTTTGCCCGTCGTCATGTGCATCGGCACGCTGGCTCTCGCGCTGGCAAACAACACGCAGATTTTCGAAATCATCGGCATGCCGTTCATGCCGCTGCTGCAGCTTCTTCAGGTGCCTGAGGCAGATGCGGTGTCGAAGACCATGATCGTCGGCTTCACTGACATGTTCACGCCCTCGATTATTGCCGCGGCGACCATTACTTCAGACATGTCCCGTTTCATCGTGGCGGTCATTTCGGTCACGCAGCTGATTTACCTTTCCGAGGTTGGTGGCTTGATCCTCGGCTCGAAGATTCCCGTGAACATCGTGGAGCTGTTTATCCTGTTCCTGGAGCGCACGATCATAAGCCTTCTCATCGTCGCTCCTCTAGCCCATTTCATATTCTAGGTACGCGCCGCTTCTTGACCGCTCTGTTACGCGCCTGCCATCCTCCCGCGGGTAAATCGGTTTTCCCTCGGGAGGTCAGCGGGCGCATATTCTTGTTCGGACTGAGTTCCAAATTGAGTTCCCCGTGGGAAATCGGTTTCCCACGGGGAACTCAATTCGTATTCTTGCTCGAATCAACTTCCCGCGGGGAACTTGGTAAGCGGGTTGCAAAGCCGGGCAGTTTCCCCGCGGGAGTTTGATCGGTGCTTGGTTGGATGCGCGGCATGGTCACGCGGCCGCTATTTGCTCATGACGGTAGGGATCTCGTCGTCGGAGGGCTCGTCGATGTTGTCGTCGTAGACGTAATGCTTCGTCTCGCGGGCCACGAGTCCCGATAAGGCGAGTACGACGACGATGTTGGGGATGGCCATGAGCGCGTTTCCGATATCGCTCACCAACCACACCGAGTCTCCGACGCCAATTGCTCCAAGAAACGCCACGAGGACGTAAACGACCTGATAAGGACGCACCCCGCGCTTCCCGAACAGGTAGGTGCAGCATCTGCTTCCATAATAGCTCCAACCAAGGATAGTCGAATAGGAGAACGCCACCATCCCGAGCACGAGTATGGGCGTTCCGATAACAGGGATCTTGGAGAACGCAATGGAGGAGAGCTGCGCGCCGGTGAACAGCGTGGGGTTTTGCAAGATGGTATCTTGGATCTCGGGGTAGGCCAACATCGTCGACACGAGCACGATACCCGTGAGCAGGCAAATGACCACAGTCGACCAAAACGTGCCGGTCATTGCCACGAGTGCTTGCTGGGCAGGATTGCGCGTCTGCGCCGCCGCAGCGATGATGGGGGCGGATCCCAGGCCGCTCTCGTTGCTGAACAGGCCGCGGGCGCAACCGAACTGAAGTGCGACCAGGATGCCGCTGCCGACGGCTCCGCCAAAGGCCGCGCGCGAGCTGAACGCACATGTCATGATCTCGGTAATCGCCGGTCCGATGAACGGCGCGTTCATAACCAAAATGATGATGCATCCTGCGGCATATCCAACGGCCATGATGGGAACGAGCTTCTCGCATACGTTCGAAATCTTCTGCACGCCTCCGAGGATGACGATTCCGGCCAGTACGACGATGGCGATCCCGATTGCCCACTGAGGTGCATCGAAGTTCGAAGTGATGATGCCCGTCATGGCGCTTGCTTGTACGGCGCTTCCCGTTCCGATGGCGGCGATAGCCGCAAACAGCGCAAACAGCACGGCCATGACCTTGGCCGCGACCGGCGTTTTCCCGTTTTTTGAAAAAGCGCGTTCCCAAGCGTACATCGCGCCGCCGAGCATCTCGCCGTTATGGTCCTTCACGCGGTATTTCACCGATATGAAAACCTCAGCGTATTTCGTGGCAATGCCGAAAATGCCCGCAATCCACATCCAGAACACCGCTCCAGGCCCACCTGCCAGGATTGCCGTCGCAACGCCCACGATTGAGCCGGTGCCGATGGTTGCGGCAAGTGCGGTCGAAAGCGCGCCGAAGTTCGAGATGTCGCCTTCCGCGCCTTTGTCGTTTGCCCACGACATGCGAATCGCCTGGGGAAGCCGCCGTTGAATGAAGCCCGTTCGCACGGTAAGGAAGATATGGGACCCGAGCAAGAGGGCGATCATCGCCGGGCCCCAGACGACGCCGTCGATAGCAGTCAGGAAATCTATCATGGTTTGTCAGGCGCTCTCTTTCAGTGGGGGGGGGTGCGGGGAAGGGCTGTTGTTCTGAGCCCGCCGCGCCGTGGCTTCGCTGTGCAGATCGTCAATCGAACCGTGCGGCGCGATAACTGGCCCGTGAGTATAACACTAGTTATGCATTTCGTATGATGGTTATCCAATAGGCTCGGTTGACGGATTGGAACGTTCTATGAACGTCATGGCGGTAGCAAAATGGTAAACAATGCGTTTCCAGTTGGCGGTATGCGATATCCTGAGAAACGCGATTAAGTTGCGAGAGGGATGATGCTATTTGCGTCGACGGCCTTCGGACGATCGAGCGAGGGGGATTCCTGCGTTTGGCAGCTGGTGGCGAAGTTCTTTGCGGCTTCTTCGGTATTATGTGAACTTGCGTGCGTTACTCATCTGAAACAACGAGCTAGGAGGCGTCATGATTATCACCACATGCGATGTAATTCCCGGTCAGCAGGTTCAGATTCTTGGGCTCGTGAGGGGCAATGTCGTCACGTCCAAGCATATCGGGCGCGATATGATGGCCGGTTTGAAGAGTATTGCCGGCGGGGAAATCAAGAGCTATACCGACATGATGAACGAAGGGCGCGAA
The DNA here is from genome assembly GCA_946618265.1 of uncultured Eggerthellaceae bacterium. The sequence continues at coordinate 3,966 of CAMOLA010000029.1, forward strand.
GTGGCGGAACAGCGTATGATCGCGGAGGCGCAGGCGCTCGGCGCGAACGCCATCATATGCGCGCGTTACGCGAGCGCTTCGGTTATGGAGGGCACCCAGGAGATGCTTGCGTACGGCACCGCCGTGCGCATCATCGGCTAACGCGCCGAATTGCCTTTGAGAACCAAGCGTCCGATTGCGCTCCCCGCGGGAAACTGATTTCCCGCGGGGAGTTTGGTTTTGCGGGCAGCCGCTTCCGAATCATTTTCCCGCGGGGAAAACGTTCGTGACTGATTTCCCGCGGGGAAAGCGGCGTGACCAAACACCCGCGGGGAAGATGGTCGGAAGATGGTCGGAAGATGGTCGACAAGGTGGGCGGCTACAGGGGATAGCGCTTCAGGTAGTCGGCGAAGTTCGTGCGGATGTAATGGCGCAAGGTCTCGATTACATGGCGGGCTCGCACGTTGGGGCGGGCCTTCTTGTTGTAAAGGAAGCCGATTTTCGTGATCGACCGAGGGGTGGAGAACGGCGTGAAGTTCAGATTCTCGTTCGCCAACTGGGGATTGGCCTGTATGAGGGTGTACCCGAACGAATCGTAAACGGATGCCACAGATTCCATGGAGCCCTGGTACTCGATGCGTCCTTTGGGGTTGGCCACTCCCATGCGGATGTTGTTCAAGGGATAGTCTTCCATAATATATTCGGCGAGCCGCATCATTTCGCGGTGCGAATCGATAGTCAGCGGCATGTCGGCGAGTTGCTCGCGATGGATGGCGCCGCGGATTCGGGCAGGGGAATCGCTGCGCCAGACGATGCCGGCGCGCGACGCTATCACGGGCTCGAACACGAGATCGGGGAAATCGCCCATGCGCTCGTCTGGGCCATACAGGTCGCAAAGGAACAGTTCGCTGCCGTCCGAATCAACCGCTCCGGCAACTACCTGCTGAAACGGTTCTTCCACCAAGCTTATGGATCCCGATGCCTTCATGCTGCGCACGAACGGTTCGGAGATTTGCGAAGGGTAGTAGGTCATATGGATGACGAGCCTCGCATCGTTGGCGCTCGAAGTGGTGTGCTCGGCGTAGAGATCCTTTAACATGTCGCTGTATTCGAGCAACAGCGTCTTCGCATGCTCGAGGAACACTTCGCCGGCGCTCGTCAGCCGAACGCCGCGCCTTTCGCGCTCGACGAGTTTCACGCCGAGCTCGGATTCAAGCGATGCAATCGCCCTGTTGAGCCCTTGCTGCGAAATAAAAACGCTTTTCGCCGCGCCGTAAAACGATCCGATCCGCGCGAGCTCGACGAAATAACGCAACGTGTCTATCTGCATGGTCCCCCCCAACCTGCCAGAACGCGCATCAGCCGTGACTCTTCTACGAACTTGCCCCTTCGATTGCAGGCAGGTTTTCCCACGGGATCGCCAAGAAGACCCCGTTCTCCAGGATGCCGAAGGGGCACATCCTTTTCGGCATCCTTTTTACGACAACCTCCCACGGGGAAACCGTCTGGGCAAGCCGCCCCGCGAGCCAGTGCGCTCGACCCAGGGGCGCGACAACCTCCCACGGGGAAACTGTCTGGGCGCGACAAAGCCGCATTTCCCGCACGGTGCAATCCAGTTCGCAATTGCAATCGTCGTTAATCATACTCGACGGCGCGTTCGATAGGCAACTGTCAGTTGTGCATATATGCAGGCAACCGGTGTTGGCGAGCCGTCTCGCGGCCTCCTAGAATTGAAGCATGGGTTTCTCGCGCTCGGCGATGCGCGGGGAGGGGGTTTCTGCGCATCTCCTAACGCGAGCGTGTTTCGTGCGAAGACAAGGAGGAATGCGCATGTCCGAGGAATCTTTCGTCTACACCTGCTGTCCGGGATGGGGCGACCACGAGTTCTGCGCGCTCAAGACCATCGTGAAGGACGGCAAGATCGTCCGTTGCGAAAAGCCGCAGTACACCGGGGCCGAGGAGAACGAGGGCTATATCTGCCAGAAGGGCATCATGGCCGCTCGCCAGCCCTACGACCCGAAGCGCCTGACGCATCCGCTCAAACGCGTCGGCGAGCGCGGCGAAGGCAAGTGGGAAAAGGTCAGCTGGGACCAGGCGATGGACGAGATCGCCGCCAAGCTGCTCGAGATCCGCGACAAGTACGGCCCCGAATCGCTCGCCATGTGGGACGTCGTGGCGTCAGTGCCGCCGTCGCAGGGTCTGCATGCCGTGCTGAGCTCGCGCTTCATGGGGCTTTGGGGCGCGACCGACCCCAACCAGGCCTATGGCCTGGACAACGGCCCGTACTACGCGTCGTTCTTCGATTTCGGCAACTTCTACAAATACATGACCACCGATCCGGCTAATTTCGACTCGTCCGATTACATCATCGTATGGGGCGCCAATCCCATCGAGAACCAGATGCGCATCACCAAGCATTTCGTGGAAGCGAAGAGCCGGGGCGCTAAAATCGTCGATATCGGCCTCTTGTTCGACGGTACGGCCGGGTTCGCCGACGAGTTCATTCCGGTCAAGCCCGGTTCCGACCCGGCGCTTTCCATGACGATGGCCAACCTCATCATCCAGAACAAGCAGTACAAGGAGGACTTCCTGCTGACCTATACGGTCGCGCCGTTCCTCGTGCGCGATGACGATGGCATGTACCTGCGCGACGAGGCGGGCAACTACGTCGTGTGGGACCTCGACGCGGACGCGCCGGCGTCGACCGTGCTCGGCGAGCAGAAGTTGCCGGTCGAGCATGTCGAGCTCGATGGCGCCCGCGTCGTCAACGGCGTAGCTTGCAAAACCGCGTTCCGCCGCCTGCGCGAGCACGCGGCCAGCTATACGCCCGAATGGCAAGAGAGCATCACCGGCGTGCCGGCCAAGACGGTCGTCCGCCTGACGCAGGAATACGTCGATGCGCCCAACGCCTACATCTTCGGTGCGCTCGGCCTGCGCTACCAAAACCAGGGCGAATCGTACCGGTCGTTCTATTTGCTCGGCGCGCTGACCGGCAATCTTGGCCGTCCTGGCGCCGGAGTGACCTCCGAAATGCTTCCCGGCGGCTATCCGCTCATGTACAACAACCGCGAGATTTCGATGCCGCTTGGCGAAGAGGGCTACAAGGGCAAGGTCATGCGCCAGGCGGATTTCATTGAGGCGTGCCTTACCGGCAAGCCCTATCCGATCAAGGCTTTCTGGGTCATCGCGGGCAATCCCGTGCACAACTGCCCGAACCGCGGCTTGTGGCTTGACAAGATTTTCCCGCAGATGGAGCTCATCGTCGACATCGACATCTGGATGACCGATACGGGCCGCTACGCCGACTACGTGCTGCCCGATTGCATGCCGTTCGAGCGTTACGAGCTAGTCGTGTCGGCGGCGTACAACCACGTGGTGCTGCAAGAGCCGGCCATCGAACCGGTCGGCGAGGCGAAGGATCCGACGTTCGTCTACTCCGAACTGGCAAAACGCGTCGGTTTGGGAGAATATTTCGACAAGACCGCCGAAGAATGGATCCAGGTGCGCCTCAATACCGATTGGCCGATGATCGCCAACATCGATCCGCCGCTGACTTACGAGCGCCTGAAGAAGGAAAAGGTCGTGCGCGCCGTGACGCCTCCGGTTCCGTGGGACCCGTTCATGGGCTTGAGCTTCGACTTGCCCCACAAGCGCATGGAGTTTTATTCGGAGCGGCTGGTCTGCGTCGACGACGCCCTCGCCAAATACATCGAGCCGCTCGAGGCGCCGACGCCCATGAGCCTTGCCGACGGCACCGCCAAGGGCAAGTACCACTTCTTCAGCGGCCGCCAGCGCTTCTTCATGCAGTCGATGTACACAGAGGACCCGGTCATGAAGGAGCTTTCGGGTGGCAAGCCGACGGGCCGCATGAACCCCGTCGACGCCGAGGCAGAGGGCATCCGCGACGGCGACAAGGTCGAGGTCTATAACCATCGTGGGCATTGCATCATCGAGATGCGGCTTGACCAGGTGATTCCGCCGGGAACCATCCAGATCTGGTTCGGCTGGCGCCACGAGGCGTTCGAGGAGGGCATGTATTCTGAGCTGCTCGTGCCGTTGGGGAGCTACGAAACCATCGACGATCGCGCCGAAAACTGGGTGAAATGCACGATCGACGCCGATGGCTACCATGCCGGTTACGCGACGGGTGGCTTCGGCTTGATGGCCGGCGCGTGGGACACCATCTGGGATTGCGCGTGCGATATCCGCAAGGTCGAGGCGTAAGGAGGCAGAGAGATGGCTGAGATGAACGAGAAAACGATCCTGGTCGATCTGCAGCGTTGCGTCGGTTGCTGGACGTGCTCGCTGGCATGCAAGGTCGGGAATGGCTTGCCCGATGACCAGTTTTTCATGACCGTGCGCACGCTCGGTTCCGGCGAGGGCATCGATCGGCCCGCGGGCGTGTGGCCTGACCTGCACATGAGCTGGCAACCCGTATGGAGCACGAAGTGCGTGAAATGCGCCGGCCGCCTGGCTGATGGCAAACTGCCCTACTGCGTGGATTCGTGCCCGTGCGGCGCGTTGTCGATAGGCGAGGCCGCTGTCGCCAAGAAAGAAGAGCTGCGCGAGCGCGGGTTCCGTTTCTTCGAGATGCCGCCGTGGGAAAACACCAAGGAAGGCGTCATCTACGCCGAGAAGAAGTAACTGCCGGGCGGTGCGGTCGCGATTTTGGCGGAAGTTGCAAATGCGGGCATCTGGGGCGTCGGCAAACCCGGCGCCCCTCATTTTTGCCGGAACCAAACTCCCACGGGGAACTCGATTGCGAACCAAACTCCCACGGGGAAACTAGCTGCGGATCAAACTCCCACGGGGAAGGTGGCGGGTTGCGTGTAAGCGTACCCGCTCGGTTGTGTACCCCGTCGTCGATTCGCGTGGTCGCGGCAGTTTCCCCGACCCCGAAGCCACACTCCGCGAGAGCGAATCGATAAGGCAGGTCGAGCGGGCTGCTTTCGCCATCGGCGGCTCGAAAACGTTTAGTTGCATATACGCCCTACATTTTGATGCAGGGCAGTTGCGCGCGCTGCCGCAAAATCTAATCAAATTCACCTACAATTTAAATGGCGTCACGCTGTTGGGGAGGGCAACGGCTCGTCGCTCGGTGGTCGCCGTCGATGCAGGCGGCGTCTGCCAGCCATCGCTGGCTGCCAGAACAACAGGGCGAACCGTTCCATGCCATCACCTCGCTGCCGCGAGGGCGCCGAGAATTGCCCGTAGGCCGCATTGGCCATCGCCTGCATGTTCGGACGAAGGTTCGAGCCGTGCGGCATCGGGGGAACTGGGAGCGCGGTCCGCAGCCGGGCGGCGCTTCTTGCAAGATGGGCGAGAGAAAGGAGGCCGGAATGGCTGAAGAGCGAGTAACCCTGAATCCCTGTCAAGGTTACGGGTGCCATGAGAACTGCGTGTTGGAGGTGCACAGCAAAGGCGACAAGATCATACGCGTGCAGCGCGCGAAGATTCCCAGCCCCAGCCCCGGGCCGCGCATCTGCAGCAAGGGCGTCCTGTGCAAGGAGATTCCCTATGCGGAAGACCGTATCCTGTACCCGATGAAGCGCGTCGGCGAGCGTGGCAAGGGCGAATTCGAACGTATCAGCTGGGACCAGGCGTTCCAGGAGATCGGCGACAAGATCAACGAGCTGGCCGATCAGTACGGAACGCGCTCCATCCTCATCAACTGCTTCTGGTGCGGCGTGCCCGGCGCCGACCGTTCGCTCAACCACGATCTGGCCAACCGCTTCCTCAACGGGTACGGCGGCACGCGCATCGAGCATCCAATGGTCGACTTCGGCTCGTTCATCTCGGGCGCCATCGATTTCGGCCTGGTCCTGAATAACGGGCGCTTCCTGCTCAACGACGTGCAGACGATGTGCATCATCTGGGGCTGCAATCCCATCGGCTTTACGCGTCCGGGCCCCACCACGCACATGTTCATGGACGCGCGCGAGCGCGGCGTGAAGCTCGTGCACATCTCCAACTTGTTCGACTGCACGTCTGCCAAGGTTGACCAGTGGATGCCCATCAATTCAGGCACCGATGCGGCGCTCGCGCTGGCCATGGCGCATGTCCTCGTGCGCGACGGGCTGGTTGACGAGGAGTTCATGAAGCAGAACACTACGGGCGCCTATCTGGTGCGCGAAGACACCGGCAAGTACCTGCGCGCCTCCGAAGCGTTCGAGGGCGGCAGCCCCGACAGCTTCGTGTTCATCGACGAAAACGATGGCAAACCCTATGCCATCGGCCGTTTCACCGGGCCCCAGCTGGTGAATCGAGCGATGATGTATTCCGGCGCCGATGTCGATAACATCGAGGCCGCCGATGCAGGCGAGTTCGGAAGCCATGCGCCACAGCTCGACGCTTCGGTCGAGGTGAACGGCATCAAGTGCAATACGGCCTATAACCTGCTGACCAAGCACCTCGAGCCCTGGACGCCCGAGCGCCAGGCCGAGCTGACCGGCATTTCCGCGCAGGCATGCGAGGACCTCGCCCACGAATACATCGAATCGGCTCCGGCGTGCATCTTCATGTACGACGGCCTGCGCTACCGCAATTCCACGCAGGCGTGCCGCTCCATTTACCTGCTGTCGTATCTGTCGGGCAATTTCGGCAAGCGCGGCGGGTCCATCATCGTAGGCGGAACCGACTATCACGACGATGCGCGTTTCGATGTGCGTGCCACGTACTTTCCAACGCCGGAAAGCGCCAAGGCCGCCAATCACATTTCCATGCGCGAATTGCTCGAAAGCTTCGAGGGCAAGACCGAGCAACAGTACAAGGCGTGGATCAACCCCTTCGCCAATCCGCTGCTCAACTGGCCCAACCGCGATTTGTGGAAGAAGCAGGTGCTGCCGAACCTCGAGCTGTTCGTTTCTTTCGAGATTCATATGTCCGACACCGCGCGCTATGCCGATTACGTGCTGCCCGAAGCAACGTCATTCGAGCGCCACGAGATCTTGGGTGGGCCGTACAACAGCGCGACGCTGTGCGAGCCGGCCATCCCGCCGCAAGGCGAGTCCAAGACGTGCGCCGACATCTGGGCGGGAATTGCCGAGAAAGTTGGAATCGGCCAGTTCTTCGATATGCCGCTCGAGGACTGGGTGCTGTGGAAGATTGCACTCGGCATCCCCGGCGACAAGGAAATGCTCGCGCCAATCACCGAAGAGGAGGACCCCGAGCATGCCGGCGAAGTGGCGCCAGTCACCTACCAGCGCCTGGAAAAGATGAAATCACTGCATTTGAACTGGGATGACGATAGCTATGACAAGTTCCGCAATGGAGCCATGCGGAACATCACCGGGCGTATCGAGTTCTACCAGGAAGTGCTTTCCGATGTCGGGCCCATGGCCGATTTTCAGGAACCGATGTTGTTCGACGACTGGAAGGACGAGTATCCGCTTCAATTCTATTCCGCTCGGCACAAGTACTTCATGCAAAGCCAATTCACCAACATTCCCGACCTGCGGAAGCTGGCCATGCAGACGCAGACGGGCGTGGCGCTCAACCCGGTTACGGCCAAGGAGAAGGGTCTGCGCGACGGCGATTTGGTCGACGTGTTCAACCAGCGTGGCTGCATTAAGAAGATGAAGCTGCACTTGCGCGAGGACATACGCCCGGGCATGGCGCATGTGTGGTACAGCTTCGACGAGAAGTACTATCCCGACAACGACAACCCGCAGGTGCTCGAGAACCCCATCAACACCAACGAGTCGATGACGGACTTCTCGTACACATGGGGCGTGGAGCAGAAGAGGCGCGAGCTGGCGACGGGGGCGCCGATCTCGTCGTTGTTCATTTTGGAGCCCGTGACCAACGAGGTGTTCTGGGATGCTCGCTGCGACGTTCGAAAGGCAGGTAACTAAGATGGCTGAGACGATTCTCGTCAACGTTAACCGCTGCACCGGCTGCTGGACGTGCGTGATGTCCTGCAAAACCGCCTACGAGCTTGATCTCGACACGTATCGCAATTACGTGCGCACCATAGGCGGCGGAGAAATGGACACGCCAGGCGGCAAGTGGCCCAACCTGTACATGAAGTGGATGCCCATCTGGAAGCAGGGCTGCATCCAATGCCACGGCGTCGACGGCACCGGCAACGAGCCGTACTGCGTGTACAATTGTCCCGCCGGCGCCTTGACCTACGGCGATCCAGACGATCCCGATAGCAAGCTTTCGAAACGCCTCGAAGAGCTGCGCGACATGGAGTACCGCGTGTACCAGATTCCCGCCTGGGAGGACACACGCGAAGGCATCATGTATGCTGAGAGCGGAATTTAAGGTTAGCGGGGTCAGCATTTGCGGCTGTAACCGCTATCATATGCTACGGGAATCCGTTTGAAAGGAGAATCTATGGCAGACAAGAAGAAGATGAGCGACTATCTGGCAGAGTGCAAGCCGTTTTACATCGCGACGGTCGCCGATGGCGCTCCGGTTGTGCGTCCGATCGGTTTCCAGATGTACCACGAAGGCGAGTTGTACTTCGGCGTTGGCACGCACAAGGAGGTCTACGCGCAGATTCAGGCGACGCCCAAGGTCAGCATTGCGGGAACCAAGCCGGATGGCAAAAGCTGGATTCGCATCAACGCCGACGTCGTGCTCGACGACGATCAGGCGCTCGTCGACGCTGCGTTCGAGGCCGCGCCTTTCCTGAAGCCGCTCTACGAGGGCAACGGCTGGACGATGGGCATATTCCATCTGGCCAACGGCAGCGTGACGTACTACGAGAACCTCATGGCTCCCGTGGAGACAGAGGAACTCTAGACGCTTTGACAACCTGAAGGCGACCGGGGGCGAGGACGCACATCCTCGCCCCCTCTTTTACGCAACGCCATCAAACCAAACTCCCGCGGGTAAACCGAACTCCCACGGGTAAGCCGAATTCCCACGGGGAAACCAGACTCCCACGGGTAAGCCGATCGCCCGGATCAATCTCCCGAGAGGAAACCAGACTTCCACGGGGAACCGAGCTCCCACGGGGAAGTCGATTGCCCGACCGAACTCCCGCGGGGAGACCAATCTCCCACGGGGAAGGCGGTCGCTCGGACCAAACTCCCACGGGGAAACCGAACTCCCACGGGGAAGGCGATAGGCACGCAAGTACGCAACTTCGAGTTGTGTACTTGCGTGCCTATCAGTTGATATCCGATGCGGGGTTCGCGCTTTAGAATATACGGTAGGTAATCTTGCGCGGGGGGCGCAGGGAGGGGAGATACGCCTGCGCGCTCCTTTTGCAAGACGAGTGCAAGAAGGAGGAAAGCGTATGTTGAAGGAAGGCGAGTCTTTCGTCTACACCGCATGTCCTGGGTGGGGCGACCACGACTATTGTGCGCTCAAGACCGTCGTCAAAGATGGCAAGATCGTGCGTACCGAAGCCGTGGATTATTTCGGTCCCGAAGCGGCCGATGGGCACATCTGCCAGAAGGGCTGCCTGTCGTGCCGCCAGCCGTACGATCCCAAGCGCTTGAAGAAGCCCCTCAAGCGCGTCGGCGAGCGCGGCGAGGGCAAATGGGAGGAAATCAGCTGGGATCAGGCGCTCGATGAGATCGGCGCGAAGATGGTCGAGCTGCGCGACAAGTACGGTCCCCAATCCCTCGTCATGTGGAACCTCCGCGCCGGCGTTCCGCCTGCGTACAGCCTCGAGGCGCTCATGCCCGAGCGATTCGGCAACACGTTCGGCATGACGTGCCCCATGCAGTCGATCGGCTTGGACAACGGACCGTTCTACACCGAGTACTACAGCGTCGGTTCCACGGCGCGCCACGTGCTCATCGACCCGCGCGTGCTCGACGACACCGATTTGGTCTACATCTGGGGCTGCAACCCCATCGAGAACCAGATGCGTTTCGCGCAGCACCTGGTGAAAGCCCGCGAGGGCGGTGCGCGCATCGTCGACATCGGCCTGATCTTCGACGGAACGGCCGGCTTCGCCGACGAATTCTACGGCATCAAGCCCGCAACCGACGGCGACTTGGCCATCGGCATGATCAACTACATCATCGAAAACGACCTGCACGACGTCGCCTACCTGACGAAGCGCACCATCGCATCCTATCTCGTGCGCGACGATGACGGCACGCTGCTGCGCGACGCCGACGGCAATTACGTCGTGTACGACAACGATGCGCAGGCATTCGCGGCCGTGGCGCCCGCCGGCGGCGAGCTGCCGAGCGAGAACCTGGCCATCACCGGCCACTTCGAGTGGGAGGGCGTCGCCGCCACGCCGGCGTTCCAGCTGATAAAGGACCGCGCGGCGCAGTACCCGGTCGACCAGGTCGCGGAGACATGCGGCATTCCGGCCTATCTCGTCGAGAAGCTCGCACGCGATTGGGCCACGACCGACAAGGCGTTCATCTGCAGCGGCTATGGCCTGCGTTATCACAACACCAACGAGACCTATCGTCTCCAGCACCTGCTCGGCATCATCACCGGCAAGTTCGGCCGCCCGGGCGCGGGCGTCATCGAGGGCCTGCAGCTGCAGGGCTTCCCGCTGAACTTCAACGACAACGCCATCGTCCTCCCCGACGGCAAGACGCTCGAGTCGGTGAAATCGAACCCCGTGCGCATGGCGTACTGGTTCGCCGAGGCCGAGGCCCCGAACAGCCCGTACAAGGCGCTCATCGTCGCCGGCGGCAATCCGGTCCACCAGCAGCCCGACCGCCAGCGCTGGCTCGACATCGTCGACCAGATGGAGCTCGTCGTCGATTACGACATCTGGCTGACCGACACCGGCGAAATCGCCGACTACGTGCTGCCCGATTGCATGCCGTTCGAGCGCGAGGACCTCATCACGGGCGCCTGCTACAACCATCTCGTGCTGCAGGAGCCGGCGATCGAGCCGCCCGAGGGCTGCGATCCGCGCGAGCCCGTGTGGTACTGGTCCGAGCTTGCCAAGCGCGTGGGCCTGGGCGACTACTTCGACAAATCCATCGGCGAGTGGCTTGACGTGCGCCTCGACACCGACTACCCGCTCATCGCGAACATCCAGCCGAAGGTCACCTACGCGCGCCTGAAGGAAGAGAAGATGATCCGCGCGGCGGTGCCGGAGTTCCCGTGGAACCCGTGGATGAACCCCAACGAGGTCTTCGAGAACGAAACGGGCCGCTTCGAGATCTACGCCGAGCGCTTGAAGGACTTCGACCTGGCCGTCCCGCATCCCATCGAGCCGAATTACCTCGGCAAGGATCCGGATCATCCCTATCAGCTGTTCACGGGTCGCCAGCGCTTCTTCATGCAGTCGAGCTTTACCGACGATCCCGTCACCGTCGAGCTGTCCGGTGGCACGCCCTCGACGCGCATCAACCCCATCGACGCGCGCGAGCTCGGGCTCAAGTACGGCGACAAGGTCGAGGTCTACAACAGCCGCGGCCACGTGGTCACGCGCCTCGAGATCGACGAATGCGTGCCGGCGGGCACCATCCACGTCTGGTTCGGCTGGCGCCGTCACCACTTCGAGGAAGGCACGTACGCCGAGATGGTGCATCAGTGCCCCAACCTCGATTCCACGACCGCCGTCGAGGACAAGTGGTGGAACGACTGGGTTGCCGGCGGCCATATCGGCAATTCGTGGGTCGAGTTCATGGCGACCGAAATCGGCAGCTCGGACTGCTATTGGGATTCGGTCTGCAACATCCGCAAATGCGAGAACGCGTAAAGGAGGCGTGATTATGGCTAAGAAGATGTTGATCGACCTCCAGCGTTGCGTCGGATGCTGGACGTGCGCGATGGCGTGCAAGGTCGGCAATGGCCTGGACGATGACGATTACCGCATCACCGTGCGCACGAACGGTTCGGGCGCCGGCATCGACCGTCCGCAGGGCACCTATCCCAACCTGCGCATGAGCTGGCAGCCCATCTACCAGAAGAGCTGCACGTTCTGCGCGGAAAACGTGGCGGAGGGCAATCCGCAGTACTGCGTGATGGACTGCCCGACCCGGGCGTTGGCTTGGGGTGACGAGGGCGATCCCGAATCCGCCTACTGCCAGGAGGTGCAGCGCTGCCTGGACCTGCACTATCATCTGTTCGAATTGCCCGCCCGCGAGGGCACGCGTGCGAACGTGACCTACGCCGTGCGCGAATAACGATTTAAGGGGACAGCGGGCGGTCCCGCTGTCCCCGACTCCGCTCGAATGAGGCGGTTAATTGGCGACAGAAAGGGGAGACTCCCTTTCTGTCGCTTGGTTTCATTAAGCGATGTCGGGGGAGAGCATATCGCCTGCCCGCTGGTAGAAATCGTCGACGATCCTGTCTCCGTCATAGACGACGGTGTGGATGATGCGGTCGGGCGGTATGTAGGCGGATTGCCATTCGTCGCTGATGCAGTAGTCGAGAATGTCCTCTCCGTTGTCGAACAATTCATCGAGTTCTTCCACGCTTAGCCTTTTCATAGCGATTCACCTCCCGTTTTGTCGCATGTCGTGCTGAGATGATTCCAACTCTACCGCTCCTATATTGAATATCGCCGTCCAGTGTTGGCGCCCCAATCGAGCTATGGCCATCCATCGTTCTTCGGGTTCTTTCTCGATAAGGCTGTAAACGGCATGCGGGTCGAGCCAAAGGTATTTGGCCGTCCCGAAGCCGATGCCATGCTTTCGCGCGTTCGCCCTGCTCTTGTTCAGGTCGTATTCGAACTCGTATTCGAACTCGTATTCGAACTCGTATTCGAACTCGCATTCGAAGAACATGGCTTCTCCTTGGATTTGCATCCCAGGCGCGGCGGCTGTCGCGTGCTGGGTTACAATTCCCGTATGAATACTCTGCAAGAATCATTGGAGCGGGCCGTCGGGCGCGACAACGTGCTGCGCGACGAGCCGATGCGCGACCACACGACGTTCCGCGTCGGGGGGCCGGCCGATTACTTCGTCATGCCGACGTCCGTTCAGGGCGTCCGCGACGCCATGGCCGCATGTGCCGATGCGGGCGTGCAATGCTACGTTTTGGGCCATGGCAGCAACGTGCTCGTTTCCGACGAGGGCCTGCGCGGCGTCGTGCTGCAGATCTCGGGCAACCTCGGCGGCGTCGAGGTGCGCGAAGGGGGCATCGTCATCGCGCAAGCCGGTGCCTCGAACGCCAAGGTCGCGGCATGCGCGCAGCGTGCGGGCCTTGCGGGCTTCGAGTTCGCGGCGGGCATTCCCGGCACCATCGGCGGTGCGGCCATCATGAACGCCGGCGCCTATGACGGCGAGTTCAAGCAGGTGGCCCGGTCCGTGACATGTCTCACGCCCGAAGGCGATATCGTCGAGGTGACGGCCGAGCAGGCGTCTTGGAGCTACCGCCACTCGGCCATCATGGAAAAGGGCTACACCGTCTTGTCGGCCACGTTGCAGCTTCATGAGGGCGATCCCGACCAAATCCGCGCACGCATGGCCGAGCTCGCCCGCCGCAGGCAGGACAAGCAGCCGCTCGACGTGCCCTCGGCGGGGTCGACGTTCAAGCGGCCGCCCGGCCATTTTGCGGGCAAGCTCATCCAGGATGCCGGCATGCAGGGCTACACCGTGGGAGGGGCGCAGGTGTCGACCAAGCATGCCGGATTCGTCGTCAACGCGCAAGGCGCGTCGGCCGCCGATGTGCTCCAGGTGATTCGCGACGTGCAGGCGCGCGTGCTCGAGGCCTATGGGGTCCCGCTCGAGTGCGAAGTACGCCTGTGGGGGTTCTAGGCACGCCACGGTCGGGGCGCGCCTTCGCCCGTTCTCGCGCGATCACGTCACCACCACCCGTTTTCCGGCCCGAAGCCTCGTTGCGGCTTTCCTCGCTCGATGCGGATGGCCTGTCCGCGTTTGAGCCGCGATACCGATAGCGCCGCGAGCGTTATGCCCGCGCATCCGGCGGTTGCGAACAACAGCGGAACGAATGCGAAAAACTCCATGGGACCTCCTTTCCGAATGGGCGCGTCATCGTCTCGCCCGGTGGAGGGAATGGTAAACCGCTAACCTTACGCTGCGACCGTCGGCCGGGCACGCCCGATGCGCTCCTCCGTCCCCATTCGGTCCCCGCCGGGCAACCCTTCATGCCTCTCCGGAGCGGAATGTGGACGCCCTGCGCCCCTATATGTCATCTTCAGTTCACAATACCTGCATAAATCAGTCGCGATTTCGGCTGGCAGAAGCGTTTTCACGCCCAGATGAGCGGCCGTCTGCCGCACTTCATGAAACGCTTGCGCAGGACTGAAGTTCTTTAGTGAAAAATTGACAACAAGTCGTTATAATCCAATCCATGGTATGCCCAGTAATGGGCATGGTCGTATGGGCAAGCTGCTTTCGAAGCTATGTCTCCTGAAACGAGGGATCGGGATTTTCATGCTCGGAAGGCTCCGACGCGCAGGGGGGGATGCTCGCATCCGCTGGCGACGCCGTCTGCACGACAGCTTACCTATATAGAAAGGTATGACGGCCCCTCGGCTGGTCATACGTCCGGTGTGGCCGGGCTCGTCAGGGCCCGAGACAGTAAGGGAAGAGAAGAGGGGAAGGTAACGGAATATGACGCAAGTCGACATCCACGCTCCCGGTGTAGAGGTTAAGAAGAGCGCATGCTACTTCTGCCACGCCAATTGCGGCGTCCTCGCTTACGTGAAAGATGGCGAAGTCATCAAGATCGAAGGCGATCCGGACTACACCAATCAGGGTGGTCTGTGCTGCCGTGGTACGTCCGCGCTCAAGCACGTGCACCATCCTGCGCGCATCAACCATTGCCTGAAGCGCGCAGGCGAAAAGGGCGAAAACAAGTGGGAGCAGATCCCGTGGGATCAGGGCATCCGCGAAGTCGCCGAAAGGCTCAACCAGATCAAGGCCGAGAGCGGCGCCGAGGCACTTGCTACGGCGGGCGGCACCACCCGCACCGACGACTATGCGCGCCGTCGCTTCTTCAACATCTTCGGCTCCCCGAACAGCTTCCACAACGCGCTCCTGTGCTGGATCCCGACCTTCATGGTCGAGACGGCTCTGGGCGGATGGTCGCCGTTCGAGACCGACCTGGGCCAGTCCAAGTGCGTCATCCTCTGGGGCTTCAACCCTGGCGCATCCACGCTGCCGAGCATGCGCGGCTACTCCGATCTGCAGCTCACGACGGGCATCAAGATCATCGTGGTCGATCCGCGCTACTCCGAGACCGCGAAGAACGCTGATTTGTGGCTGCCGCTGCGTCCGGGTTCCGACACGGCGCTCGCGCTGGCCATGGCCCACGTCATCTGCTACGAGGGCATGGTCGACTACAACTTCGTGACGGAGTACTGCGAAGGCTTCGACGAGATCATGGAGCACCTCGAGCAGTACAGCCCCGAGTGGGCCGCCCCCATCACCTGGCTCGATCCGGAGGACATCCGTGCAGCTGCGCGCATGTACGCCATGAACCGCCCCTCCAACATCCAGTGGGGCTGCACGTGGGACCAGCTCGGCCCCGACGCCGTGTCCGGCTCCCAGGCCCGTGCCATCATGCGCGCCCTGACCGGCAACATCGACGTTCCCGGTGGCGACCTGATGCCCGGCCCGTCCATGACCTTCCTTACCGACGAGGAGCTCGAGCTCAACGAGCTGCTGCCCGAAGAGCAGAAGGCCAAGCAGATCGGCTCCAACTTCTTCAAGCTCACCTCGTGGCAGGGCTATTCGAAGATCGCCGACGTGTGCAACGCGACGTGGGGCAAGGCTCCCACGACCGAGTGGTTCTGCGAGGCGCACGGCCCGTCCGTGTTCCGCGCCATCATCACCGGCGACCCGTATCCCGTCCGCGCGCTCATCGTCAACGCCACCAACCCGCAGAGCTGCTACGGCGACTCGAAGATGGTCCTTCAGGCGCTCAAGTCCTGCGAGTTCCTGGTAACCGTCGACTACTGGATGACGCCCGCGGCGTTCTACTCCGACTACGTCTTCCCGGCTGCCGGCGCTCTCGAGCGTCCGGTCATGCACACGAACTACGGTGCGACCGACTCCATCCAGTGCTCGCAGCGCGCCATCCAGCCGCTGTACGACCGTCATGACGACTACACGTTCTGGAAGGAGCTCGGCCTGGCTTGCGGTCAGGATCCGGCGCTCTGGCCTTGGGAGACCGAGGAAGACGTGTACTGGGACGTCATCGAGCCGCTCGGCTACCCGGTCGATTCCTATGACGAGTTCGTCGAGACCTACCGCATGTTCTTCCCGCCGCAGCACTTCAAGAAGTACGAGAAGGACGGCTTCGCGACGCAGACCCGCAAGTTCGAGTTCAAGTCGACCGTTCTCGAGGAGCTCGGCTACCCGGCGATGCCCGTCTACCACGGCTGTGGTGAGAACGAGTACGACCATCCCGAGCTGGCCAAGGAATACCCGCTGACGCTGACCACGGGTGGTTCCCCCATGCCGTTCCACCATTCCGAGCACTTCAACATGCCGACGATCCGCTACATCTCGCCGGATCCGTACTTCACCATCCATCCCGAGACGGCCGAGCAGTACGGCATCGCCTACGGCGACTGGTGCTGGATCGAGACGCGCCGCGGCCGCATCCGCATGCGCGCCAACGTCGAGCCTTCCATCGCGCCGCGCGCCATCTGGGCGCCGCGTGGCTGGTGGTATCCCGAGCGCGACCCGATGGAGGATCCCGAGGCCCCGTTCGGCTGCCTCGAGTCCAACGTCAACGTGCTCACGTCCGTCGACAACGAGCACTGCGACCCGATTGGCGGCTCCTGGTCCAACCGCGGCCTCCTGTGCAAGGTCTACAAGTGCACCGCCGCCGACATGGACATGAAGCAGGACACCAGGTTCTCGATCCCCGGTTCTTCTCCGGTCAAGTCCAACAACCTCGAGGAAGCCATCCAGGTCCTGCCTTCGCAGCAGCCGCTGGCTTTCGACCCGATCCCGTTCACGGCGCCCGAGTGCCCGCGCGAGATCCCCGAGGGCCTCGAGTGGGACTTCCACCGCGACATCTTCGTGCAGCCCGGCACTCACTACGAGTACGACGAGGAATCCGGTTGGCTCGTCCAGCCCAAGACCGGCAAGTACTATGACCTGTACTCCGGCTGGGCCTACGACGCCGACAAGGAGCTGCTGCTCGACGAGGAGACCGGCAAGTACTACGACTTCGACCGCAACGAGATTCCGTTCCTGGCCGATATCCGCCTGTATCCGGGCCTTGCCGCCGCTCCGTATGACCTGCCTGCCGAGTCCGACGTCACCTGGTCGGTCGAGAAGGGCTACGCCACCAAGGCGAGCGCTGCCGGCGAGGGCAAGATCTACGACCCCGAGTCCGGCTGGCTGGTCGGCATCGACGACGGCGTGTGGTACGACGCCTACTTCGGCTATGCCTACGACCCGACTGCCGAGAACCTGATCGACATGGCTTCCGGTCAGCGCTATGACATGGAATACAACCCGATCTACGAGGTTGCCGGCTATCGCGTGTTCCCCGGCCTCGAGACCGCGCCGTACGAGATTCCCGAGAACATGGCTTGGGATGCCGAGAAGGGCTATGCCACCGTTCCGGGCGAGCTCGGCGAGGGCAAGATCTACGACCCCGAGTCTGGCTGGCTGGTCGGCATCGAGGACGGCTACTGGTACGAGTCCTACTACGGATACGCCTACGATCCGACGGACGGCACGCTGCTCGACCTGGTCACCGGCGACCGTTACACGATGGATTACGAGCCCATTGCCGCTGCCGCCGAAGCTGCTGCGGAATAAAGCAGGAAAGGAGAGGATAAACTATGACGCGTTATGCAATGGCTATCGACCAGCGTCGCTGCATCGGCTGCCATTCCTGCTCGGTAGCTTGCCGCACCTGGAACGATCTGCCGATCGACATCATCTACAACCCGGTCCTCGGCGGCGTCGTCGAGGGTACCTGGCCCAATGTGCACCGCAATTACCTCCCCACGCTGTGCATGCACTGCAAGAACCCCGAGTGCGTGCCTTGCTGCCCGACGGGCGCCTCGCAACAAGACGAGGACGGCGTCGTATGGGTTGACAGCAAGATCTGCATGGGCTGCAAGGTTTGCGTGAACGCCTGCCCCTACGGCATGCGCGACACGTCGCACACCGTTCGTCGCTTCGACGAGTACGTGCGCAAGTGCACGTTCTGCAAGGAGCGCCGCGCGCTCGAGCCGGACAAGGATCCGTACTGCGTGCAGACGTGCCACCAGCACGCTCGCGTATTCGGCGACATCGACGATCCCAACTCTGAGATTTCGAAGCTGATCGGCCGTTCCGATACGTTCCGCCTGCTCGAAGAGCTCGGCACCGACCCGCAGATTTATTACATCCCGGACATGGGAGGTACGCGATAATGGATATGAAACAATACCAAAAGGAAAACGCGGAGATCCAGTACAAGCACCGTTATTGGGGCTTCCAGATCGCCACGTACCTGTTCCTCGGCGGCCTCGGTGGCGGCATCCTGTTCCTGACTTGGGTCATGTCTGCCTTCGTGTTCCCCGATCTCGACCTGACGCAGGCGTTCATGCTGCCGAACTTCATCGCGCTGCTCGCCATCGTCCTCGGCCTGTTCTTCCTGGTCGAAGAGCTTGGCCAGCCGCCGGTATTCTACCGTGCGTACGTCACCGCGACCTCCATCATCAAGTGGGGCGCCGTGCTGCTGACCATCGCTTCGTTCGGTTCGCTGTTCTGGCTGCTCGGCAACTGGTCGCCTGAGACCCCGGTCCTGGGCTTCCTGAGCGTGTTCAACTTCTTCGGCGCGCTTTCGCCCTTCTGGCTGGGTGCTGCAGGCCTCGCCGGCTTCGGCATCATGGTTTACACCGGCGTCATGCTGTCCACGCTGAAGGCTCATGCGTTCTGGTCGACGCCCGTGCTGCCCGTGCTGTTCACGATTTCGGCGCTGTCCACCGCTTGCGCAGCCATCATGCTGTCGATGTGCGGTTGGCCCGGCGTCGCCGATGCCGCTGCGGTCGAGGGTGCCCACAAGGTGCACGAGCTCATCCACATCTGCGACATCGTTCTCGTGTTCGCCGAGATCACCGTTCTGCTCATCATGGTGCTCTCGTTCCTCGGCGCTGGCAACCGCACCCAGCAGCGCGTTGCGCAGCGTTGGGTGAAGGGCTCCTACGCTGGTTGGTTCTGGATCGGCATGATCTGCATCGGTCTGGTCATTCCGCAGATTTGCAACATCACCGGCAACGCGGGTCTTGGTACGCTGGCTTGCGTGCTCGTCCTCTGCGGCGGCTGCCTGCTGCGCTTCCTGTGCGTGTGGTCTGACGACCGTCAGCCGCTGCCCGACGAGAACCGTTACTACTTCCGTCAGAAGACCGCCGACACGCGCTTCATGACCAAGTGGTACAAAGAGGGCAAGGAACTCGAGCGCGGTCAGTCCTGGGCTCCGAAGGAGAACCTGTTCTAAGCACTCGAAGCACAACCTGCTTCCTCAAGGGGCAACAGCCATGCGCTGTCGCCCCTTTCCTTTTCCACCCCATCCAACCAAACTCCCGCGCGGAACTCATTTTCCCCGTGGGAGTTTGATTCGGGATGGCGGATCGTTTCGAAATAGCTTCCCCGTGGGAGTTTGATTCCGAAAAGTTAACCGCGACGTTTGACCCGCGGGAGTTTGATCCTGTGGGGGCAAACCGTTTTACCCGCGGGAGTTTGGTACGCGGGCTGAGTTCCCCGTGGGAAGTTGGTTCGCGGAGGGGGGTTAGCGGATGGTGGCGAGGACGCGAAGGCAGAAGGCGAGGGTGAAGATGGCGGCTGCGCAGGCCATGATGGCGAAGTAGGCCCAGGCGGCGCCCGTGATGCCGAGGGCGGCGACGCCGGCGTTCGAGGCGAAGTAGGCGAAGACGGCCAGCACCGCATAGAGCGGCACGAGGACGTTTTGGAACCTGATGATGGTTATGCCGAGCGTTGCGAGCGTCGCGACGGCGAGGAATCCGCCGCCGACGACGAGGACGAGCAGTTCGGTCACGTACGGCGCCAGATCGGCGTTGTACAGCAGGCCGAGCACGGGCGCCCCAATGGCCCAAGCCCCGATGACGCAGGTCGCCGTTATCGCGATGATGGCCAGCAGCAGCTTTGCGAAATGCCGCATGAAGGGGCCGATCTTGCGCGCGAGCCACATGTCCGAGAGCCCGCCGATCATCGGGTTGTAGATGAAGCTCGCGAGCAGCGTCACCACGAACACGGGCATGGCAACGTACCCGTAATATGCTTGCGATGCATCGTCCATCAGCGCGTCGATGGCGTATTTCGGCGCGCATCCCATGTAGAACAGGAGGAAGTCGGCTGCGAAGACGGGAAGGCACTCCTTGAACAGCTTTGCAACGTGGCGCATCGATTTCAACGCGCTCGGCGCGGGCATGTCGTAGCGGCGTCGTACGTAGCGAACTTGCAGAACGAAGAACACGGCGGTGAACGCGGTCGTCAGGGTCAGCGCCCAGAGGAGGTCCGCGAACACGATGGCGAGCACGGCGAACGCGGCGAGCGCGACCGCCATGCGGATGGTGATCATCTTGGCGCCGATGTCGAGGCGGTCTTCCCGCTGGTAGGCGCCGGTGTAGACGTCTTCGTATGCGTCGATCGCCTTGAAGACGCACATGACGACCATGACGAGCGTCTTTTCCATCGAATACCCGAGCGTTGCGGTGGAATACGCGATGTAGGCGCATGACGCGACCATCATGGCGACGCACGACAGGATGCGTGACGCGCGGTATTCCAGGAAGCTGAACTCGCATGCGCGATCGGACACCTGGAATTTACGCATGCCGAACTTCCCGATGTTCAGGAACAGGTTGGCATTGGCGAAGGCGATGGTGAACACGCCCGCCACGTGCACGTCGCACACGCGCGTGAGCACGACGAGCATGATGACGGACTGCAACGCGAACAACGTTCCGCCCGCGCTGTTCCAGCGGTAGGCCGCGCGTTGTATCCGCTTTTTCTCGCTAATCGTTTCTCTATCGGTTTCGCTCGTCAAAGCAATCTCCATCCATGTGCCGAGGACGATGCTTCTGGCACCTCAGATAGCCTGGTGGAAAAATTAGTGTACATTACTCGGTCTTGCATCGACAAAACCCCAGTTCAGTTTTTCAGCACCTCAAGTAATGTACACTAAATCGAAAAATCCTTGGGGAGACTCCCTTGTGGTCGGTGACCGCAAGGGAGTCTCCCCAACGGTCGGTTACTCGCTGTCTTCGCTCGCGTCTTGGGGCCGCACGAGCTCGGGCTGCTTGCGGTACAGGTCGCGGACCACGAACTGCGGCAAGTTGTTTAGCGACAGGTAGATGCGCCCGATGTATTCGCCGATGAGTCCGAGCATGACCATGATCATGCCGCCGATGAACAAGAGGGCCGCCATGGTGGAGCTGTAGCCGAGCGCGACCGAGGGCAGCACGATCTTGCGCACGATGACGACGATGGCCAGGATGGCCCCGATGCCGGCAAGCGAGAATCCGCAAAACGTCGCCAACCGAAGCGGCTTGACCGAAAACGAGGTGAAGCTGTTCGTCCAGAGCGAAATCGATTTCTTGAGCGAGTAGTTCCCGGTGCCGATCGTGCGCTCGCGTTCCTCCATGTCGACGTTGCACACGCGATTGGTCGATGACAGCATGAGCCCCGAAAGGTACGGGTAGGGGTTCGTGTACTTGATGACCTCGTCCTTGACGAAGTCCTTCATGACCGAGAAGTTGGAGAACTTGAGCTCCGGGTCCTTGTTGAGCAGCCAGGTGGCCACGGCGTCGTTGAATTTCGAGCCGAGGTTCTTCCAGCCGGCTTGCGTTTTCTTGGGGTAGCGCGCGATGGCGACATCGTAGCCGCCGCCATGCTCGCGGTCGACGACGAGCGGGTCTATCAGGTCCCACAAACGGTCCATGGGACATTGCTGGTCATCGTCGCAGAACACGATGTAATCGCCGTCGGCATAATGGCATCCGCACATGAGCGCATTATGCCGCCCGACGTTCTTGGCGAGGTCGATGGCCACCACGCGTTCGTCCTGCTCGGCGATGGCGCGTATGACGGACAGCGTGTCATCGGGGGACGAGTCGTTGACGGCCACGATGCGGTAATCGTATTCGGGGCGCTGGCTCACGACCTCTCGAATCTCGTCGATGACGAGCCCGACCGATCCCTCGCTCTTGTAGCAGGGGATGACGAAGCTGATAACCTTGCGTTCGAGCTGAGCCACGCGAAAAACCTCCGAAAACCATTTGGCAGCTTTTTTGTAATATGTTACCTCAATCGGGGCTTTGGTATAATGTCAGATTGTGTGCAAGCAAGTCACGAGCTTGAGGGGCTGATATGAGCGAAATTATTTCTCAGCTATGGACGCCGGAGCTGCAGGCCGCGTTTTCCGTCGTGGTCGTATGCCTGGTCATTCTGTACGTGCTGAGCATCATCTGGGTTGCGCGCGATGCGTACATGCGCGGCACCTTGTGGTACGTGTGGGCCATTGTTGCCCTCGTTCCGCTGCTGGGCGTGGTGGCGTACTGCCTGTTGCGTCCGCCGCTGCTGCAGATCGACCGCGACGAGCAGGAGCTCGAGGTGGCGCTCAAGCAGCGCGAGCTCATGAAATACGGCGAATGCGCCGCATGCGGCTATCCGGTCGAGGCCGACTACGTCATGTGCCCGAACTGCCATCAGCGCCTGAAGAACCTCTGCCAAACCTGCCACCACGCGCTCGACCCGTCGTGGACGGTGTGCCCGTACTGCACGACGGCCGTGGGCAAATCCCGCTCGCACGCCCGCTAACCCGCGACAGCTGCAGAGCAGCCAGCAACCGAAAGCCGCCTCCGGGCGGCTTTTTTGCGCACCGGCAACGGCGGCTTACAAGGTGGATACGGTGTTCGTGCTGTGACAGCGGGGCATTTGCGCTCGTGAGCACGCGAACAGTGGTAAGATTTCCAAACATATGTCATTCGATTCGAAGAGGTTTCCATGAAGGTTTTGTACAACGACGGCCATGTGGGCGAGTGCGCGGAGGACGAAGAGCTCGACGTGCTGCGCCATTCGGCATCGCACATCATGGCCCAGGCCATTAAGAGGCTCTATCCGCAGGCCGATTTCGGCTACGGCCCCTCGACCGACAACGGCTTCTACTACGATGTCGATTTGGGCGACACGAAGATCTCGGAGGAGGACTTCGCCGCCATCGAGGCCGAGATGCGCAAAATCGCCAAGGAGAACCTGAAGTTCACCACGTTCGAGCTGCCGCGCGAAGAGGCCATCGCGCTCATGAAGGAGCGCAACGAGAACTACAAGGTCGAGCACATCGGCGACCTGGCCGACGATGCGCGCATCACGTTCTACCAGCAGGGCGAATACATCGACATGTGCGTTGGACCGCACATCCTCTACACCAAGGCGCTCAAGGCCTTCAAGCTCACCGCCACGTCGGGCGCGTATTGGAAGGGCGACAAGAACAACAAGATGCTCACCCGCATCAACGGCATCGCCTTCCCGACCAAGGACGAGCTCGCCGAGTACGAGCGCGTTCAGGCCGAAGCTGCCAAGCGCGACCACCGCAAGATCGGCCAGGAGATGGAGCTGTTCATGTTCGCCGAGGAGGGCCCGGGATTCCCGTTCTGGCTGCCCAACGGCACGAAGCTCAAGAACGCGCTCATCGACTACTGGCACGAGATGATGGCGCGTTACAACTATGACGAGGTCGAGACGCCGCAGATCCTGTCGCGCACGCTCTGGGAGACGAGCGGCCATTGGGACCACTACAAGGACAACATGTACACGACGCTCGTCGACGAAGAGGACTACGCGGTCAAGCCAATGAACTGCCCGGGCGCCTGCCTCATCTACAAGAGCAAGCCGCGCAGCTATCGTGACCTGCCGCTGAAGCTCGCCGAAGCCGGCCTCGACCACCGCCACGAGCTGAAGGGCGCCCTGCACGGGCTGTTCCGCGTGCGCGCCTTCACGCAGGATGATGGCCACATCTTCATCACGCCCGAGCAGATCACCGACATGGTGCTCGAGACGGCCGAGCTCTTCGACGAGTACTACCGCCAGTTCGGCTTCGAATATCACGTGGAGCTCTCCACGCGCCCCGACGATTCGATGGGTTCCGACGAGGATTGGGAGCGCGCCGAGAACGGCCTGCGCGAGGCGCTCGAGAAGCTCGGCGTCGACTACACGCTCAACGAGGGCGACGGCGCCTTCTACGGTCCCAAGATCGATTTCCACCTCAACGATTGCCTCGGACGCACGTGGCAGTGCGGCACCATCCAGCTCGACTTCCAGCTCCCGCAGAACT
>CAMOLA010000030.1 GCA_946618265.1 uncultured Eggerthellaceae bacterium
ACGAAGTTCGCGCTCGTCGACGAGGACGGCGCTCTGATCGACTCGTTCTACGCCAACAACGAGGGCGAGCCGCTCGACGTGGCCAAGGAGGCCCTCGCGCAGCTCGACGACCGGTGGCGCGCGGCCGGCGTGCAGCTGAACATCCTGGGTTGCGCCACGACCGGCTACGGCGAGCTGCTGTTCGCGCGCGCATTCCACGCCGATTGCCACGTGGTCGAGACGGTCGCGCACGCGCTGGCCGCGGCGCGCATGGTCGACGACGTCACGTTCATCCTCGACATCGGCGGCCAGGACATGAAGGCCATCTGGGTCGACGACGGCATCGTCACCGACATCCTGGTCAACGAGGCGTGCAGCTCGGGGTGCGGAAGCTTCCTCGAGAATTTCGCGCACACGCTGGGCATTCCCACGCGCGGCATCGCCGACGCCGCGTTCCGCTCGCCGAGCCCGGCCGAGCTGGGCAGCCGCTGCACCGTGTTCATGAACTCGTCGGTCGTCACCGAGCAGAAGAACGGCAAATCGCCCGATGACATCATGGCGGGCCTGTGCCGTTCCATCATCGAGAATGTGTTCACCAAGGTCATCCGCCTGTCCAACCTGGATCGGCTGGGCGAGCGCATCGTGGTGCAGGGCGGCACCTTCGCCAACGACGCGGTGCTCGCCGCTTTCGAGGCCTACGTCGGGCGGCCCGTCACGCGCGCGCCGTACCCCGGGCTCATGGGCGCGATCGGCGCGGCCCTGTTCGCGCAGCGCAACGCGCGCCAGCTGGTGGAAGACGCGCCGGCCGGGCATTTCGTGGATGCCGACTGGAGCCGGGCGGACGCGCGTCCCACAATCGCGCAGCACGTGAGCGAGAAGGCGGAAATCGCGCCGGCCGATGATGCGCAAAGCGAGCCAGAGGGCGGCGCCGCGGCGCAACAACGCGGCGATTCCGCCGAACACGAGCTGCACGGAACGCCTGCATCGCAGCACGCTTGCGCGCCTCATCGCGGCGGCCAGTCGCAGCGGCAGTACTTCGCCTCGTCGTTCATCGGGCTGGCGGCGGCGCGCGACCTGGCGTACGAGCAGCAGGCCAACGTCACGTGCCCCTTCTGCACCAACAACTGCGCGCGGTCCGTCATCACGTTCTCGGATGGGTCCACGTTCGTCACGGGCAACCGCTGCGAGCGCGGCGAAGTGGTGGGCGACCCGCGCGCCGCCGACGTGCGCGACAAGCTGCGCGCCGCCGTCGAGCGCAAGAAGCAGGTGCCCAACCTCTTCGACGTGCGCGAGAAACTGCTGTTCAAAGACTACGCTGCGCCGCGCCTGGCCAATCCGCGCGGCATCACCATCGGGCTTCCGCGCGTGCTGGCGTTCTGGGACACCATGCCGTTCTGGACCACGTTCTGGCGCTCGCTGGGGTTCGCGGTGCGCATTTCGCACCCGTCGAGCCGCGCGATGTTCGAAAACGGCCTGCCTGCGGTGGCTTCCGACACCATCTGCTTCCCGGCCAAGCTCGTGCACGGACACGTTCGCGACCTGGAGCGGGCGCGGGTCGACCGCATCTTCATGCCGTCGATCACGACGGTGCCCACCGAGAACACCGAGAAGACGAGCGAATCGATGTGCGCGGTGGTCAAGGGCTACGCCATCGTCATGCGCAATTCCGACAATCCCGCCAAGCGCGCCAATTTGGAATTCGACGCGCCGCTGTTCCACTGGTATTCCGACGCCGACCGCGAGCGGCAGATGGGCGAGTGGATGAGCGAGACGTTCGGCATTTCGGCCGACCTCACGCGCGCCGCGCTGGCCGCGGCAGACGCCGCCCAGCAGCAGTTCCGTGACGAGCTGCTCGAGGCGGGCCGTGACGTGCTGGCCCGCGTGCGCCGCGACGGGACCTACGCCGTGGTGCTGGCCTCGCGCCCGTACCACAACGACCCGCTGGTCAACCACGATTTGCCCGACATGTTCACGGCGCTCGGCATTCCCGTGCTGCCGCCCGACGCCATCCCCGGTACGGGCGAGGTGGACCTCTCGCGCAGCCGGCTGGATATCGTCAACAACTACCACGCGCGCATGCTGGCGTGCGCCATCATTTCGGCCGAGGATCCCAACCTCGAATACGCTCAGGTCGTGAGCTTCGGCTGCGGGCACGATGCCTACCTTTCCGACGAAATCGTGCGCCTGACCCACGAGATCACCGACAAGTCGCCGCTCATCCTGAAGGTTGACGAATCCGACGTGCCCGGCCCGCTGCGCATCCGCATCCGCAGCTTCGTCGAGACCATCAACATCAAGCGCGCCGAGCGCACCGCCGCGCCCACCGCGCAGCTGGGCGACCCGTACGCGGTGAAGTATCGCCGGGCCGACCGCAAGCGGCGCGTGGTGCTCGTGCCCAACACGTCGCACGCGTTCAGCCGGTTGATGGCGGCCGTGTTCTCCAAGCAGGGGCTGCATGCCGTGCCCGTGCCCATCGGGCGTGAAGAGGCCATTCGCCTGGGCAAACAGTACGTGCACAACGACATCTGCTTCCCCGCGCAAATCGTCATCGGCGAATGCCTGGCCGAGCTGCGGACCGGCAAGTACGACGATGCCGAAGTGGCGGTGGCGACCGGCAAGTACATCGGCGACTGCCGCCTGACGCATTACGGGGCGCTGCTGCGCAAGGCGCTCGACGACGCCGGTTACGCGCACGTGCCCATCGTGACCAACGACGACGTGGACTACCACAACCTGCACCCGGGCTTCAAGATATCGGTGGCTTCCGCCGCGCGCGTGGCCATGGGGCTGCCGATGATCGACGCGCTCGAGGAGCTGCTGCGCAAGATGCGGCCCTACGAGCTGGTGCCTGGCAGCGCCAATGCCGCGTTCGAACGCGCGATGGACCAGGTGATGGAGGGGTTCGAGCGTCATGGAGCCGCCGGCGCGCGCCGCGGGTTCGCCCGCGCGATCGACATCATGCGCGAGGTGGAATACGACCGCAGCGAGCTGCGTCCGCGCGTGCTCATCGTGGGCGAGTACCTGCTCAACTTCCATCCCGGCGCCAACCACGACGTCGAGGACTACCTCGAGCGCAACGGCTTCGAGATCATCGAGGCCAAGATGACCGACGTCATCCGCAAGACGTATTTCTACAAGGGCGCGCAGATCGCGGAATACGGCGTGAACAAGCCGTTTAGCGAGGCCACGTGGTACAAGGTGGCCAATGCGCTGTTCGAGCACGCGCACGACGTGTGCGACCGGATCGCCAGCGCGCACCCGCTGTACGAGCCGGCGTGCCGCATGCCCGACCTGGTGGTGGACTCCGACCCGATCATTCACCACACGTTCGACGCGGGCGAAGGCGTGCTCATCCCAGGCGAGATCATCCACCACGCCAACCACGGATGCGAGGCGTTTCTGATCCTGCAGCCGTTCGGGTGCCTGCCCAACCATATCGTGGGGCGCGGCATCGTCAAGCGCCTGCGCGAGCTGTACCCGTCCGCGCAGATCCTGTCGCTGGACTACGACCCGGACGTCAGCTTCGCCAACGTGGAGAACCGCCTGCAGATGCTGGTGATGAACGTGCGGGAATCGCACGAGCATGCGCGCACGGCGCCGCCGGTCGATCTGGGCGCCGTGGCCGAGACGGTCGATGCCGTGACGGATGAGGTCGACGAGCTGGTCGAAGAGGTGCTGGCGGCTTCCGAGGCGTATGCGGGCATGGCCGACGGGCAGGTCGAGGTGACTCCCGAGACGATCGAGGAAACCGCCGGGATCGTGCGCCAGGTGCTCGAGCGCGAGGACCGCCTGGCCGCGCTGGCGAAAAACGCCCTGGTGGCGGCGCGAAAGGCGGCGTATCAGGGAGCAAGCGGCGTGGTCGCGGCTGCGCAGCGCGGTGCGGGCGACGCCGCCGATGTCGTGCGCCAGGGCGCCGGGCACGTGGCGGATGCGGCTTCGCGTGGCGCCGGGCATGTGGCGGATGCTGCTTGGCAGGGCGCGACCCATGCAGCCGAGGTTGCGCATCGCGGTGCGAGCGATGCGGCCGAGGTCGCCCAGCGGGGCGTGAGCCATGTGGCCGATGCTGCTTCTCGCGGGGCGAGCGAAGCCGTGCAAGCCGCCCGTCGCGGAGCGGGCGACGTGCGGCGCATTGCCGAACAAGGGCCCGAGGGCGTGCGCGATGCCGTGAAGCAGGGTGCGGGCGATGCGGTGGAAACCGTGACGGCACGAGCGCTGGCCGTCTACGAGTTGGCGCGCGAGATGCGCACGCGCACGCATGGCACGCTTTCGCATCTCAGCGAGTTGGCCGATGGCCTGCGCGATTCGGGTGGCGAAGCGCTGACCCACGCCCAGTCCGAGCTGGCCGCCCGCGTGAACGACGGCCGCGCCTTCGCCGACCGCGTCCGCAGGCAGGTCGAGGACCTGCGCGCCGGCCGGTAACTGATCGAAAGGGACCGAAAGGGAGTCTCCCTTTCGGTCAGTCGCGTGTGACAAAGGGGTCTGACCCCTTTGTCACATTCCTTTCGGAATCTTCGGCATGTTGAACAAATGGCATTCGAGCTGCGAGATGTAGTATAGGGCCAGGTGTCGCGAGCGAGGAGCCGGGCTATGGGCGAGATTGTGTATCAGGGGAAGATCGACGGGCAGTTTTACGGTTTCGACGACGGGGCGATCTTCAAGACGATGGACGGATCGTACTGGCGCCAATCGCGGTTTCGCTACTGGGAGCACGAGGCCAATTCGCCGGACGTCGTCATCGAGGACGTCGACGGTCAGCTGGTGATGACGGTCGCCGGCGAATCCGAGTATGTCGAGCGGCTGCTGGGCGTCGAGGAGGCCGAGATAGAAGGCGAATTCACCGGCTGGGACGGCACGCGGCGTTACACGCTGGCCAACGGCCAGACCTGGGAAGAGATTGGCTATCGCTACAAGTACCGCTATGGCGACAATCCCGATGCAGTCATCGTGCGCATCGGGGAAGCGACCATCATGAACGTCGCCGGCATCCACGCGCGCGTCCGACGCGTCGACTAAACGTTCGCTTGAAATTCGCCAGCGCGGCGCCAGGCCTTCGATAAGGTCGGATTTCGCGCACGCAATTGCCCCGAATGCACGGAATCGGGGGTTGTCGAAGGGTGCGTGGCTAGATGGAGCATCGCGACCTGGGGAAACGTCGGCCATGCATTCGCCGGCGAGGCTCCGAGCCTTCGATAAGTCCGGATTTCGCGCAAGAAATCGCAATGAATGCACAAAATCGGGGGTTGTCGAAGGGTGCGTGGCGGAAATCGGGGGTTGTCGAAGGATGGGCGTCGGGAATCGGGGGTTGACGAAGCCTAGCCGCAATCGGGTAAAAAGTTGTGCAACTTTTTCCGGGATCCCGCGTGTATCGTTTGGGTGGTCAAGGTGGGAGCGATGCGATGCACTGCCTCTATGGTGGCAATTTCAAACGTTCGTCCCCCATGGATCCTCTATAGCGAGGCGGGTGCGAGCGGCAGGTAAAGCCATCGGGTTGGACTGGAGCAACTGCAGTTCATGGCGCTCGATGCTGCAAGCCGCCGACGGGTCTGGCAATCCGGCGGCGAGAGTTCCGTTTGCACGGCTCGGCCCCCACCTTGGTTTCTCTTTGAACGGGGCTGTAATAGAAGGTTATGGTCGGCGTAGGCTCGCGAGTGGTCTGCGAATGGTGCTGTCGTGGGTCAGGCAACCTGGTTGGGTGACCCAAGTTGGGCGGCGTAGGCTGGGCGCTCCTCTTCGGGGATGCCGGTCATCTCCATCGCCTCTTGCGCGCTTTTCCCGGTCGAGCTCATGAGGTTTCGGAGCATCTCGAGGCGCGTTTTCTCGATGCCGATCCGCTCGCCCTTCTCCGAGGCCTCGCGCTCGACGGCTTTCATGTGCACGCGCATGGCGCGCTCTTCATCTTCCATCGTGAATAGCATATCTCCCACCTCAGCCCTATGGGCGGTCAGGTAATCGACCAGGTAGCCATCTGCGATACATTGGTCGATTGCCGCCTCGATTGCGTCCCTGGTGACCATCCGGCCCCCCTTCCGGTTCTCGCGCGCGAGCGCGAGCAGGTGCGCGTAGCCCTTGAGCGCCCTGCACGCCCCCATTATAGCCGTGTTGTTGCCCTCGTTGCAGTTGAGCACTGTGGCCGTCACCTCCAGGTCGCCCGGCCCCGAGTTGAACGAGTCTGATAGCCGCATGACCTCGCGCTCCGGTCGGCGAGAAGCGCCGAAGTAGAACACGAAGAAGCGCGGGGTGGGCAGGTTCACGAGCTGTCTGCCGTAGATGTCGAGTTCGTTGACGGCAATGTGCTTCGAGTAGACGCGCTCGAAATACTGCAGGCCGCGAAGGGGCATGTTGGGATTGTGCGTCGACTGGTGCTCCAGCAGGACCATCTCGTCGCCAATCAGGAATGAGACGTCGTTCCTGCGCCCGAGGAACAGGAAGTTGTCGATGGTGGTGATTTCTATCTCTTCCGGGTCGGCGTGCTGCGTGCCTGCTAGGGCGTTGTACAGCTCCAGCGCGGATGACTTGCGCTCCGCGCTGCCGAACAGGTGCCTGAACACGGAGTCTTTGTAGTCCCTCTTGATATAAGCCATGGCGTTTCTCCTCTCAGGTTGGTCGGGTGCCGTGCGCCGGGTTTCGAGCACTGAGTTTTGGGCGCAAAGGGTCGCGCGTCGGGCGCAGACGCATGAACGTCGTGAGCGGGTGCTACCGGCACGGTTCTGTTCTGTTGTGGGAATGTGGCGAGCAAGCGCTGGGCCGTATATAGAAACAGCTTGCGCGCATACCCGCGCGCCGCCAGGCGAGGAGGCCGTCGGCTTGTCGTCGCATCGAATTATAGCAAACATGTGTTCGTATTTTCAAGAGCACGATGACCAGGGGAAATGGAGTAACGCCAGCTCAAGCCGCGAAAAGAAATCTCAGAAAATGTGGGTTACCCAACCAGGTTGCGTGACCCAGCGGATCCTGCAGGCGGGCAGCGCGCTAAAGGCGCAGGCGAAAGGCGCAATGACCGCTAGAATCCCCTCAGGTTGCGTGACCCACCCGGCTATTGACCCACTTGCGCGATATTCTGCCAGCCCAACGCGGTTCTGGCACAATACTGTGCAAGTGCGGCCCAGCGTGGCGGGATGAGCCGCAAGTGCAGCTCGGCTTCGTGCGGGACACCCAACGAATGGGTCACGCAACCAGGTTGCCTGACCCATTCGGCATTCTGCGCAAGATGTTGTGGGTTGGGCTAAAACATTATACAATTACTGATTGATTAGTGGTTTGCATAGGGTGTTCATGCGAATCGCGTGGGGTGTTCGAATCTTGGCGAAAGGAGAATCATGGTGGGGAAGGAAGCAAGCGGCCTGTTCGCGGCGCTGTTTGCGCTCGTGCTGGCGATGGCCATCGGCCCTGCTGCGGCATTTGCAGCTCCGGGCGCTCCTGCAGGGGCGAATGCGCTCAAAGGCGGGGTGATCGCCCAGGATGGCGAAGGCGGTGACGGCGAAGACGGCGACAACGAAGGCGACGAGTATAACGGTTCGTATCGCTTCGTTTACGAGGGCCTTGAATGTGATAGCTGTGAAGACTATTACTGGACCGGAGAGCCGGTCAGCGTTACTGTCCTTGACGACAACGCTGACGAGTTAGACAAAGCGGCTCTTGCAAAGCACGGGTTGGAGCTCAGGATATCCAAAGGCACGCGCGGTGACTTTGACGCAGAAGAAGAGGAATGGTTTTGGGATTGGGATCCCGCTGAGACAATTGACGGCCCAGGACGCTATGAAGTCGGACTCTATGAGATCGGCTCCGATGATGACTATATCCAAATGGAAGAGTTCGTCGTCTACGACACTAACTCCCTCGATAATGCGCGAGTCAATTTGGATGGAGACCGCATCTGGGACAACGAAATCAACGACGTCGCTCTGAGCGAGTCTCTTGATGCTATGGTGTATGCCTGTACGCCAATCTATGGCGATGACGATGACGACGATGGGGTCTTACTTGCCCAGGGCACGGACTACGAAATTGCAATCAAGGACGCAACTGGTGCTTTGGTGGGGCAGGACGATTTGAAAAAGGGAGTCGTATATTTCCTGAGTGTTATCCCTGCTAAAAATAGCACATATACCGGGGAATTCATGGCTCCTATCAGGTTTTACGGCAATAATGACCTTTCGTATGCCTCGCTGCTCCTTGATGGGGACGAACTTGACTCGGAAGAAACGGATGTAACATTCCCGCTTAGTGAGGCCACGGGAATCACCGCCAACATGATTCAAGTCATGTGCGGTGACGAGGCCGTTAATTCCAAATACTACACGTTGAAGCTTGCCGTTGGTGAACTCGCAACCGATGACGAATCTTATGATGAAGACCACTACGTCTACGACCGGGAAGCCGCTGAGGATTTCGCCGGATTCCAAACCATGGGGCATTATCTCCTATTCACCGAGCTTACCGAAGAGGGAAAATCGGCGGGCTACGAGCAGTCGGGTAAAGGCGCTAGCTGCGAGATCATTGTGCTCAGTGACAACGATTTGAGCTTCTTCGAGATTGGGTTCATGAACGAGGAAGCCGAGATAGAAAGCTATGACAATGTCAGGCTGATCGAAGGCATGAAGCTTCCGATAATTGCTCTGTACCGATATGACGACTCGGACGATGATGAGCCCATAGTGCTCGGTAGCGACTTCTATTCAACTGCGCTGTATTACACAGGCGAAGATGGTGAAGATGAGTGGGAGGTTGCGTCTCTAAATGACCCCCTGAAAGTTGGCGAATATTATATCCAGTTCTCCCCAAGCGTCGGTACGATTTATTTGGAGGAATGTCTGCATGTGTACTCCGCCCATGATCTTGACGGGGCTGGGGAGGTTAGCCCAGAAGACGAGACTATAACGATTGGTGATCCCCTTCCCGATTTTGCCGTTAAGGTTGGCAAAACGATCCTTACTGAAAACGAGGACTACACTGTCTCCTACGAGCAATACGTTTTTCACGAAGGTGAAGAAGGAGATGAAGGATATGGAGAATGGGTGCCCTGGGAAGGCGAGGGTCAGCCGAGCGAGCCGGGCGATTATCGTTTCGTAGCCAATGGCGTTCACCCCTATTACGGCTCGTGCTCCGCAGCGTTCCGCATCCTTTCGAACAAAAGCCTGGAGCTGGCTTCCATCGAAGTCGAAGTCAATGGTAACGTGACGAAGATAGGCGAGGGCGAGACCGTCGAAGACGATATCGTCAAGTGCCTCTACACGGGTCAACCGATTAATCCGACCTATACGCTGAGCATCGATGGTGATCCCATTCCGACCGAGAGTTTGAACGTCGATAGCATATTCCACACGCGCGAAGGGTTTTACGAAGAAGAGGGTTGGACTGAAGTCGATAAGATCCAAGAGCGCGGCTGGTACACCGTGTGGATCACCGCAGATGGGTACGCGGACGAGACGTGGGTGGACTTCTACGTGTACAGCGACATCCCCGAAGATGCGGTGTCGATTCCCGACGGCCCGTTCGCGTACGAGGGCGTGCCCGTTGAGCCGACCGTCACCGTCACGTTTGACGGGGCGGCTCTCGTCGAAGGCGAGGATTACGAGGTAGAGTACGCGAACAACAATGCGATCGGCGCTACTGGCACGGTGCACGTCTACGGCATCAGGGGGTACGAGTTCGACGTCACGAAGACGTTTGTAATTGGCAACGCGACAGTAGATGATGACCAGGCCGTCGCTGGCGCGGTCGCGGACCTCATCGAGCCGCTGCCCGAGACGGTGGCGAACGATACCGACAAGGCGAAGGTCGAGGCCGCCGTGGCCGCCTTCAACGCGCTGAGCGACGCCCAGAAGGCGCTCATCTCCGAGGCGTTGCAGGCCAAGCTCAAAGCCGCGGAGAAATCCGCCCAGCAGTACGCCGCCGCCCAGGCCAACAAGGACAAGCCGCAGGCCAAGGCCAACACCATGACGGTGAAGGCCAAGGCCGTGAAGGCGAAGGCCAAGAAGCTGAAGAAGAAGGCCATGAAGGTCGCCCCGGCCAAGGCGTTCGCCGTGGGCAGCCCGCAGGGCGCCGTGACCTACAAGCTCCTCAAGGTCAAGGCCAAGAAGAAGCTGCAGAAGCAGGCCAAGAAGAAGATCAAGGTCGCCTCCGACGGCACGATCAAGCTGGGTAAGAAGCTCAAGAAGGGCACGTACAGCCTGACCGTGCAGGTCAGCGCCGCCGGCAACGCGAGCTACAAGCCCGCGACCAAGACCGTCACCGTGAAGGTGAAGGTGAAGTAGGGCGATAGCCCGCACGAGCGGCCGCCCGCGATGCCTCGCGGGGCCGAGCGACGGGGCCAGGGGCGCGTTCCCCTGGCCCCTTTTTTTGGGTCACCCAACCAGGTTGTCTGACCCATTCCGGTCACGCGCGCTGGACGATGGAGCGGCTTATGCCGGTTATGAGGGCGATTTGCCTAATGCTCAAACCCGCTGACTTGAGCGTGCAGAGCTTGTGATTGCGCGCGGGCTTGGGGAGGGACTTGAGCGTCGTCGGACTGTCGCCGTCAAGGGCTGCCGTCGCCAGGGCGAGGATCTCGTCTGAGTCTATGCGGGTTGACGTGGGAACGTCGTCGTCGAAGGACTCTTTGCCAGAGTGAGTGTGGAATTCGCGGAAGGCGTCAAGGTCACCGAGCATGTCGATGGCCTTGGTCGGAATGGGACACGCAACCTGGTTGCCTGATCCAGTTATGTAGGCGTCGTAGCTGCTCCAGGGATACGAGCAGGTTGCGGTGAGCTTTGCTTCCAAGGGGTTGCGGTGGACGTAGCGGATGGCTGAGAGGAAATACTCGTCGTCGTTGATCGGCTGGGAGCTGAAGCGGTCTTGGAAGAGGTGGCCGATGTGCTCGTGCCTGGCATTGAAGTACTTGGCGTAGTCGCAGTTGAGCGAGTGGCCGAATTTCGGGAGATGCTCGTAGTCCACCTGAACGACGAGGTGGTAATGATTGCCCATGAGCGCATAGGCGTATAGCGTTGCGTCCGTTTCGCGCAGGGCGTCGCTCAGGCAGTCGAGAAACACCCGGTGGTCGGCGTTGTCCTCGAAGATCAGCTGGCGGCCGCTGCCGCGCGAATAGATGTGGTAGAAATCGCCAATGCTCTGAAGCCTCGGAATGCGTGACATAGAGGACCTCCTTTGCGGAAAAGTGGGTCAGGCAACCTGGTTGCGTGACCCGGTTTGTTGTGGGCGGGAAAGTGGCGGGCGAGCGCTGGGCCGTGATATGAAAACAGCGTGCGCGCATACCCGCGCGCCGCCAGGCAGGGAGGCCGTCGGCTCGTCGTCGCATCGAATTATAGCAAACATGTGTTCGTAATTACAAGAGTCCGATGAACAGGGGAAACAAAAGTAACGCCAGCTCAGACCGCGAAAATAAATCTCAAAATAATGGGTCACCCAACCTGGTTGCCTGACCCATTCTGGAGGCCTGTATCAGTTTCAGATTGTTGTGCAACAAGTTGGGGGGATTGGGGCGTAGGATGCGGGTAGCAAGAGGAAACGCGCTTGCGCGCTAGTGGAAGGGGAGTGTTATGAAGTTGGCGAACACGGTAGAACGCTCGACGTCGAAGAGATCGATAGCGCTGGCGTTGGCGGGGATCGCGATGGTTCTTGCGGGCGTCATGATGTGGGCTTCGCTCGCCATGGCGCCGGCGGCGTATGCGGCGGCCTTCGTGGCCGCGACTCCGTCGTATTCGGGGTCGTCGACAACGTACCAGGCGGCAGCGGGCGGAGCGACCTTCCGCACGACGGGGACCTACGTCTATGGCGAGGGCACGGTCTACAACCTGACGATGACCAAGAACGGCGTCACGAAGACCATCGCGCGCAACGTCGAGGGCCAGTTCATCACCAACGGCAAGTACCTGTTCTATGCCAAGCGCGGGGCGCGCGTGACCAGCGACACCAGCTCGCAGCAATGGATGTGGAACTGCCGCAAGAACACGATCTACCGCATGAAGGTCAAGAGCGGCGCAAAGAAGAAGGTCGTGAAGGGTACCGACTTCGTGCCGCACGGGTACTACAAGGGCTACCTCTACTACGGCAAGCGTCCCGCAGCGGCGTCCGACGTGCATTCCCTGTACGCGCGCAAGGTCAAGGGCGGCAAGGCGCGCAAGCTGGCCGGCTCGACCTATGACGGCATCTGCGGCGGCCGCGTCGTGTGCCACGAGTGGACCAACGCGAACACCGGAATGCCGCTGTACACGTACAAGAAAAACGGCAAGGGCAAGAAGACCATCGAGAAAAGCGCGTGCAGCTTCGCCATCAAGATCAAGGGCAAGCGCATCGTCTACCTGAAGCAATCGGGCAACATGTACCGCGCGTATTCCTGCAAGTCCAACGGCAAAGGCAAGAAGGCCCTCTCCGGCTGGTCGAGCGACAGCTGGTCCCTCCGCAACGCCTACGGGCTGAACTAGCGGAAAATGGGTCAGGCAACCAGGTTGTCTGACCCACTCTATCGTGATGACTGACCGAAGGGGAGTCTCCCCATCGGTCAGTATGAGACAAACGGGCGCCTATATGTCGGTTTGCGCTGCCGTGCGCAGCGGCATGATAGGATAACCCGCAAGTGGGCTAGGGCCTAAATCGTGGTCCGCTTGCAGTTTTGGGCGTCCTGAAACACTTATCCTGGGCGGGCTCAGTAGCGTCAGTTAAGCGAGCTTGGCGGCGTAGGCCGGGCGCTCCTCCGCGGGGATGCCGGTTAGCTCCATGGCTTCCTGCGCGCTTTTCCCGGTGGAGTCCATGAGGTTACGGAGCATTTCGAGTCGCGTCTTCTCCATGCCGAGCCGCTCGCCCTTCTCCATGCCCTTCTCCATGCCCTTCTCCATGCCGAGCCGCTCGCCCTTCTCCATGCCCTTCTCCATACCCTTCTCCATACCCTTATCTACGGCTTCTCTTTCCTTTCGGGCAAGGTAGCGTTGGAAGGAGCGGCGTTCGCGGAAATCGCTTTCGGCGCGTTTGAAGGCGCGCACGGTCTCGGGGTCGCTTATAGCCATGCCGTACTTTTCGGCGAAATCTTTCAGGTCCTCATAGCGCACGCTTAGCATCTCGACCTCGCTCTTCTCGGCGTAACCCCTCGTTAATAGGTACATCCATGCGGTAAAACCGTCGTTGAGCACTTCTTCGTCGATTGCATTGTAACGCTCGCGGACCTTCTTGAGCTCGACGAGCACGAACACGATGCGATCCGTTCCCAATATGGCGGTGCTTTCCGTATCCCAGCTCATGCGGCACACGTGGACGAGCTCCTCGGTTGCTGGAAACTGCACGTCATTATCGAGCAACGTCATGACTATCACTTGAGGTAGTTGGTCGTAACCGGTGCCTGACTTTGTTTGCTCGCAAAGCAGTTGCGATCCGTAGAGCATCGACCGATTGTCGACATCTTCGGGGTAGCGTTGAGCTTCGAGGTCGACGGCGCGACGTTGCGCGATGACGCGTACGTCCATGCGCGGGGTGAGACAGGTGACGTCACCTTCCTTCCCTTCATGCTCGGTGTCTATCCGCTCGATTTCGCCAATTGGCGCAATGCCCGCCTTTGCAAGTACGGCGTTGATGAGCCCGCGCGTTACGCTGCGCGATTCCTCACTGCCGAACACGCGCTTGAACACGGCATCGAAGAGCGGGTCGATGCGTTCTGGGGCGTCGCGCAGAAGCTGGTCTTTGCGCGGCGCTGAAGCGGTTTCATGGCGGTCGCCGCATTCCGGGGCGTGGGCGTGGTTCGGGGGAGTTTCGGAGAAATGTGGGCCGGAAGTCGGAAGCGTCGCTTCGTCCGATGCTTGCGTTTCGGATTGGATGGTTTCCCCATTCGGTCTTGGCAGCTGCTCTGACGCCTTATGTTTCACTGCGGCCTCCTGAATCCTCGTGCTTGCCAGCGATGTGCCGTTTCCGAACAGTATGAATGGCTAAGCTTACAATCCAGCCCCTGTGCGAACCCCCATAAGGTCGCACTTGCGACTGTCGGGAATCGCGGATTAGCCAGCGAGCAGCACCACCGACCACTGCGACTGCACTTCGGCTCCAGGAACTGTCATGGGCGCCGATTTCGCGTGCTTTAATAGGGGAAACGGTGCCATCCGTGTGGCGGGACTCCCTTTGCGGTCTCGCTCGTGGGGGGAGAGTGTTTGAAATTGCCCTCGCGAAGGAGATGCGCCATTTCCCCATAGCGGGGATGATAAACGCAGGTGGCCGATCGGGGTGTTGTGCAACTGTCGGGCGGGGAGAACTGCTCGATGTGCCACATTAACCTGAAACACTTCCCTTGGAGATTTGTTTCCGTGTATTCTCCCGAGCGGGGGAAGCTGGCACACTTGAACCCGTCATGGATACTTGTTTCTCGAATGAAATCGTTCGAACGGAATTGTCAAGCAGTCCGATATGTGCATGGTGTACAATCGCGTGAACTGTTTCCCCGGTCGAGATGAGAAACGTGAGCGAAGCATCCGAAAACAACATCGTGGCATATGGCGACGAGAGTGTCTTGCTGGCGGCTGCTCCGCCTCTCTATTTGCTCGGTGCTTCGATATTAAAAGGCGACCAGCGTTCCGTTGTGGAAGCGCTCGAGCGCATCAAGCCGAAGGGTGCTGCGAAATTACATTGGCGGAGCATGACCGACGCCCAGAAAGCAGAGTCTGTTGCCGCCATGTCCCGTGCGCGTCATCAAACGACCATTGTCTCTGCAAGTCCGCTCGTCGGCATCAAGCAGGAACGCGCCAGGCGCAAGTGCCTTGAGGCACTCTTGGCAAAATTGGAAACGCTCGGCGTGGATGTTCTGACTCTCGAAAGCAGGAGAGAACCGCTCGATGGACGCGATAGGGACTGTCTGCTGTATGCTCGACGCGCTCATGTTGTGCAAAGCATCGATCTTGCTCACGTTGCCGGTCAAGACGATCCTCGGTTGTGGCTTCCTGATTAGATACTGGGAGCATACGGCGAAAGCGCGCGAAAGCTTGAAGCGGCACGAAAATGGGCTGATGACTGGCATCGGGTTATGGAAAACGTAGAGGTTTTCGATATTGGGCTCTGAACGTCGCAGAGGCCGGGTCCCATCATAACACGGGCTGTCCGGCCTCTACTTCCTTTCCCCCGCAGGGGTGGCTTTCGATTCGAATCATATCATATTGGGATACGGCTGCCATCGATGTTTCGGCGGCCTGCGATGGAATGCCGTTTTTTGCCGTGCATGGCTCTGTATTCGGCTGTCGGTTCCTTTGCTGCGCACGGCAACGCACGGAGTGTGCATTTCCGAGTCGACGAATGGCTCAAACGCCGCTCCTGCGAAAAGTGCACCATATAAGCTGGAAAACCGCGAGCGAAGCGCGGTTTCGTGCACTGGAGGCGCGCGCGGTGCACC
This sequence comes from uncultured Eggerthellaceae bacterium, assembly GCA_946618265.1. The sequence goes on from CAMOLA010000030.1 coordinate 15,335, forward strand.
GGATTGCGGTTCGCTCGCGGTTTCGGGTGCTGGCGGGTTTCCGCGACCTGGGGAAACTCCGGGATCGCCCCCGCGGGTCGCCGGAAAACGCGAGTGAAGCGCGATTTCGTGCAAAGCGGAGGCGCTCGATGCGCCGAATCGCGTTTCGACCGCGGTTTTGGGTGCTCGAGTGAAACACTAACCCTGGGAGACCCGTTTCCGGTCGCGCGCGGAGGGCAAGCGTATCGCGGGCGGGGTGTCAAGCGAAAAGTTGCGCAACAAATGGGACGGGATAGCGGGTAGTATGGAGTGCACGTAAAAAATGCGGGGCGAACGGGGCGTTCGTGCAATTCTGAGAAATCGGGTCGAGCGATTCAGGTTGTCCGTTTTGAGCTGCGGTGATTGCGTAATGGACGAATCGTGAGAAAAACGACCGTTCAGCTATTATATGAGCGTTTTGGCAACATGGAGAGTCAGGTTTAGGGTATTATTCGTACGTTAAACATGAGCGGATAGATTCGGGCGTGCGCGTGGGGCGCAGGAACGTTTGGGGGAGAATCGATCGGGCTCATGGTCGTTGCGGGGGCGCCCGTCGACGAGCATGGGCCCGGTTGCGGCATTTTGCCCCCACAACGTTTGCGTTTCGGTCGATAACGCTCCCAAGGATTACGGAGCTATCGGGTGGACTATACTGACAATGCGATAATTGCAGGTGATGCTGCTGGCGTTGTTGGGCGCTCGGTGGGGGGCGACCGCCGGCATGGTGGCGAGGCCAACTACGTAAGCCGCCCATCTAGCTTGAATCGAATCACAACTGCACAACCAAGCGAACTATGCGTGTTGCCGACTGCGAGCAATCGAACGGCAGCGCGCTTGCAGGTATGTCGCAGGAGGCAAGCAACTTCAGTCTGATAGGTGCTTGCCTCCTGCGGGAAACCGCAGAGCCGAACATATCTCGGAAAGCGCAGATGGTGCCAGGGGCGGATCAAGCGGAGCCGAGAAGTTGAATACGAGACAGGTTTGGGGCGAAGGCCCGATGGCGAAGCCGTGCCGTAACAAGGCGAGGTGAGGCCAGGGTGCAAGCCTCATGGCGAAGCTTTGGCGAAACGACCTAAGCAGCCAACAACCCAAGGAAACCGAGACCAAAAAATGTGGTATGTCATACAAGTAGCCAGCGGACAGGAGCGCAAGACGTGCGACCTTATCGACTCGTCGGTCGGACGTGCACTCGACGAGCGGGGAAGGCCCATCGTTAAGGAGTGCTTTGTGCCGCGCTACAAGGTGGAGCAAAAATACCGCGGTACGTACCGCACGGTGGAGCGCGTGCTGTTCCCCGGGTACGTGATAGCCATCACGGGCAACGTGGGCGCACTCAACCGCGAGCTGTCCAAGCTCCCCGCGTTCACGCGTTTGCTCGGCAGCAGTGAGGCCTTCGTACCGCTTGATCGCTCTGAGATGGCGTTCATCGACTCGCTTACCAGCGAGGGTCGGCGCACGGTGGAGGTATCGCGCGCCGTGTCGGAAGGCGATCGCATCAAAGTGGTCGACGGCCCCCTTCTCGGATGCGACGGCTGGATTCGTAAGGTCAACCGTCGCAAGGGCACCTGTTTCGTAGAAACCGAGATGTTCGGTAGGACGATGAAGATAGAGATAGGGCTCGCCGTCGTGTCGGAAGCTTGAGCCCGTTGCGATAGATGGAAGGCAACTGAGGAGAGATGAACGGCGCCTTTGGAAAGCGCTTCGCGTCATTCCAAGAATTCTTGTTTCTTGGTGGCATCCGTCCAAGCATTATAAGAGAGTGGGCGAGCCTGGCGCATAATAGGCTGTTGAACTGGGGATACGCATCCGCTCACAAAAAACTGGAATCCAAGGCGGCCGGATGCCGACCGCATTGCCTCTCGCGCTCGTTTCTAAGAGCGCCATTCAATAGCAACCTTGAAGCGCGATTGGGGGTGGTCGCGTGACGAACGCGGTTGACTCCGCAGCGGAAGCGCTGCCGACCGGTGCGAGCATGGACATCCACAGAATCCCCGAAGGTGCTAACATCATCCAAATCACCGCGGAGGACTTGGCGCACGGGAAGGCAGCGAGGACGGACGCCCATGACGGGGAGAGCTTCACCGAGACGGGCAAGCTCTACGACCGCAAGGAGTGGAAGGCGCACAAGGAGCGCGTCCGCGCGGGCGAAGTGCTGTTCCGCCCCAACTACAACGACGACCCCGACCCGGCGGTGCTCGAGACCGTCGAGAAGCTCGTCGACACCAGCAAGGTGATAGAGCTCGAGCGCATCAACTACGCCAAGCTGCCCAGGCGACGTGTTTTCCGGTTCGTCAAGCGCGCCTTCGACATCGCGTCCTGCAGCGCGGCTCTCGTTGTGTGCGCTATCCCCATGGCCGTCATCGCCGTCGCGGTGAAGCTGGATTCCCCCGGGCCGGTCTTCTACTCGCAGACCAGGCTCGGCGCCTATTCGCGCCCGATACAGGTAGTGAAGTTCCGTAGCATGCGTACAGATGCGGAGGCAATGGGCGCACAATGGGCGCAGGGCGAAGATCCGCGCGTGACGAAGGTTGGAGCGTTCCTGCGAAAGACAAGGCTGGACGAGCTTCCCCAATTTTGGGCAGTTATCAAAGGGGACATGTCCCTCATAGGACCTAGGCCTGAACGCGAGGTATTTTACAACGAGTTTGAGAAGTATATTCACGGTTTCAGTCAGAGAATGGTTTGTAGACCTGGGATAACTGGTTTAGCTCAAGTTAACGGAGGATATGATCTTCTGCCAGAGGAAAAAATTCTCTACGATATCGAATATATCAAACATGCTAATTTAGCCATGGATTGGAAAATCATTTGGAAAACAATATCTGTTCTATTCACGCATGAAGGCGCAAGGTGATATCTCAGCAATAGAACTCAATTTAAATCAATTAAGGAGTGACTATATCATATTCAAATAACGCAGCGATAGCTTGAATTCTAAGCTCCTATTGTTCAAGAATTGACTTCGTGATGTAACTCCGGGTGAGTGCCAATCATTAGCGTAGTTTATCGAGATAATAAGCATTGTCGAAAACCAGTGAAACGAGTTAGTTATAGTGGAAGCAGCAACCTCATATGCTGTAAGGAAAAGTGTCAAGGCTGACGATGTGTCACACCGTGCCGCATCTTATCTTTTCTTAATTGCGATTTTCTGCAAACAATTCTATATTGTTGGATCTGGAAATATTCAGCCTGCGGATATTATATTTGGAGTGTCGTTTCTTCTGACGATACTCAAATCGGGCGTGTTCTTTAAGATTAGCAAAATTGATTTTCCGTTTATATTATTTTCAATGTGCGCAATCGTTATTAATTCTATATATGCCGCCATATGCAACGATCTTACTTTCTTTCGGACGTGCTTGTTTTTCCTTTTCAACGTAATGGTTGTGTTAACGTTTCGACAGCTAGGCACGAGCCGACAATTCTTGAGTCAAATAGTTTGGGTCTTGCGCGCAGCGTTAGTTCTCCAACTACTCTTATACTTACTCTCCGTTGGACGATGGTACGATGGTTATCGATACATGGGTACTTTCAATGACCCAAATCAGTATGGTTTCTATGTACTTATAGCTTACTTAATTATTCAATTAATATCACATAGAATTTCAATGAGGGTAACAATATTCGATGATTTACTTGCTCTAGTTTTGCTTATAACCAGCTCATCAACAGGGATGGTAATCAGTTACTTAGTGTTTGTGGCTCTTAAGTATATAGTTGCACCTATTAAACAGGCTTCAATCAAGGGGGCTATCAAATCTATTTCTATCATTGGGTTGATAATCGCGCTAGCTTTACCCATCTCCGTCATTAGCGATTCATATGGAGCGATCGGGGGGAGCCTTTCATCAGTGGGCAATCGCATAACAGCGAAGGTTGCGAAGATGAATAACCTATCCCTAGAGGGTGATTATTCAAACTCAATTATCCTTGATCGAAATCTCGATAAAATTGGCCTATACCCGGAGTATCTAGTCTTTGGCGCAGGGGACGGCAAATATGATCGCTTTGTAGGGTCGAGGAACAATAGTGAAGTGCATTCGACATGGTTCGGTTCGTTATTCTGTTATGGAGTCATCCCGTTTGCATTCCTTATAGCTTGGATAGCTGTTAATCTGAAAAGAGCAAAAGGTGATGTGCAGCTATTTGCGTATTTAACTATCATTTTAGAAGCATTCACGTTAGCTAATCAGCGGCAACCATTATTCTGGCTTGCGTTCATGATTGCATCGCTTGAATTGACGGACGATCCATGTGGGGCAATTGATGGAAGCGAGTAATAGTGTATTTCGCAATACCATAATGCAATATCTATATGTGGGAGCTCGATATGTGTTTCCGCTATTAACCCTTCCTTATTTGGCTAGAGTATTTGGCCCAGATACATATGGTATTCGCGCTTACATTGTATCGCTCGCATTGTTTTTTCAGGCTCTTGCTGATTTCGGATTCAACCTCTCCGGCGCAAAATCAATAATAGTTGCCGACGGTAATCAGCAAGAGCAAAATCTCATATATTCAGCAATACTGTCATCAAAAGCGATACTCGTTCTTCTTCTGCTTGGGCCTTTAGTGGCAATCTCATTAATGACCCCGCTAACGCACGATGTTATACATCTAGTCCTAATTGCCTATCTCGGAGTTATATTCAATTCCTTCATCCCGGATTTCCTTTTTATCGGTTACGAAAAAATGGAAATAATAACGTCGCGATATGTTTTGGCAAAAACGATTACGACGTGCATGATCTTTCTTCTTATACATTCTCAAGCCGATATATTGTTGTCTATAGCGATAGATTCTGGCGGAACTCTTCTTGCGTTGTTGTTTTCTTTGTTACAGGCAAAACAACAGTTCAATACCAAATTCACTACATCTGGTGTAAACGCAATTATTAAATCTTTCAGATTAGCAACCCCTTTCTTCTTGAACAATATTTCGGTTGCAGCTCTGAATGCGCTTGCCACCGTTTTCGTGGGTTTGTTTCTGGAGAATGCAGTGTCTGTTGCCTACTGGAGCCTATCCGTAACGGCTTTGAACGCAGTTTTATCTCTATACAACCCCGTTGCAAATGCCCTTTATCCGCATATGGTAAACAAAAAGGATTACCGTCTCTATATGAAATACTTCATGTTGGGGACGGTGCTGTCGCTTATTGGAGCGATAGCTTTTGCTTTGTTGGCGCCATTCATTATGTTTGTATTAGGTGGCGATGAGTACTCCAGCGGAAGCAGCGTTCTCGTCTGGTTAGCTCCAACAGTTTTCTTTGCATATCCATCATTACTGCTTGGGAATCCGATTCTTGGAGCACTTGGATGTGAAAAGGAAATGGCTCAAGCATCAATCATATCAGTATTAGTGTATGTCTGCTTGATTATACTAATTAATGCTCTCGGTTTCTTTTCGCTCGAGACGATAGCTGTTTGCAGGGGGCTCGCAGAACTACTGTTGTTAATCATTCGTTATGCAATGGTGCATCGGAACATTGGAAGTATATATCGTCTCGCTCATGAAACAAATCTGGAAAGTTAGTATTCTGTGTTAACGGAGCTGAAATGAGAATTCTATATATCTCAAATCAAGTATTCACTTTTAGTAAAGGGTTTGAGACTTTGTTTAGTCTGCTCAACGAATTAGGACACGATGTTGTCTGGGCAGCAAATTTTACAAGGTTCAACGGCGATATAAAGAGCATTCCGTACAAGGTTAACCAAATAGATTTAGTATCAAAACCTTTAAAACTAACAAACATAAGAGCGTTGAAACAGCTTTGTAAGGCAGTAGATGATAGTAGCATCGACGCGATTATATGCGATACACCCATAGGCAGTTTGCTTGGGCGTTTAGCGGGCCTTATTAAGAAGATCAAGCCAGTTATATATGTTGCTCACGGTTTTCTATTTTACGAAGGTTGCCCATTCATAAATAGAACCTTATATTATTGGGAAGAACGCATCCTCGCTAGAGTTACAGATGTGCTCGTAACCATAAATGATATGGATGAGCATGCCGCTTTAAAGATGAGACTTCGAAAAGGAGGTTTCATTGGGAGGATTCATGGTGCAGGGGTTGATATTGACGTAGATTGCACGAGAAACCGTACTCTACAAGATGTGTTGAACCTTTCGGATTCGATTATTTGTTTCTCGGCCGCTCGAATCGATACCAATAAGAATATCGAGACTGCCATAAAAGCATTCTGCCATCTTAAAGATTTGGATGTCCACTATGCCATTGCTGGCGATGGCGATCATATATCAAAGCTTAAAGATTTAGTTCGCGAATTAGGCTTATCTGAGCGTGTGCATTTCCTTGGATACAGGACGGATATTCCTCTACTGCTCAATTCTTCAGATATTTTTGTTCTTTCCTCTGTTCGTGAAGGGTTATCTAGGTCGCTAATGGAGGCCATGGCTCATGGGCTGCCTTGCGTGGTTTCTGAGGCTAGAGGAAACCGAGATTTAATCGGAGAAGATGAAGGTGGCTTCATTTGCTCGACCTTTGATAGCGAGCAGTATGCAAATTCGATTAGAGAGTTGGTTACAAGCCGTGCTTTGAGGCAAGCAATGGGTGATAGAAATAAAAAAGCTATCATCCCATTTTCACGCGCTCGGGTTGTAGAAGAGTATCGAGCAATTTTCAATAAAGCTCTTCACGTCGAATAATGAAATAGCAGAAAGAAGTATTGAAATAGCTACTGCTACAGAGGTGTAATTAATGATCAGAGACTCAATTGAATACTTGATTAAACATAATGACGCCATTCAGTATTTATATGGTCGTGTGTTTTCCGCTGTTTTTAAACTGTTGTCAAAAACGGTTAAGACTGATGAGAAGCTCGTCCTCTTTAGCTCGTTCAGCGGAAAGAAATTCGATGAAAGCCCGAAGGTGATATTCGAGGCAATGAAAAAGAGGCCCGATTGCAAAGACTTGCACTATGTTTGGGCTTTTACGGATCCGAGTGAATTCAACGTGCCTGGAGCACGGAAGGTAAAAATTGACACTCCCGATTATTTCATGACGGCTTTCAAGGCGAAGTATTGGGTAACAAATGTGGGGATTGAACGAAACTTGCATTTCAAGAAAGCGAACCAGGTGTATTTGAGAACTCATCATGGAACCGGTCCGAAGACGACGGGCAACGCCGCCAAAGGCCGCAAGGATTACGATTTCTCTTCGATTGACATCATTACATCGGATGGAGAGTTCACCAAAGAGTGCTTTATACGGGATTTCAAAGCAAGGCCCGAATCCGTGAAATTGTGGGGATCGCCCGGCGAAGACGAGCTCTGGTCGATGACTGATGATGACAATCGGCGTCTGCGTGAGCAAATGGGGCTAAGCCAAGATGCATTCGTCGTTCTATATGCTCCAACTTGGCGAGACGATTCCAGCGGAAAGGGGTTTGTCCATAAGCCTCCGATAACAATCGATAAATGGCGAGAGCTGCTACCCGGCAATGCCCTTTTGCTGTTTCGCGCTCACTCCATTACGACTAACACACTTGGAGTATCCTTTGACGATAAGGTTCTTGATTACTCGAATTGGCCGCATATCAACGATCTCTACTGTGTTGCGGATTTGCTTATCTCAGATTACTCCGGCGTGTTCGCCAATTACGCCATCCTTGGAAAACCTATGCTTTGCTTTGCCTACGATTACGATGAGTACGCGGCATCGCGCGGTTTCTACTTCGATATCAGGGAGGACATTACTTCGTTCGACAACGAAGACGATTTGCTGGAGTACATCAGCGAGCTTCCCGTTGAAGCCGAGCGCGCTAAGACGAAGAGATACTTTGAAAAGATCGCGGGTTATGGGGGCGCGTCGACGGAGAAATGCATTGACGAAATGCTGCGTCTTGGGGCGACGCGTTAACGGGCTGTCATTTGCTTTGTTCTGACTTGAAAGGCGGCGACGTGAAACACTTCGGAACGATTAGCTACAACATACACTGCAACTTCACAAACTATGGCTCTGCTTTGCAGACGTGGGCATTGCACCAGGCGATTAATCGAATTGGCGCTTCTGCCGGTGAGTATCCGAAATGGGAGGCGGTGCTCGTCGACTACTGCCCCGATTGCCTTGCGGACAAGGATCCTCTTGACCCCATGAAGAACATGTGGGATGCGGACGAGGAGTCCAGGCGGCTGTGCGAATTGAGCCTGCCCGCAATCAGGATAAATGCTGCCAAGTTCGATGATTTCTACAGCAGCAGGATGAATCGGACGTCGGCCTCCTACTCTTCCGGGAATTTCAACGACATCGTATCCGACGAAGGAGTCGACGGGTTCGTATGCGGCAGCGACACAATATTCTGTCCGGACGAGTTCGGCGGCTTCGACGATGGCTACTATGCCAACTATGCCTGCATGCAGAAGAGGAGCGTTGCGTACGCCGCTAGCTTCGGGGACCCACATTTCACCGAAGAGGACTACCCAGTGCTCGACGAGCGCCTTAACAACTTCCTGGCTTTGGGGCTGAGGGAGAACCTCATGGTGCCCTACGCAGAAGAGCACACGAACGTCCCCGTCAAGCGCGTCGTAGATCCCACGCTTCTGCTAGAAACCGATGACTACGACCCCGTCACCGCAGGCCGCCAGGAGGAGGGCGACTACCTCCTGCTCTACTCCAGGCGCTACAACCCCGCCATGGAGCGGTACGCCGAGGAGCTGGCGGAGCGCAACGGCTGGAAGGTCGTGGAGATAAGCCTCAGGGCCGAGAACGCCTCGAGGCACCGCATGTTCTACGAGGCCGGGGTCGAGGAGTTCCTCGCCCTCGTCAGGGACGCGCGCTTCGTCGTCACCAACTCCTACCACGGGATGATATTCTCCTACCATTTCGAGACGCCCTTCTACGTGTTCTCTCGGGAGCAGTGCGACACCAAGATCAGCGAGCTGCTCGACCTCATGGGGCTCTCGAGCAGGCTGCTCGTCGATGCGCCGTCGCTCGATGCAGAGCTTCCCAGTATCCCATGGGGCGTAGCCAAGGAGCGGGTTGCCTCGGCGCGGGAGGCCTCGCTGGAGTTCCTCAGCATGGAGCTGGAGCTGCTGTGCGAGGCGGCAGGTGAGTAACATGGCCGGATGCTACCTGGACACCGGGGAGAGGGCGTCCTGCACAGGGTGCGAGGCGTGCGTGCAGTCGTGCCGCTTCGGCGCAATCGCGATGCTCGAGGACGAGGAGGGCTTCAGGTACCCCTCGATAGACAGCGAGAAATGCACAGACTGCGGCGCGTGCAGGCGCACGTGCCCGCACGGCAGCCCGCCGACGAGGAACGGGTATCCCGTCGTCGTGTTCGGCGGGCACCATCGCGACCCCTCAGTGCTCGAGGAGAGCACGTCCGGGGGCGCGTTCAGCGCCATCCTGGCCGGGTGGTTCGGCCAGCCGGGCAATCGCGTGTCGTTCGGGGCGGTCGCTCACGGCCTGGACGTGCGCCACGAGGTCGCGACGTCCGTAGCGGAGGCGGTCAAGTTCAGGAAGTCGAAGTACGCGCAGAGCGCCATCGGCGACTCGTACGCGGAGGCCAGGCGCCTGCTCAAAGGCGGCTGGCATGTGCTCTTCTCGGGAACGCCTTGCCAGGTCGCGGGCCTGAAGGCGTATCTCGGCGGACTCGCAGAATCGCCCGGTCTGCTCACGGTCGAGGTCATCTGCGAGGGGGTCCCGAGCCCGCTGTACGTGCGCGCCTACGACGAGAAGATGCTCGCGGAGCGCGGCTCGCGTATAGCGGAGCTCGACTACCGGTGCAAGGACGGCCGCAAATGGGACTTTGAAGTGATGTCCACATCACTTGAAAGTGGACATCACTTCAAAGTAGACAGATGGTTCAACGCCTTCTGGTACGTGTGGCTCGACCACCTGATGAGCAGGCCCAGCTGCTATGAGTGCCCGTACGCATGCCGCGAGCGGGTGGCCGACGTTTCGCTCGGGGACCTCTGGGGGGTCCACCTCTACTGCCCCGACCTGTACGCCCGCAACGCCGGCGCGTCGCTCGTCGTATGCAATTCGGACAAAGGCGCTGTCGCATTGGGCGACGCCCTCCCGTACCTGGAGGGGCGGGAGCTCGACTTCGAGGACGCCGTCAGATACCAGAGCCCGATGCGCAAGAGCATCGACCCCAACCCGCAGAGGGGCGCCTTCATGGCCGACCTGAGGGAGATGGGCTTCGACGATCTGAACGAGAAGTGGGCGTGCAAGCCCACGGCGAAGCTCCTGTGGCAGAAGTACGTCTGGGGGAACCGGCAGAAGGTCGCGCTGTGGAACGCGCGTAGGGCGATTTCGTCCCTGATTCGAGGAAGAAAGGCTGGAAGATGATCAACTTCACGGTGGGGCCCGTTCAGTCAAGCGAGGCCGTGCTCGAAATCGGCTCGCGGCAGGTCCCGTACTTCAGGACGCCGGAGTTCTCGGCGGTCATGAAGGACAGCGAGCGCATGATGCTCGGCCTGGCGGGCGCCCCGGAGGGCTCCAGGGCGGTATTCCTTACAGGGTCCGGCACCGCCTCCATGGAATCCGTCGTCATGAACGTACTGAACGCCGACGACCGCGCGATAGTCGTCGACGGAGGGAGCTTCGGCCACCGCTTCTGCGAGCTCTGCGGGATCCACGGCATCGCTTTCGACCGCGTGGTCCTGGAGCCGGGAAGGGCGCTTCGGGAGGACGACCTTGCCGCGTTCGACGGTGACGGCGCGCACACGGCGTTCCTGGTGAACCTGCACGAGACGTCGACCGGCGTGCTCTACGACCTCGATTTGATATCGGCGTTCTGCGAGAGGAACGGGCTGCTGCTCGTCGTCGACGCGATAAGCGCATTCCTGGCGGATCCGATATGCATGTGCAAGTCGGGGGTCGACGTGATGATAACCGGGTCGCAGAAGGCGCTCGCCTGCCCGCCCGGCGTGTCGGTGGTCGTCATGTCCCCGCGCGCCCTCGGGCGTGTCGACGCCAACCCGACCAAGTGCATGTACCTCGACCTCAAGAGCGCGCTGAAGAACGGCGAGCGCGGTCAGACCCCCTTCACGCCGGCGGTGGGCACGCTCCTGCAGATCAACGCGAGGCTGCACGAGATCGAGGACGCGGGGGGCGCCGAGGCCGAGATCGCCCGAATTGCAGAGCTCGCGGGGGACTTCCGGTCGAAGATTGACGGGCTGCCCTTCGAGATCGCCTCGGAGAGAATGTCGAATGCCGTGACGCCCCTGAGGCCCACGACGGCTAAGGCTACCGACATCTTCGCTGTCCTCAAGGACGAGTACGGCATCTGGGTTTGCCCGAACGGCGGCGAGCTCGCGGAGACCCTGTTCCGCGTGGGGCACATCGGCGCGCTCGGCAAGGCCGACAACAGCACGCTCGTCTCGGCTCTCAAGCATATGCGGACGCGGGGAATAATCTAGCATCGAGTTCGCCCTGGAGTGATCAGATGAGGAAAGTAATTACGTACGGGACATACGACCTGCTGCACCACGGCCACGTCAGGCTTCTCGAGCGCGCGAAGTCGCTCGGCGACTACCTCATCGTGGGGGTGACGGCGGAGGACTTCGACAAGGTGCGCGGCAAGATCAACGTCAAGCAGTCCCTCATGGAGCGCGTCGAGGCTGTGAAGGCGCTCGGAATCGCCGACGAGGTGATCGTGGAGGAGTACGAGGGTCAGAAGATCGACGACATAATCCGATACGGTGTCGACGTGTTTACCGTGGGGTCGGACTGGGTCGGGTACTTCGACTACCTGAAGGAGTACTGCGAGGTCGTGTACCTCGACAGGACGGAGG
>CAMOLA010000031.1 GCA_946618265.1 uncultured Eggerthellaceae bacterium
GTCATCTGCTCGACGGCCTGCATCTGCGTGGCCGGCATGCTCGTGCTCGTCGACCTCGGCGGCATCCAGCGCGTCTGGCGCATGTTCACGGGCCCCAATTTCATGAGCCCGCTGCTGTGGGACATGTGCATCATAACCATCTACCTGATCATCAACATCCTCGACCTCGTCTGGATGCAGAAGGGCGACGAGGAGAAGGTGCGCAAGCTCTCCTATGTGGCCTTGCCTGTCGCAATCCTCGTGCACTCCGTGACCGCCTGGATCTTCGGCCTGCAGATCGCCCGCGCGTGGTACACCGCCATCATGGCCCCGATCTTCGTGGCGTCGGCACTCGATTCCGGTCTGGCATTGCTGCTGCTCGGCCTGTTGCTGCTCGACCGCATGGGCGTGATCGCGCTCGAGGACGGTCTTCTTCCCAAGCTCGGCAAGCTGCTCGCCACCTTCATCGCGGTCGACGCGTTCTTCATCGGCTGCGAGCTGCTGACCATGGCCTATCCCGGTGCGGGCGAAGCGGTGGCCCTTGGCGAGATGCTCGGTGGCGCAACTGCCCCGTTCTTCTGGTTCGAGATCATCGGCGGCCTGCTCGTGCCGTTCCTGATCCTGGCTGTCGCGAAGAACCGCGAGAAGCGCTGCATGGTCGTGCTCGCGTCGGTGCTCGTCGTGCTCGGCGTGGCGTGCAAGCGCGTGTGGCTGCTGTTCACGAGCTTCATCCATCCGAACATCTACGGAGCTGGAGGCATCACCGCCGGCACGCATGCCGCGCAGGCCGACCCCGCCAACATGTGGATGCTCTTGGGGTCGTTCGCCCCGACCATTCCCGAGGTGCTCGTGACCGTGGGGGTCATCAGCGTCGGCGTGCTCATCTTCATGGTGCTGTCCAACAAGCTGATCGTGGATGAGGAGGAGGGTGCCGAGGCTTCCTCTGGCGAGAAAGCGGCCCAGGCGGCGTAGCCGTTAAGCGGCGAACGCGCGCGCATCGCGATATCCTTCCCTGAAATGCGGCTTGCCCTTGGTGGGCGAGCCGCATTGTCGTATCTGGAGGCGTGGGCGCTTGCGAGAGTGCACTACCCGCGAGCATCCGAGCGAGTTGCGGTCGAGTGAAAGGCACGGCGATTGCGCCCGGCCCATTCAGCGTTACCGGGGTGGCGTGTCGGGAGGCGTCTGGTTGCGCTGTTCGTCCTGGATGCGGGCCTCGTGGACGTTGTAGACGGTGGCGCTGACGATGACCAGGGTGGCGCCGAACAGCGACAGCGGCCCTATCGTCTCGCCGACGAAGATGGCGACGAGTATGGGGTTGAGGATCGGTTCGACCGTCGATATGAGCGATGCCGCCAGCGGGTTCACGGTGTCGAGGCCCTTCGACAGCAGCACGTAAGCCAACCCCACCTGCACGACGCCGAGCGTTACGACTGCCACGACGGCTGAGGGCGTGAAGATAGTCTCTTGCATCAGGCTGGGTATGCCGCAGACCGTGCAAGCGAGGAACGAGATGATGGCCGCGCTCTCGAAGTCGCAGCCGGGGATGCGCTTCATAATGAACACGCCTGCATAGAAGATGCCCGATATCACGGCCACGACGTTGCCCCACATTCCTTCGGGGCTGATCTGGTCGAAGAAGAAGCAGCCGATGCCGATGAAGATGACGATGCACGCGATGACCGACGGACGGCGCGGCTTCTCGCCGAAGAAGATCAAGGAGCCCACGATGATCCAGGCGGGCATCGTGAATTGCAGCACGATGGCGTTTGCCGCCGTGGTCATCTTGGTCGAGAGCACGAACGTCTGAAGCATCGAGAAGTTGATGAACGCCCCTAGGGCAACCTGCCGGTTGAAGACGAGCCGCTTCCCCTGCGATCTCAGATAGATGTAGAGCACCGTGGCGGCGAAGAGGCTGCGCGCTCCGCTGATGGAAAGCGCGGCCCACGGAATCGATTTGATGAGCACGCCCGCTAGCGCGAAGCAGATCGCCGAGAGCAGTACGTACAGCATGCCAAGCGCGCGGCTGGTTGTCGACTTGGGTGCGTTCATGCTGTTCGTTATCCCCTGAATGAATGATGTTTGCGTTTCGAAACGAGAATACCATGTTGTGCTGGTAGGATATCGGGTCAGACGCGCGCAGGCGAAGATGGACAGTTTGCCGGTTGTGAGCGTGGGCCAATCGGTCAGGCGCGCTTGGTCGTGATAGGTGGGCACAGGCGAGGGAGGCGGCTATGGAGTATCGGTTTGACAAGCGATCGGGCAACAACCTGTCGGTCATGGGCATGGGATGCATGCGTCTGCCGCGCAGCGTGAGCGGGATCGACGTACTGAAGACCGAGCTGTGCGTGCTCACCGCTATCGAGCAGGGCGTTAACTACTTTGATACAGCATATGCCTATGGCGGAAGCGAGGCGGCGTTGGGCGAGATCGTCGAGCGCAACGGGCTGCGCGACCGCATCTTCATCGCTTCCAAGCTCCCGCATGGCAAGTGCAAGTCGATCGATGACGTCGAGCGCTTGTTCGCGGCTTCCCTCGAGCGATTGCGCACCGACTACCTCGACTACTACCTCATGCACAACATCGTGACGGCCGACCAATGGACACGTCTGGTCGATCTGGGCATCGAGGAATGGATCGCGCAGAAGAAGGCGAGCGGGGCCATCCGTCGCATCGGGTTCTCGTTTCATGGCGGCATCGCGGAGTTCCGCACGCTGATGGACGCCTATGACTGGGATTTCGTGCAAATCCAGTACAACTACGTCAACGAGCATTACCAGGCGGGGCGCGAAGGGATGGAACTCGCCGCGAGCCGAGGGCTGCCCGTCATCGTCATGGAACCCTTGTTGGGCGGCCGGCTGACAGCCAACCTGCCCAAAGATGCGACCCGTGCGCTCGAAGACGCGGTGCCGGATCGCACGCCGGCGGCTTGGGGTTTGCGCTGGCTGTTCGACCAGCCCGAGGTGACCGTCGTGCTTTCGGGCATGAACTCGCCCGAGATGATCGAGGAGAATTGCGCGACCGCGGCCGCCACGGCGCCGGGATCCATGACGGATGCGGAACGCGCGGCCATCGAGCAGGCGCGTGTCGCGTTCGGGCGCAGTTTCCGCGTGCCGTGCACGGGCTGCAACTACTGCATGCCTTGCCCGCAGGGCATCAGCATCCCGTCAGTGTTCGCCGCCTACAACGAGAGCTATTCGCTGGAATGGCGCACGGGGTTCTTCCAGTACATGCTGAGCGTCGGCGTGGCGACCGGCGAGCCGCGCCTGGCGAGCAGCTGCATCGAGTGCGGGGCTTGCGCGAAGAAGTGCCCCCAGCACATTGACGTTCCCGCGCGCATGGGCGACGTGCGCAAGCGCTTGGAGTTCCCGGGGTTGAAGGGCGCCCTCAGGCTGGCCGCGCCGTTTTTGAAATAGTCATAACTCTCTGTTAAACCAGCGTTGGCGCGGAGCCGTCCCGGACGGATGGGGGCGTTCGCTTGGCTTCGGCTAGCCTAGATGGAGTTTTGAAGTCAGTGCCTGCAGAATCGCTCACGCCCCCCATCCGTCCGGGACGGCTCCGCGCCAACGCTGGTTTAACAGAGACAATCATAAAAGGGGACTGTCCCTTTTATGATTGTCTAGGCGTTCGTTTCGAAGACGCCGCCGTCGCCCCATTGCCAGGCGCCGGCGATGCCGCATGCTTCGGCGACTACCTCGAAGTGGTATTTGGCGATGCCGAGGTCGGTGTACTCCATGCCCGTCTTCACGCGGGCAAGCTCGGCGCGCACGGGGCCGTCGGGCTCGTCCTGCACGAACACGACGGGCTGCTCGTTGATGGCGGAAGGCGCCTTCCACACGGCGTCGACGCAGGCCCGAATCCATTCGGCCGCTTGCGCGAGCGGGGCGGGACCGCGGTACAGGTCGGCTTGGTCTTTCGATCGGCCGCGGATGCCCGCGCGAATCGTGCGCTGCTTGAACGGCATCTTCTCGGGCGCGTAGCCGATGGGGATCACGTCGTGGAGCACCTCGCCGTCGGGCAGGTCGACGCGGGTCGTGGTCGCATCGTAGGTGCTGGCCACCCAACAGGTGGAAAGCCCCATCATCTCGGCTGCGAGTACGAAACGCTCGCCGTAGTAGCCGAGCTTCTCCTCCTCGGCTGGGTCTTTCGGGCCGACGAGCGCGGCGTAGCAGGGCGGGTTGCTCGCGAACATCTTGGGGCTCATGTCGATGGCGGTGCCGTTCTCGCGTGGACCGTACAGTTGGAAATGCAGCCCGGATTCGGCATTGCATCGCTCGATTTCGGCTGCCAGGGCGTCGAATTTCTCTTGCTCGATCGGCGTGCTGGCAAAGGCGCGGCATGAGATGCGCTTTTCGATCGCTTGGATGATGTCCATGGTTTCTCTCCTGTTTCGGGTAGCCGCCTGGTCGGTGACGCGGGCATTTACATTGCGATTCGATATAACATTGGTGCTTTTAGTAACCATTCGTCAGCATGATACCCGATAGCTGCACAGTTCGCAGCGTCATCATGCACAGCGTTTTACGTCGAGAGCGGCCTCGCCGGTTGGAACGAAAGCAAGAGGCCGGTCGAGCCGTAAGGCGGGATTTCGAAAATACCCCGGATTTTTGCGGGGCGAGGCGTCATTGGGCGTCTCGCCCCGCTTGCTTTCTGGCAAGCCTTCGCGTGTTCGGATGTCTTATGCACGTTTGGCTTCTCCCATGTTGCGCAACATCATCGAGATTTTGCGACGTACCATTGATTGGTGGTGTAGGCCCGCTCCGGCATACTGACCAAAAGGGAGACTCCCTTTCGGTCTGTTGTGAAAGGGAGTCTCCCTTTTGGTCTATGTAAGCTTCGGGCGAACGGCGGCGAGGCGGATCAGGAGCAGGGAGCCAGAGCGCCTTCGGCCTGTCGTCGCAGGTAGGTGCGGTGGGCTCGTGAATGAGGGCATTGCGGAGGAGGCGGCATGTATTGCGAGGTTTGCGGCTACGAATCGAATGAGACCGGACCAGTGTGCTCGCGCTGCAGCTCGGTGTTGCCTGATCGGTCGGGAGAAAGCGATGACGCCACAGTAGGCGAGCAGCCTATTGCGTCGGAGGGCGCATGCGTGCCATCGAACGAATCGGAACAGTCCGATCAAGGATCCGTCCCCGTTATTTCGGATGCTCCTGTCGCAGGGGAAGGCGATTGGCGCTCGAGGGGCGTAGCGTTCGGAGGAAGCGAAGCGCATGCGAGCGTTCCTTCTCAATCAGCGGGTTCAGCGAGCGGCTTGAATGCGCGGGGGACGATCGCACTTGCCGCGCTCGGCATCGCCATCTTGTTCGCGCTTGTAGCCGTGCTATGCGTTCTCGTGGTCAAACCGCCGGATGCTCCTTCTGACAGCCAGCCGGCTCGTTCGGCTTCTGCGCCTGTCGACGGCGAAACAAGCAAGGGCTTCGATGCGGAAGGCGCCGGAGACGGAAGCGGCGATTTGATGAGCGAAAGCAGTGCGGCTTCCGCCGCGACGGCCAC
Source organism: uncultured Eggerthellaceae bacterium (assembly GCA_946618265.1). The sequence goes on from CAMOLA010000031.1 coordinate 5,470, forward strand.
GCAAACCCCTTTCGAGGCGAATACGACGGCCGAGCAAAAAGCCCGCGCGGTGACGCACGGCGGACATCATTATCTGGCGATTGATGATTCCATGACCTGGACCGAAGCCGAGGCGCTCTGCGTCGAGATGGGCGGCCATTTGTCTACGATTTCCGATGCGGAGGAACAGTCGGTAGTGGCTGATATGGTGCTTGACGGCGACGCTCATTTCTATTGGATAGGGCTTACCTCCGAGGAAAGCGCGGACTCGGTCCAGTTCGTGTGGGTAGACGGAACCGCGCTCGGATATACCAACTGGGATCCCGGCGAGCCGAATAACAAAGCATGGACCCCCGAGGGCGAGAACTACGTGGGCATGTGGCCTTCCCGTGGCACGTGGAACGACTTCATCGATAACGGTTCCCGCACCGACGGCGCCTGTGGGCTCGTCTGCGAGTGGGATTGCTGATGCGGATGCGCCGAACGATCTAAGCGCTGGTTTTCGTATTCGTTTTCAGATGTTGACAAGTTGGGCGTAATCGAGATCTCGAATTGGAAGTGGGAGTAGGCAGACTGGCGTCAAGGTCCATTGCCTCGCCCCTCTCAACTTTCCGTTTCGTCTAACACCATTCGAAGTGGACGACGCCCGCTTCCTCGTAGGGGCAGACCGAGTACGATACAGACGAGCTGAGCCGTGAGCAAAGGGCTTGTCGTCGAGTCCGATTTCCTTCTCCATGCTCATCAGGCCCTCGAAAATATCGTCGTACGCACGCTGCTGGCCGCCGTTGAGCTGCGAGCGGTAGTACGGCAAGGGGAAGCTCTTGGTGCCTTTGGGGAACCACTTGTACAATTTGGCCTGGTCGGCGGGCACGTCCGATTTTTCGAAGGCCTTTACGGGCTGAATGGCCCGACCGGTGGAGCTCTGCAGATTGCCGTCGGTTCCCGTGCAGAAGCCGATGACGGCTATCATCACGGCGACGAGGGCGGCGGCGATGACCTTTGCGTTCAAGGCGCCCTTCCGCGTTTTTGCAGCGGGGGTGGTCCGATTGCGCGCTGCAGGGCGCGAGTCTGCGGCGGTCTTCGGTTTCGCTTGGATCGTTTGCGGTAACGGGGCGGCTTGCGTAAACCGAGTTGCTCGCGGCTGCGGCGCGTTTCGCCGCGCATTCGCGTGCCTTGCGGCTCGCTGGCGTTGAACGTTGGCGATGTTGAGTCCGCAGCGCCCGCAGTACATCGCGCCGTTCGCCACTTGGTGTCCGCATCGCTTGCAATACATCTTGTCCTCCGCGTCAATGGTTTCCTTCCTCCTTGAAGGCTAAAGACATCGATGCTGTTTCTGTTGCACAACATGCGCAGGGTTGGGAGGCGTTTGGTGTGGGTTTGAAATTAGTGCACACAAATACGTCCTGCTTGTGCATTTGCCCAGGTAGCGATTGCCAACTACGAGATTTGTGTGCACAAATTTGAGCAGTCGGTTTTACGAGACCGATTTCCCCGTGGGAAAACGGTCTGGCTTTTGGAAAACGGTTCGGGCGGTCAGGTTCCCCGCGGGAAATCGGTCGTCGAGCGGAAAATGATTGGGAAATCGGTCCGAGATAGGCGCGATTGCTAGATAATGGGCGCAGGACAGTTTATCGAGAGAAGGGGTGCATCGCATGGATGCAAATATCGTCAAGCGCAACGAGCTGCTCGCGCGGAAGGTGATCAAGGGTCTCGAGTCGCGCAACATGTCGGGTTACTACGCCGCCAGCAAGGAAGAGGCGCTCGCACAGGCGCTCGAGCTGATTGGCGAGGGCAGCTCCGTCACGATGGGCGGCGCCATGAGCGCTCACGAGATCGGGCTGGTCGCGGCGCTCAAGGACGGCAACTACAGCTTCATCGACCGAGATGCGGCGCCCGATCCGCGCGCGGCCATGCTGGCGGCATACGATGCGGACGTGTTCCTGTCCAGCGCGAACGCTATCACCGAGGATGGCATCCTGGTCAACATCGACGGCAACTCGAATCGCGTGTCCGCCATCGCCCAGGGTCCGCGCAAGGTCGTGTTCATCGTGGGCATGAACAAGGTGTGCGATGACGTGGACGGCGCCATGAAGCGCGCCCGCAACGTGGCCGCGCCGATCAACGCGCAGCGCTTCGGCCTGAACACGCCCTGCGCCAAGACGGGGGCTTGCGCGGACTGCAAGTCGCCCGACACCATCTGCTGCCAGTTTCTCGTCACGCGCTTTTCGCGCCATGAGGGCCGCATCCACGTGATTTTGGTGAACGACAACCTGGGCTTTTAGTCGCGTTCGCGCTGTTTGCCAGGCGGGCTGCGGATCGTCCGCAGCCCGTCTCTTTTATGGCTTCGGCCGAATTGGCGATCGAAAAAAATTGCATGCAATATAATGGCGTGCAATGTAAAACGAGAAAGCTTATCGATCGCGTTTCTCTATGCGCAGAATCCGAGGGAGTGGAAGTGGATCGGGCGATTGCGCTGATAGTCCGCATAATATCGTCGATTGCAGGATGGGCGTACGTCTTTCCCGGCATCGATTATGCGCGCTATGTGCCGGGCCAGAAATTGAAAGTGCTGCTTGCGGGCTACAATGGCGCGCGCAACACGGGCTCGGATGTGCGCGTGGCAGCTCTCGCCGACCAGATCATCGCGGCGCTTGGGCCAGATGACGTCGAGGTCTCGGTCATGTCGCTCAATTGCACGAGCACGGCGCCCTATTTCGAGGGCAAGGCGCGTCAGATTCCCTTCAGCACCATATTCTTCGGAACGCTTCTCAAGGCGTGCTCGGAGCATCATGTGGTCGTGCTGTGCGAGGGCTCCACGTTCAAGAGCAAGTTCGCCGACGCGTTGACGTTGTACTCGTGCGAGGCGGCGGGCGTTGCGCGCGCGCAGGGCAAGCCGCGCGTCCGCTGACGGTTGCGGCCGGCGAGCTGACGCCGAACTTGAAGGTGCGGCGCGGCGTGGTTGCCGAGACGCGTGCGGAGCTGATCGAAATGCTCTACGATGCGTGGGGTGCCGATTCCGACGATGCGGCGCATCGCGGGGAAGCATAAGCGCGAGAGCGCGGGGCCGTTGGTCGAGTCGGTGCTTGTGTTGGATTTGTCGTAGGTAAGGTGGTAATCGACGATGATGCTTGATGCGTTCGAGACACGCTATGACGGGGAACCGCCCGCGTGGCTGCGCAAGGTGGAAGCCGAAGCGCTCATGGAGGTGTTCGCAGAGGCGTTCGACGTCGAGCCGCCGCAGCTTGAATCGCTCTCGGCTGACGAGGCCCTTGCGGCGTTTCGCGAGTTCACGGCAGCGTGCATGGATGCGGCGTCCGAGGACGCCGGCGTTGCGGCGCGCTACCGTGCGCGGTTGGGGGAGCGGGCTTACGACTTGGGAGTCAAGGTGCGCTCGCTTCTCATGGTGCGCAGATCGCAGGCCCTCCATGTGACCAGGTTCTTCTATCGTGGTATCGGCATCGAGCTCACGGGCGAGCTGCCCGGGGCATTGCGGTTCGGGTCCTGCTCGTTCGCGCAGCGATACACGCCGGCGAACTGTTGGTTCATGTCGGCATTTGACGAAGGCTTCATGCGCGGGATGATGGGCGACCGCAAGGCCGAATGCAGCCTGTCCTTCACATGCCGTCTGACCGAAGGCGCGCCGTGCTGCCGAGCGCACATGGACAATGATACGTTACCTCAGAGGTACTGTATCATTTGATGAGGAGGTTGCATGGACAGGGCCATAGTGGTGGGAAGCGGTGCCGGCGGGTGCATGGCGGCCAAGGAGCTTGCAGCGCGCGGACTGGACGTCACGGTGTTCGAGGCGATGGGCGTTGCGCGGGACCAGGCGTTTTTCGGGACGCTCAACGCCGGTCATCCGGGTGGGTGCCTGCCGCTTTCGACAGCCGAAGCCGAAACGCTGCATCATGACGTTTTGCCGGAAAACCTCTACGTCGCCGATGCCAGCTTGTTCCCGCGGTCGATGGGGAATCCGCCCATGCTCACCATCATGGCGCTGGCCAAGCGCATCGCGCGGCTTGCATGAGACGCCAGTGCAGAGGCGGCTTCGGACGATTGCTGCGCCTTCCATCAGCGCCTCGGTGACCGAAAGGGAGACTCCCTTTCGGTCCCTTTCGGTCAGTGGACGGTGTCTGGCGCCTGCATCATCCTTGGTTATAATTGCCTTGCAGCAGTGTCTGGCGAGCTGAAGGGGTGGTCTTGTGGGCGAATCCATTCGGGGTGCAGAGGTCGTTCGCATGCTGGCGAAGCGGTTTCCCCAGTTGTACGTGGCGCCGCGCGAGGGCGCGCAGGATCTCCATCGCTTGGCAAGCGGGCGCGGAGTCGTGCTCGAAGACGCCAACCTCGACCATTTCGCGACGAGCGATGAGGACGAGCTGCGCGAAGTCGATACGCCTGCGGGGCCTGTCGAGGTCGCGTTCTTGAAGCGCCGAGCGGATTTCGAGACGTTCCTGCAGATAATCGGGCATCGGTCGCAGCCCGAACCGATTGCCCGCACGGTCGGCGCCATCACCTATCGGGGGCTTGCCGATTGGGGTAAGGTGACTGCGGCCCATGAAGCGTACCTTGCCGACGGCGGCGATAACTGGGGCGCCGAGTTCGGAAGGCTCGCCAAGCAACCAGGGGCGTTCCGATCCGAGATCATCGTCATATCGGAAGGCCTTTACAGCAACGTGTCCGCAGCCGATACGCCTTATGACGAGGGTGAATGGACGCGCGTGTCCCGCGAGATCAGGCTGCATCACGAATGCGCGCACGTCGTGTGCCGCCGCACGATGCCCGACGATATCCTGCCTGTATGGGACGAGGTCACGGCTGACGTGACGGGCTTGCTATGTGCGACCGGGCGCTACGACGCCGGTTTGGCGGCGCGGTTCTTGGGCATTGCGAAAACGGGCTATGCGGGCGGGCGGCTCGTCGAGTACCTGACAGATGAGCAGAAGGAACGCGTCGACGAGGTCGCGATCGAGGTGCACGGAGCGCTCGAGCGCATCGAGGCGCTCTCGCAGAGCACGACTCTTACGCCGTTCGATTTCCTGATCGAACTGAAGAAGGCCCCGCTGGTGAAGTACTAAGGTAATGATACATTACCTCAGAGGTAATGTATCATTCGAGAAGTGGTGGCCTGGATAATCCGCTTCGCGGACATCGGGTCCCCGTTGTCTCCCCTTCGCCTCTAGATGATACATTACCTCTGAGGTAGCGTATCATTCAAAGGCGAAGGGGTCGAAAGAGCATCCTCTCGGGTCCCTTGCGGTCCGTTGATGCATTGTGCACAATTAGTTATTGCATGGCTCTGCAGTTCATCAGCGAAAAAATGCTTTACGATGGTTGAGTATCGATAGAGGCACTGACGTAGATGACGCTATTCCCAGATGCGCGGACAGCTGACGGGGCGTTGATGGCACTCCGCGATAACGCGAGGAGGCTACCTGGTTATGTTTAGTACGCGATTTGAGCTGAACGAGGATACGCTCCCAATCGTTGGCGAAATCGGCCGGCACATGCCCGGCGGTTTCTTCATCTACCGCACGGGCCAAGATGGCGAGCTGCTGTATGCCAACAACGCCGTGTTCGACATCTTCGGTTGCGAGGGGCAGGACGATTTCGAGGAGCTGACCGGCGGCACGTTGCGGGGCATGCTGCACCCGGACGACTACGAGGCCGTGCGCGAATCCATCCTCGAGCAGGTGGCCTCCACCAAGAACAGTCGCGATTACGTCGAGTACCGCATTGTCCGCAAGGACGGCGCAGTCCGCTGGGTCGACGATCACGGCCACTATACCGAGACCAAGGCGTATGGCGGCATCCATTACGTGTTCATCTCGGATATCACCGACAAGCGCGAGCGCATGGAATCAGATTTGGCCATTCGGCAGGCGGTCATCGAGGCGCTCAGCGAGTCGTATCATACCGTCTGGCTCATCAAGGACGTTGAAGCCGAGACGTTCTCGCTGTACCGCGGCGATGTGACGGGCGATACGACCCACGCCGCGCCGATAAAGAGCGCCTTGGCGCAAATGAAATACTCGCAGGCCAAGGAGTTCTACATCGATTCGACGGTCGCCCCCGAGGACAGGGAGCGCTTGCACTGCGAGTTGACGCTCGACAGCATCGTCGGCCGTCTCGAGGGCAGGTCGCAGTTCAGCGTGAACTACCTGCGCATAATGGACGACGGTTCCAAGCGGTATTTCCGCATCGAGTTCGTGAAACTGGACATGCCCGATGGCAAGATCGGCGTGGTGTGCGGGTTCAAGGACGTCGACGACGAGGTGTGCGAGCAGCTGGCGGTTCAAAAGGCGCTCGAAGACGCCCGCAAGGCGCGCGAGGAGAATCGCCGGTTTGCGGAGGAAGCGGCCGCAGCCGCCAACATCGCCGAACTCACGGCTGCTGTGACCTCCCTGTTCACCAACATGCCCGCCATGACGTTCTCGAAGGACGTCGCGACGGGCGTTTACCTGGCGTGCAACCAGTCATTTGCCGATTACGCCCACAAGAAGACGCCGGCGGGCGTGGTGGGGCTGACGGACCACGAGATATTCGATCCCGAGACGGCGACGCATTTCGTGGAAGATGACCAGAAGGCGCTGGCCATGGACGAGCCCTACGTGTTCATCGAGGACGTGCCGGATGCCGCCGGGTTCCCACGGCACCTGCAGACGACCAAGCTGACGTTCGAGGATGCCGCCGGCCGGACCTGCCTTCTGGGCATGTGCGTCGACGTGACCGAGATGACCCGCGCCAAGACTTCAGAAGTCGAAGGGCGCGTGCGGCAGCAGGAACAGGAGCGTCGCCAGGTCCTGCAAGATCAGCTCATCGAACAGGAGCGACAAGCCGATCAGCAGTTGAATATGATCACCGCGCTCGCATCGGACTACTGGAGCGTTTACTACCTCGAGCTCGATCGCGATTACGGCATCTGCTATCAGTCGCATTCGGGAATCGAGGGTGGTTTCTCGGTGGGGGACGAGTTCCCGTACCTGAAGTCGGTCACCGATTACGCCAACGCGTATATCACCGACCAATACCGCGACGAATTCCTGAAGTTCATCCAGCCCGACGCCATACGCGCGGGGCTGAGGGCCGAGCGCGTCATCTCGTATCGCTACATGGTTCATCGCCAGGGCAAGGATTCCTACGAGATGGTCAGGTTCGCCAGCGTGCGGCGTCCCGAAGACGGCGAGGGCGGCGACATCAACCACGTCAGCGCTTGCTTCACCGACGTCGACGCGGAGACGCGCCGCGCACTGGAGCAGAGCCAGGCGCTCAGCGATGCGCTGGCCACGGCCGAGCAGGCCAACAAGGCCAAGACCGCGTTCCTGTCCAACATGAGCCACGAGATCCGCACGCCGATGAACGCCATCATCGGTTTGAACAACATCGCGATGAACGATCCCGCGACGCCCGAACGCACGCTGGAGTACCTCGAGAAGATCGGCACGTCGGCGAAGCATCTTCTGAGCATCATCAACGATATCCTGGACATGTCCCGCATCGAATCGGGGCGCATGGTCATAAAGAGCGAGGAGTTTTCGTTCTCGAAGGTGATCGAGCAGGTCAACACGATCATCGGCGGGCAATGCAGGGACAAGGCGCTGTCGTACGAATGCCGGATCAAGGGCAAAGTGGACGATTGCTATATCGGCGACGACATGAAGCTGCGCCAGGTGATGATCAACCTCTTGGGTAATGCCGTCAAGTTCACGCCCGAGGGCGGTGATGTCCTGTTCAGCATCGAAGAGGCCGCGCGGTTCGATGGAAACGCAACGCTGCGGCTCGTCGTCGCGGACACCGGCATCGGCATGAGCGCGGAGTATCTGCCCCATATATTCGACCCGTTCAGCCAGGAGGATTCCTCCACGACCAACCAATACGGCAGCACGGGCTTGGGCTTGCCCATCACGAAGAACATCGTCGAGTTGATGAACGGGCATATCGAGGTCGAGAGCGAAAAGGGCGTGGGAACGACGTTCACCGTCACGGTGACGTTGGGCGAATCGTCGCATGCCGTCGACGGTGCCGTTGACGAGATCAGCCTGCTTCCCCACGAGATGTCGGTGCTCGTGATAGACGACGACCCCATCGCCTGCGAGCATGCCCAGGTAGTGCTCGGCCAGGTGGGCGTGAGCTGCGACGTCGCGCAGTCGGGTCGCGAGGGCCTGCACATGGTGAAGGTCCAGCATGCGCGCATGAACCCGTACGACCTGATTCTCGTCGACTGGAAGATGCCGGAAATGGACGGCGTCGAGACGACGCGCGAGATACGATCGGTCGTGGGGCATGACGCGGCGATCATCATCCTGACGTCGTACAACTGGGATGACATCGTCGACGAGGCAAAAGAGGTCGGCGTGGACAGCTTCGTGTCCAAGCCGCTGTTTGCTGGGACGGTACTCGACGAGTTCCGCGAGGCATTCAAGAAGAAGAACGAGGCGCTCATGCGCAGGACGGCCGACTTGCGCGGTCGCCGCGTGCTGCTTGCCGAGGACATGGTGGTCAACGCCGAGATCATGGTCATGGTGCTGAGCATGCGCGAAATCGACGTCCACGTGGCGGAGAACGGTCGCATTGCCGTGGACATGTTCGCAAAGGCTCCGGTCGGCCATTACGATGCGATCCTGATGGACATGCGCATGCCCGAGATGGACGGACTCGAGGCCACGCGCGTGATTCGCGCCATGGACCGCCCTGACGCGAAGGCCATCCCGATCATTGCCTTGACGGCCAATGCGTTCGACGAGGACGTGCGGCGCAGCATGCAGGCGGGGCTCAACGTGCACCTGAGCAAGCCCGTCGAGCCCGATGAGCTGTTCGAGACGCTCGAGCACCTGATAGCAGGTGCGTAAAGGCCGGCAGGGGCATTCGGGTTAGCGCCTTTTGCCCCTGAGGCTGCGCGATTAACGGTTGCTGTAATGCTGGATGCACATGCCGACGAATCTCTCGTAGGAATCTGCAAACGATCCCTCGGTCGGGGGAAGGCCCGCTGCGCGCATGGCCTCGCGCGTCAGGTCCGTGCAGTGATGGTGGTTGTACAGGCCCGGAGCTTGGTAGAGCAGGGTGAGGTAGAGGTCGGTCGCGGCCTGCTCGTCGATGCCGCATTGCCGCGCCAGCACGTCGGTCACGGGCGCGAGCATGTCCGCGAAATCGCGTTTGAACTCGGTGAGCCGCTCGAGCGTGACGTTCGACTCGATGATGGCGATGATGATTTCCTGATAGCGCAGGAAATCGGCGTGCCCGTCGGTGGTCTGGGCCCATATGTGCGCAAAGTCGTCGGGCTGGAGCGGCGCATCGGCGAGGGCGGTCGCGAGGTCGGTCAGCCACGCGCGGTTCTTGGCGGAATGCAACGCAAGGAAGATTTCCTCCTGGGTCGCGGCGTACTTGTAGAGGCTCGATCGCGACCAGCCGAGCTTTTCGGCGATCGTCCCCATGGTTATCTGGTGGTAGGGCGCTTCTTGGAACAGCGCATCGGCGGCTTCCATGATGGCCTGCATGCGTTCCTGCTTTTGCTCGGGCGAGCGCGCCCGTATGTAGTTGCCCATGGCGTCTTCTTTCCGTTGCCGTTTGCGCGTGCCGGCGGATTGTAACCCGCAATCTCCTCGGCGTTGTGAATTCTATCAGAATGCTTGCATAGGTGACAATATGTCGCTTATAATCTCCATTAGCGACACATTGTCACCTATTGGAAGGACGCATATATGGCAAACCTCATCGTTTACTACTCGCGCAAGGGCGAGAACTATTGGGCTGGCGGCATCAAGAATCTCGAAAAGGGCAACACCGAGCGCGTGGCGGAATTCGTGCAGGAAGCCGTGGGCGGCGACTTGTTCGAGATCGAAACCGTCAAGGAATACGATGCAAGCTACATGAAGTGCATCGACGAGGCCAAGGCCGAGTTGCAGGCCGACGCGCGTCCCGAGGTGAAGCGCTATTTGGAAGACGCGGGTCTGAACATGGACGACTACGATACCATTTTCCTGGGCTACCCCAACTGGTGGGGCACGTGCCCGATGTGCGTGTTCACGTTCTTGGAACATTACGATCTGTCAGGCAAGCGGATCATCCCGTTCTGCACGAACGAGGGCTCGGGCATGGGCGGCTCCGAAAAGCACCTGAAGAAGATCTGCCCTGGCGCGACCATCGAGAAGGGGCTTTCCATCGCCGGCAACCAGGCGGCGCAGGCCCACGACAAGGCGCAGTCCTGGGCTAGGAAGTTCGCGTAGGCAAAACGTCGGGTGCGTGAACAGGGGACGGAGGAATGTTCACGCGAAGCGATCCGGCCTGGATTGGCGCCTGACAACCGCGTGAACATTCCTCCGTCCCCTGTTCACGATAGCGACCGTTTTCCCGCGGGGAAATGATCGGGGAATGTCGTAGACTTCGAGCCGAAGATGATGCACATGCCGAGTGCGGTTGGAGCAAAGGAGACAAATGGCTGCATGGACAGATGAGGTTAAGGGGCGTTTGGGCATGGTAGAGTGCACGGCATGCCATTATTGCACCGATGGCTGCCCCCAGCGCATCATGATTCCCGAGATGTTTGGCTGTCTCAATACCAAGCGCGTGTTCGGTGGCTGGAATCCCGGGTGGTATTACTCGCATGCGTTGACGGTGGGCGAGCACGGTCGCGCGAGCGATTGCGTGAAGTGTGGGCTGTGCGAGTGGTCATGTCCGCAGAAGCTGCCGATTCGCGTTCTGCTCGAGGAGGTGTCGGAGGAATTCGACTAGGGTGTCGCGGGCGACTTTTGGAGGTTGCGAGACGCGCGAACGATGGTGTTCGAGAAAGGAATTGGGCGTTATGTTGACAAGAAGATCGTTTCTCGGTATGACGGGATCTGCGCTGATGGGAGCGGCGGCGCTGGCTCTCGGCGGCTGCGGGGAGTCGCGCGGTGCGGCGTCGTCGGCGGCTGCGGCTTCGGCGGGAAGCGCCGTGTCGAGCGAGGTGTCGGCAACAAGCGGTGCGGCGTCGTCGGCGGCTGCGAGCGCGGACGCTTCGGCGGCCTCGACGGCGTCGGCATCGGCGGGCGGTGCCCCGCAATCCGACGCGTTGGTGCTGTACTTTTCGCGCGCCGACGAGAACTACGAGGTCGGCTTCGTCGAGGAGGGCAATACGTCCATCGTGGCAAAGATGATCGCCGAGAAGACGGGCGCCGACCTGTTCGAGATCGAGCCGGCCGAAGCATATCCCGAAGGCTATGACGATTGCTGCGACGTTGCGCTTGCCGAGCAGAAAGAGGGCGCGCGACCGGCGTACGTAGGCGATATCGACATCGCGTCGTATACGACCATCTATCTGGGTTATCCGATCTGGTGGGGCGATTTACCCATGTGCGTTTACACGTTCCTCGAGGCGCACGATTGGGCGGGCAAGCAAATCCATCCGTTCTGCACGCATCAGGGCAGTGGTCTTTCGGGCACCGACGCGGCGGTGCGGTCGACGTGCGCAGGTGCAGAGGTGGGCGAGGGCTTGTCGCTCGAGGGCGCCGTGGCGCAGAATTCGCGTGACGAGGCCGAAGCCGCCGTGGATGCCTGGCTGGCATAGAGCGCTGGCGCGAATTTCGTTAGATACAATGGTTTCACAAGCAATCGAGCAATGCTAAGGAGGCAATTTGATGGGCGAGAAGATCGTGCAAACGGCAGGGAGGGATCAGCTGGGGGATTTTGCGCCGATGTTTGCGCACCTCAATGATGACGTGCTGTTCGGCGAGGTGTGGAATGAAGATGCGATTGACACGAAGACGAGGTGCATCATCACCGTGGTGTCGCTTATGGCGTCGGGGATTACGGATTCGTCGCTGGGGTATCACCTGCAGAATGCGAAGGCCCATGGCGTGACGAAGGCCGAAATCGCCGCGATTGTCACGCATGCCACCATGTACGTCGGATGGCCCAAGGGCTGGGCGGTGTTCCGTATGGCCAAGGATGTTTGGGTCGATGACGAGCCGGCGCTGACCGATAAGGACCGGCATCAGAACGAGATCTTCTTCCCCATCGGCGCGCCCAACGACGCGTACGCGCAGTATTTCGTCGGGCAAAGCTATCTGGCGCCGGTTTCGACTGATCAGGTGTCCATCTTCAACGTCACCTTCGAGCCGGGATGCCGCAACAACTGGCATATCCATCATGCTGATAAGGACGGCGGGCAAATGCTGATCTGCGTTGGCGGTCGTGGCTACTATCAGGAATGGGGCAAAGATCCTATCGAGATGACGCCGGGCACGGTCGTCAACATCCCGGCGGGCGTGAAGCACTGGCATGGCGCCGCTCCCGATTCGTGGTTCTCGCACCTGGCGATTGAGGTAGCTGGCGAGAATGCGCGCGCCGAGTGGCTCGAGCCGGTTTCCGACGAGCAGTACGGAGCGTTGAAGTAAGAGGTCGCGAATGCGCTGGCGGGGTCATGCCCCAATGGCTCGCTGGCAAAACGTCCCGTCTAGGCGCCAAAGAGTATGGTTGCTGTCAGAACCCAGCAGCCCAGGTCAGCGACGGGGTGCGTAGCCGCTTGCGCAGCTGCGAACTAGAATGTTTCAAAAATGCGAGCAGCCGTAGACCTAGCGCCCCTGCCGTTGACCTGGGCGGACAGTCGAGAGGCCAGCGTGAGCGCCGACGACTATACATTTGGGGACTGTCCCCAAATGTATAGTCGTCCTGTTTACATGAACGGTTCCAGGTAATGTAGGGGCGCGATGCGCACTTCGCCGCAATACGGTTTGGAGGCGGGCAGCTCGAGGCCCGGCTTGGAGACCATCATGGTGATCGTCTGGTTGGCGTGGATGCAGGGGTCTGATGTAGTTCCCGTCTGCGCGTTCAGGCCGCTCGGCGTGTCGGCGGCGATGACGAAGGCGGGTGGCGGGCAGTCGTTTCCCATGGATGCGGGGTCGCTGGGATGGGCGCGGTTGGCGGGTGCCTGGCGGTCGTTGGCGGCGCGTATCCAGGAGTCGAACGGCGCTTTTACAGTCTGGCCCGCAAAACCGGTTCCCAAAAGGGCGTCGACGATCACGTCTGCATGGGAGAGTGCGGTTTCGAGCGCTTCTTCGTCGGGGTTGGCCAAGATGCGGACGCCCTGCTCGCTAAGGATGGGCTCGCAGGCGATGGCGGCATTGCGGGCGGGTTGCGCCTTCAGCTGCTCGGGCGTGCGCGCGCAGATGACCGTGACGTTGCGGCCGGCGCGGGCCAGCTCGCGGGCGGCCACCCAGCCGTCGCCGCCGTTGTTGCCGTTGCCGCACAGGATGGCGACGGCGGCGCCGGGATGATCGGTCTGCACGCGGTGGGCGATTGCGGTGCCGGCACGGTCCATGAGTTCGGCGAGCGATGTGCAAGCGGCGTCGATGTCCTGTTCGAGCTGGATGACGCGCTGGATGTCGAAGATGGGCGGTTCGAGTTCATGCAGGTGGGGCAGCATTTCGGCATAGGCGCTGACGAGCTGTTCGAACTTCGCCGCTGCGTTGGCGGGGCTGGTCGAGGGCAGCTTCACGCAGGGAATGCCCGTTTGCGCCTCGCAATGGCGCGCGTAGAGCTCGGCGGCCTTCGCGCCCGTGCAGAAAACGGCCTCGATGGGCGCGACGTCCAGGATGCGGGACAGGTCGTTGGGCACGGCATTGGTGATGCTCGCGTCGCTCGCGCCCGCGATTTCGCATGACGCGAGCACGTCCCACAGCGCGATGTGGTGGCGAAGCAGCTGGTCGCGTCGGCGCTCGTTGGTCGTGGCGACCGGCTCGTCGAACAGCCGCGCCAGCACGCGCCAGAAGCGGTTTTGCGGGTGGCCGTAGTAGAACCCGATTTCGCGCGATTTGGGGGATGGCATCGTGCCCAGGATGAGGATGCGCGAATGCTCGTCGAAAATCGGTTCGAGCGGGTGGTCGATGCGCTGCGGTTGGGTTGCGCGTTTCATATGCCTGGCCTTCTCGTCTTCCGCGACGGCTTTCGCGATCGTCTGCTCGACGGTCGAGGGGATGCCGAACAGCGTGCGCTGCGAAGCCACGGGGCGCGGCGCCTTGCCGCTCGCCTCGGCCGCGAGCATGTCGTGAATGCGCTTCCAGCGCTTTTCGTCTTCCCGATAACTCATGGGAACAGGGTAGCAGATTGCGCCATTTCGCGAATCATTTTCCCCGCGGGAAAATGATCGCGCCCGGAGCGCTTCCGCGTCCGTTTTCCCCGCGGGAAAATGATTCGGCATCTGAACAGGTATTTTACGAAACGATCAGTTTCCCCGCGGGAAAATGATTCAAGCGAGCACATCCTTCTCCCTGGGCGCGCGGCTCCATCCCGACCGTTTTCCCCGCGGGAAAATGATTCGGCTTCTGAACAGGTGCTTTCTAAAACAACTGGTTCCCCGCGGGAAATTGATTCGCGGGACGGGCGGCTAGGCGAAGAGGTAGGAGATGCCGGCATCGTGGGCGAGGGCCTGCTCCTTGAGCGTTTCGAGCTGCTCGGCGTAGTAGGTGTTGGGTTCGTAGCGCATCGTGTCGGCGTAGCCGTCGGCCACCATGATCGCGTTCGCCATCTTGTGCGCGACCTCGTCGGGATCGCGGGGGTCGCCGGGCAGCTCGATCCACACGTAGCGCAGCAGGCGTTCGTAGCGGTCGCGGTCCTCCTGGTCAGCTTGGAGGTACACGGGCGCGCCCTCTTCGAGCAGTGCGCTCAGGTGGTTGCTTGCCAGTTCGCCCTCTTCGCTGTTCTGCTCTTCGATATGGCTGACCGATTCGGGCGCGTCGATGCCGATGAGCCGCACGCGCTCGGTCTTGCCCTCGATCGAGACGTCGACCGTATCGCCGTCGACGACGTATTCGACGATCGCCTGCTGTAGGTCCTCTGCATGTGGCTTTTGCAGCACGATGCCGGCTACCAGCGCGACGGCCAGGAGCTCGGCGACAATCACCGCCGGCACGCCGATGCGGAACAGCGGCTTGCGCGTCTTGTGATGAAATGCCTGCATGCCCGCGAAAGCGCCGATTCCCCCGCCCATGACGGCGAGCAGCATGAGCGCTTTCTCGGAAATGCGCCACGCGCCGCGCCGCGCCCGCGCCTTGTCGATGCCGAATGCGGCGAAAGCGAGCACGTTGATGCAGGCAAGGTAAACACCCAGCGCGGGCAAAATGTATGGTGCCACGATGCTCCCTTCTTCAATCGGCGCGTTTTCGGCGTACCTGTTGTAGCTGGCGTTAGTCCGCTTCCCGCGCGGGGTGACCGAAGGGGAGACTCCCTTTCGGTCACCCTAACACCACCCTATTGTAAGTTCTCCTCATGGCGAAATCGTGCGCCGCCGCAGCTGGCAATTAGCTGAACCCGTCGTGGAGACCTGTTTCATGCGATAATGGCCGCCATGAACGGTTCAAACGGCAAAAACGCGCGTCGGTCGGGCGGCTTGACGGCGCAGGAGAAGCGGGGCGTGCTCGCGGCGCTGCTCTGCTATCTGATCTGGGGACTTTTGCCCATTTACTGGAAGCTGCTCGCCGAGGTCAATTCGTTCGAGATCATCGCGCACCGCATCATCTGGTGCTTCGCGATTACGGCGGTCGTGTGCGCGGCAGGCCACCTGGGGCTCGGGAGGATGCTGCGCGAGCCGCGCGCTTGGCGCTATCTGGGGCCGGCAGCGGTGGTCATCGCGATCAACTGGGGCGTGTACATCATCGCCGTCAATTCGGGCCATGTGGTCGAAACGGCCATCGGTTACTATATCAACCCGCTCGTGTCCATCTTGTTCGGCGTGCTGGTGTTTCGCGAGCGGCTTCGGCCCTTGCAGCTCGCGGCCGTCGTGCTATGCGCGTTCGGCGTGGCGTTTTTCACCGTGAACTACGGGCAGTTCCCGTGGATTTCGCTTGCTTTGGCCTTTTCCTTCGGTCTGTACGGCGCAATCAAGAAAAAGGGAAACTACCCGGCTATCCAGGCGATTGCGTTCGAGAGCACGGTGCTCGTCGTGCCGGCGATCGTGCTCGCCGTCGCACTCGCTTTCGTTACCGGCCAGCATGCATTCGCAGCCGATCTGGGCAGCGCGCACGGTTGGCTGATAACCGGGCTGCTCGTCGTGGCGGGCGTCGTGACGGCGGTGCCGCTCATCCTGTTCGCGAAGGCGGCGAATTCGATACCGCTGTCGCTGCTTGGGTTCATCCAGTACGTGAGCCCCACGATTGCGCTGATTACGGGCGTCTTCCTGTTCGGCGAGCCGTTCACGGTGGCGCATGCCGTGTGCTTGGGCAGCATTTGGTGCGGGCTCGCCATCGTGAGCCTTGACGCCGTGCGGCCGTAAGTGCGCGTTGGCCGACTTCCTAGAGTTCGTGGTAATAGGGGCAGATGTCCGCATACGTGCCGTCGGGCATGCGGAAGCCGCCGGGAATTGTTCCGAGTTGCACGAACCCGAGCGACTCGTATAGGTGCCGTGCAGGCGCGTTGCTGGCAACGACGGCGTTGAACTGCAGCACGCGGAAGCCGTGCGCGCGCCCTTGCGCCAGGCAGTCCGTCACGAGCGCGCGCCCGACGCTGCGGCCGCGCGCCGACGATGCCACCGCGTAGCTCGCGTTGGCGATGTGGCCGCAACGCCCCACGTTGTTCGGGTGCAAGATGTAAAGTCCGAGCACCTCGCCCGCCTCGAGGGCGACGCCGCAGCAGGATTGCTCGGCGAAAAACGCCGTGCCGCCGTCCAGGTCGAGCGGCTCCTCCTGCGGGAAGGCGATGCCGTCCTCGACCACTTCGTTCCATATGGCTATCATGGCCGGCACATCGCCTGGCTGGTATTCTCGGACTTCGATCATCGCGTACCCTTTCTTGGCAAGACGCTCTTCGCGAATGCCGGTATTCGGTCCTGCAATTTACGCGCCTGTTTAATGCGCTTTAGACTCTAGCGCAATTACGGTTTTACGCGGTAACCGATTCGGCGTCTTGTGGCGCAAAAAAGGGAAAGGCCAAGCAAAAAAGCTGCTCCTTTTGCTGCCTTTGGCTATCATGGACGGGAGGAGGCGCATATGGAAATCTTCCAGTTCGAGCAGTTTCAGATGATCGCGGAATGCGGAACGATGCGCGGGGCGGCCGAGCGGCTGTTCTTGTCTCAGCCGACGCTGAGCCACAACATAAAGAAGCTCGAGGCCGAGCTGGGCTGCAAGCTGTTCACGCGTTCGAGCAACCAGCTGCGGCTGACGCCGTACGGCGAGCTCGTGTTGGAGCGCACGCGCGAGATTGATGGCATGTTCAAAACCATGCTCGCCGAAGTGGAGGATTTGAAACGCCGAGAGGAGGCGACGCTGCGCATTGGGTCGTATTCCTATATCGCGTCGGGTTTCGTCATGTCGCCGGTCGCCGCGGAGTTTCCCGACAGCCGGTTTGTGGTGGACAACTGCCCGACCGATGTGCTGAAGGATGGCCTGAAGGATGGACGCTTCGACGTGCTTCTTGCGACTGATGTCGTCCGCGACAAGGCATTCAAATGGCAAAAGCTCTACACCGAGCAGGCATACCTGTCGGTCCCGCGCGATCATGCGCTGGCGGAGCGCGAAAGCGTTACTGCTTCCGATATGGACGGGCTGCAGTTCAATATCGAGTCGGGTTTGCTCGGCTACAGCGACTGGTTCGCCTACATCCTGCGAAACGCGGACGTGTCCGATAACGCGATCGAGCTTCGGCCGTTCAAGGAACATTTGCGTGTGAAGGACGCGCTGCCCACGTGTAACCTCATCACCTCGCTCATCATGGGGTTCGTGCGCACGAGCGAGCTGCGTGCTGTCGTGCCGGTTGGCGAGCCGTTCGCCAGGCGAAACATTGGCCTTCTATACAGGCAGGACGCATCCGAGAAGGTGCTCGCGTTCGTCAAATACATGAAGTCTCATGCGGTAGGCGTCTTCAGCGGCAACGCCTTCATCCCATATTTTTTGTTTCCCGAAGACGTTTCCAATCTACACATTCAGGGATGATGAACAAGGAGGAGCGTTCATTCGAACAATGGACTACGAGGACGTTAAGCGATTCGCTCGCGTGAACACTCCTCCGTTCCCTGTTCACGCTGGTGACACTCGTGGATGAAAGCTTGTGTGGCGCTCAGATTTCCCAACCCTCGCGCACGGCGGCATCGTAGGCTGCTAGCAGGAAGGCCGGCATGCGCTCGCACTCCCAAGCGGCAAGCTTCTCGGGAGTCGTGTCCAGCTCGCCACGAAGCCACTCCACTGTGCAGCCGATGGACCCGTACGAGTGCGACTTTATGTCGAAGAGCCTCTGCGCCGAGAGCTGCTTTGCGCCGGAATGGCGCAACACGAACCGGGAGCTCATCGCCACGTCGAAATCCTGGATGTGACGTTCGATCGAGTTCTGTGACTTGTCGGCGAATGCCGTGCGGTAGAAGTCCCGGCGTTCCCACATGCGGGCGAGCGCGGCGGCGGTCTGCTCGCGGTAGCCCGTGCACCCCGCGTCCTCGGCGCCGGCGCGGAAGTCCTGCTCGAAGATCCAGGCCACAAGGTCGTACTTGTCGCGGAAGTGGTAGTAGAACGCCTGGCGTTGCGCACCGCACCGCTCGCAGAGCGCGTTCACGCGCACCTTCGAGAGCGGCATCTCCTTCAGCATCGCCTCCAGCTCGGCGGCGAACAGCCTCTTCGTGCGGTCCTTGAACATGGCGCCTCCCCTGCAAAACGGCGTTTCCGTATTACATTCATACAGTATAGCGTTTTGTATGGTTTCAAAGGAGCTTAACGGTTCTACCTTTCGCTTCAGGACAAAAACCCCGAGCAAAGGAGAGAACCTGTGAACCCGTTCGAGATCGACCTCGCGTCGCTGGCCATGATCAACGACGTGCCCGGCGTCATCATGGAGCACATGACGCCGTCCGTGGAGAACATCCCCGTCTTCATCATGATGGCGGTCAACATCATCCTGGGCTTCATGCTCTACACCAACGTCGCCGGCGTGCAGAAGCGCGACGGCAAGGACCCCTACCCGCTATTCCTGCACTGCGTGCTCATCGTGTGGGACACGCTGTGCACGATCATGATGTGGATCCTCGCGTTCCGCTACGACTTCTTCTGGCTGTGGACCTTGTTCGGAATCCTCGAGCCCATCTGGGTGTGGGGTGAGGTCAAGTCGATCCAGGCCCACATCAAGACCGACCGCGAAGAGGAGCTCGGCCGGTTCGTGCACGGCGGCAACATCACCGAGAAGCAGGCCTGGGGCTACGTGGCCATCATGATTACCGTGGCCGCCGCGTTTTGGCTGTCCATCTCGTTCATCCTGGGCGGCTTCTTCAACGCGTCGCTGTGCGTCACCTGGCCGTGGACCAACTTCCTGTTCCCGTGGCTGTGCTGGGAGCACTGGCACTCCCGCGCCGCCCGCACGGGCACGCAGCTGGGCAACTCGATGAAGGTGCAGCTGACCATCTTCATCCAGATCACCATCTCGTGGTTGCCCGGTACCTGGTTCGTGCTCATGATGCCCTTCCTTCAGAACCCCGTGTTCTACCTGGTGGGATTCGCGTCGAGCGCTCTGGCGCTGGCGAACCTGCTGAAGGTGCGCAAGCTCCCGCTGCCCGAGCCGAAGGTCGAGGCCAACGCAGAGCAGGCTTAGGCATCGCGCATCGCGAGAAACGATCCGTGCGAATTGGAGGGGCGGCCCGAGAACGCGCCGATGCGCTCGACGGCGCCCCCTCCCCCTACCAGTTTGTGTGGTCCGCAAGCCTCGAGCATTGCGAACAATCCCTTTCGTCTTTTCGCCCAAAGCTAGAGCGAGGCCACAAACGCACCGGGGCGATTTATGGGCGTCCGACGTATAATTTGCGTGAGGCCGATTCAGGCGAGGCGCGAGCCCAGAGAGGCGAGGTGGGAACCATGTGCTTCAGACCCAGCGCGGTAGATCCCGGTCCAAACACGCAGCAAGCGACGTGCCCGACATGCGGCATGCCCGTGGTGGCGGAGGCCGACGTGACGAGCGGTACGTGCCCGTACTGCGGCGACCCGATTCCGCCGGAGGCGTCCGATAGCTTCGGCCATACCGATCCCGCTCACAACACCCGGATCATCTAGGGCGCGACGCAGCTCAGGAGCCGATGTCCGCGAGCTCGTCTAAGTCGTCTCTGGCTGCGGTCGAGAACGCCGTGACCACAGCCAGAGATGCAGCCGTCGTCATCTGCCCATTCGGGCGCCCCTTCCGACACGGTGCCGGCTTGGCAGCGCCCGAATGGTGGCTTCTGGTTGGCGGCTGAGATTCGCCTTGCAACTACTCTTTTATGGTGAGGATGTCCTCAAGCGGCAGGCGCGAAGAGGCGAAGTCGTTGATGTCGTCCTCGGCCGCGTAGCCCAGCGCGATTCCCATGACGATGTCCTCGTCGGCGGGCACATCCAGCAGCGGGCGCAGCTCGGCGGGGAACTTCACGATCTCGTAGGCGGGGATGGAGTCGATGCCATGATCCTTCGCCGCCAGCATGAGCGCCAACCCGAAACCGCCCAGGTCGTAGACCGGCCACTCCGTGTGCTCCTTGCCAAGCGTCAGGTACACGAGCGCGGGCGCGTTTCTGGTGCCCGTGACCGAGGGCTGCACGCACAACGGCTGCGCGTTCTGCAACATGTACCAGGGCGTCCGGTTCCGGATGCTGCGCACCCTGAGCGGCGTAATCGACAAGGTCGACGAGTCCGCATACCATCTGGTGAACACCTCCATGCTCACCGTGGCGCCCGGCACGCCGCTTTCCCGCGCGGTCGAGAAGGGGCTCTACGTCGAGTCGACCGAGATGGAGAAGCTCGAGGAGATCCGCGAGCTCGTGCGCTGCCTGACCAACGAGACGGTCTTCATGAACGAGCACGCCTCGAACACGTTCTACGTGCAGTGCCGGCTGCCGGAGGCCAAGGACGAGCTGCTCGAATACATCGAGGGCCTCATGGAGCACCGCGACGAGGCGGAGCTGCGGCGCTACCGCGAGATGGTGACCCGCGCGTTCTAGCTTTATTGCGAGAGGAAGCGGTTATGATGGTGGGGTCGTTGTTGATCGGGCGCATGCGCCAGGTAGTGTGGCCTGGTGGAAGGGACGTTTGCAAAACATGGGAATCGTAGTCATCGGAACCACGTTCGTAGACGTGAAGGGGTATCCGTTCGGGGAGTTCATCCCGC